>JBEKOF010000367.1:0-3864 GCA_049522055.1 Verrucomicrobiota bacterium | reverse complement strand
CCGCTTGGGCTTGCGGTTGGCCCTCACAGGCTTGGCGGGTTTCTTGGATTAAATTCTCCACCTTGTCTTTGAGCAGTCTTTTGGCCCACCGGCGTTGCCGGACTTTGTGTTCGGGATGGTTCCGCGCCACGTCCAAAGTCGGTTGTTCGTTGTTTTTCCGTCATAGCTCATCGCAATGGAACTTATGTTGTTTTTCTTTGCGATCCTTGCGACTTTTGCGGCACGTCCTGCTCTTGCCTCGGTCTATTCCCGTTCTTGTATTTCAGAATCCTGTTCATCTTGTGCATCCTGTCCAAAAGGTCTTTTGGTTGCGGCTCGCCGCGCTGCGTTCTCTTGCGGCAATGCATATTGTTGACAAGATGCACAGGCTTTACAGGATTCAAATGCTGCCATCCGGGGCCGGGGGCATCCCGTTAATCCTGTCAAAACTTGTGCGGTGCAATGAGTTGCGCTTGAAATAGAAGGAAAAATGAAACCTCCAAAACCTCCGATGCCTCCGATTCCTCCGATTTTTTTGGGGATAAAAATCGGCTGGTCTCCCATCCGCCAAATCCGTTCGCCCCACGGGCGAATTCAGCCCGGTTCCTGCATGGCTCCGAGAGCCTTGAGGCGGCGGAGGGTTTCCAGGCAGGCGCGGGTGCCGTGATACGGGCCTTTCCATTCGCTGACTTTTGGCAGGGCCGGGTCCACGCGGCCCTCGGGCGTGACGCGCCAGAACCATTCGCCGTGAACGCGATCCACCAGATGTTGCTCGATAAAATCCCAGGCGCGCCGGGCCGCCTGGAAAAACTTCGCGTCGCCGGAGAGTTGGAAGGCGTTGAGGAATCCAACCACCGCCTCGGCTTGCGGCCAGCATTCTTTTCCAGCGTCAATTATTTTTCCCTCTTTGCCTTCATAGCATAATCCGCCGTCAGCGGCGACGCCTTCCCGCAGCACGACTTCGGCCATGCGCAGCGCGGTGGCGCGCGTGTTGTTGAGCAACGCGGGATCGCCCAACGCTTCCGCGGCCTCGCAGAGCAGCCATGATCCCTCGATGTCGTGGCCGAAAGTATAGGTGTCGGACCGGACGTTCCAGGCCTCGTCAAAAAAGTGGTGGAAATGCCAGGAGGGCGCATCGAGGATTCGCTCTGGAAAAAGCTGGAGCAGTTCGCGCAAGCGGCGGGCGAGGCGCGGATTTTTCCAGACGCGGTAAAGATTGGCGAAGGCTTCCAAAAGGTGGAGGTGATTGTTCATGGATTTTTTCTCGGGCAGGTCCTTCTCGCTCAACCGCGCGCCGGGGCTGGCCTGCGACCAATCGCGCCGGAGGACTTCGCAGTAGCCGCCGTGTTCGGAATCGTGCGCGTGCCGCTCGATCAACTCGAACAATTCGACGGCCCGTTCCAAAGCGGCGCGGGCCTGGAAGGCGCGGTGATATTCCGCCAGGGCGTAAATGCAAAAGGCCTGGCCGTAGATTTTTTTGGCGTCGTCCAGCACCCGGCCCTGGTCGTCCAGTCGCCAGAAGGCGCCGCCGGAGGACGCGTCCCAGAAGCGATTGGTCACAACATCAAAAGCGCGATCGGCCATGCGCCGAAAAAGAGGCTGCGGCCGCAGTTGATGGGCGGCCGAAAAGGCCCAGAGGATACGACAATGAAGGATGAGTCCCTTGGGTTGGGAGCGGTCGGGCTTGAGGTCGTTGGACAACCAGCCCATCCAGCCGCCTTGCTGCTGATCCAAAGCCGGGCCGCTCCAAAAGGGCAGGATATGCCCGAACAATTGATGGGCGGCGCGCCGGGAAAAGTCGTGCAGCTCATTTGCGTCCATGGAAAAGGAACGGCTCAATTTTTCTCCAGCCTGTCATACCAGTTGAATTTCAAAAACACGGAGGTGGCGGCCAGCGCGGCGGCAATGCCCCCAACCCACGGCCATTGGCGCAACACGAGGCATATCGGCAGCGCGGTGAGGCAGAGTTGCCAGAGGATGCCCACGGCGACGTTGGCGCAGTCCTTCGCGAAGTCCGGGTTGGGACGGAAGGAGGGGTTTTCCCGCATGACTCTGGCGCGAACCGGCCCCCAGCCGCCCCAGGGATTGACGGTCTGGCAGAAGTTGTCGAGAACCGCGTCGTCTTCCGGTTTGGTGAGCAGCGTGCCCAGCAGACAGCCGGCCACGGAGAGGCTGAGGATGACTGGGAACAAATAGAGGGAGTTGCTGACATGCAAACCGCAAAGCGCGGCGAGTCCCGGCACGAACATCGCGCTCAAAAGACCGGCCATCATGCCCCAGAAATAGCCGTAGCCGTTGAAGCGCCACCAATACCACTTGAGCACGTTGGCCATGACGTAGCCGCCATAAAGGCCATTGACAATCCACATCATCACATCGGCGATGTTGGTCGTCAGCGCGCCAAAAAAGACGCCGATCACCAAAAAGACGAGCGAGACGGCGCGGCTCCAACTGACCTGCGATTTGGGCGTCATTTGGGGATTGTAAAAGCGCCTGTAAATGTCATTGACGATGTAGGCGGGCGCCGCGTTGAGCGTGGCGGCGAAGTTGGCCATCAGGGCGGCGAGCAATCCCGCCAGCAGCAAGCCGAGCACGCCGGCGGGAATGTAATCGCGCAGGACAATGGGCAGGAGCAATTCAAAATCCGGCTTGTCCATGGCGCGCAAATCGGGCATGTAAAACGCCAGCGCCAGGACGGTGATCCCGGTGATCAACAGGTAGCGCGGGAAATACAAAACGAGGTTGACCATGCCGTTCATCAGGCCCGCTTCGCGCGGAGAGCGGGTGGCCAGAATCCGCTGCATGTCGTAGTTGGGCGCAGGCCCGGCCAGACTGGCCAGAATGCCCTTGAAAAACATCAAGCCGAACATCAGGCCAAAAATTTCGTTGCCGTCATTTTTGATGGCGGCGTTGACCTGGTCGAGGATTCCGGCCCAGTTCAGATCCAATTTCCAGCCGAAGAACGGGTTCATCCAGCCGTGGGGAACTGCTTTGGCAATGGCTGCCGGCGACACTCTGCAAATGGCGATGATGCCAATGGCGATGGAAGTCACCGACAGGATGGTGAACTGCATGACCTCGGTGATGACGACGCTGATCATGCCGCCCTTGATGGCGTAGAGAGCGGTCAGCCCCATGATGAGCATGGCGTAGATATTGGCGTCGGTGAAGACGCCGGTCGCGCGGCTGGTGAAATGCCAGGGCAACATCACCGAGGCGAACTTGCCGATGCCTTTGAAGGCGTAGGCGAGCATGCCGACGACATTGACCAGGGCGAAGAAGACCACGCTCAGGTGCGCCAGGTTGGCGCCGCGGCCGCGGCCGAAGCGGGTTTGAATCCATTCCGCGCCGGTGAGGACATTGGAGCGGCGCAGCCAGGCGCTCAAAAACATCATCAGGAAAACCTGGTTGAACACCGGCCAGAGCCAGGGTAGCCAGAGGCTTTTCAATCCATAAACGAACAAGATGTAAACCAGCCACATCGTGCCGCTGATGTCGAACATCCCCGAGGCGTCGGAAATTCCGAGCAGATACCACGGCAGTGATTTGCCGCCGAGAAAGTAGGAATTCAAGTCTTTGGAACCGCGCCGCGAAACCCAAAGCCCGATGAGAATGACGGCCACGAAATAGCCGAGAATGATGGCCAGATCCAGGAAGCGCAGTTTCATGCGGGGCGGACGATTCGACGGGACATTGGGTTCACCCGCCCATCTTGTCAGCCCGCCGGGTTTGTTTCCAGAAAATTCCACATTGTCGCCCGCAAAAGGGTGCAGGACAAAATTCTTCGTTAAGCAGACAGGCTGAGGGTGTCATTGCGTTTGGCGTGTTGATTGAGCCGGTGTTTCCAGAACTCGTCCAAGCGTCGGCTGCTGTGGATGCAGCGCA
>JBEKOF010000366.1:0-3889 GCA_049522055.1 Verrucomicrobiota bacterium | reverse complement strand
CGCTCCACCGAAATCGCCTTCACCGATCAAGTACCTCCGGTGCCCGTGCCTCAACTGTGGACAGCAAATCGCATTTCCAGAATTGGCAATCGGCGATGCGATTCAATGCCCGGAGTGCGGCCAACAGACCATGCTCCATCGGCCGGCGGCACCTGCAATCCAATCAGCCCGGATAATCCCGGCCCCGAAACGAGCAGAAGGCGGAAAGGCGGCAGGAATCCGTCTAACCCGGCCAACTGCAATCGCTGCGTTAATCGCGGTTTGCTGCCTGGGCGCGGTGGTTTGGAGGGTTGAAATTTGGCGGGAGCGCGAAGCAGCGGTGGAAAAAACAAGAACCGCGCTCGCGGCAGAGCTTCGCTTGCTGGAAGCTGACTTAAATACTGGAATCAATGAAAATGACTTCTTGCGACAATCAGCCCGAGTTCGGGCGGCCTATGATGTGGCCAAAACCAATCTGACCACATCACAGACCGAGCGGTTTGGAGAGATTGACCTGGAAATTTCGTCGTGCAAGTTGTTTTGGGATCAAGAAACGGAAGAATCCGAAAGAAATCCATCGTGGGTCCCTTACCGTAGTTCAGCCCATGAATTGGTTGAAAAGTTGAATCTCAAGGTGCAGGCGGTGCTTTGGGATTGGGGCACATTCGCCTTCTCGGACGTAGATGGGGGGAGGCGGCTTCTACCAAGCGAGATGGCGAAGCTGCTGGAGCGTTACCCCAATGTGAACGGTTCACCTGTTGTCTATTATGTTCCAAAGCCTGTCTTACAGCAAGTTATGGATAAGCTGGGTGAAGCCATCCGTTCCTTCTTGGACGACAATTCAAAGGATTCATCCCCAATGAGCGCGGGCCTACAAAATTCGCAGGTTGCGTGCTCGGAGTGCGGGAAGACAACACTCGTTGTATGGGCGGCATCGTCCCCAACATTGTCCGGGCTTTTATGCCCGGCCTGCTCGAAGCAGCGCAATGAGTACCCGTTCTGCTTGTATTTTGGGGAACCGATGAAAATAAATGGCGCTTGGTTTCAGCGGCAAGATGTTGGATTTGGTGACATCGCTCGACTTGTCGAAGACAGCTTGAGTTGGCTTCTCAAAGTGCGCTGGCAAAAGGACAGCGGCGCATTGCCTGGACTATTGGTGAGTGATAAAACGACTCTCGAAAGGATGATCTTTCAACTTCACGATTACGAGCAAGGCCCGTTCTGGATTCGACACTGGAAGTCGCAAATCGAGTATATCGAAGGCGTCATTTGTCGTGAGGAATGGACGGACCAAGCATTAGGCATTCTGACGAACCAGATAGCATTCCTCAAATGGCGCACGAACCAGACGAGACAATTTGAAGCGCATGGATTGGGGTTTCGCCAACATTTGCAGTTACTTAGGCTCAAGACCATGTTTGCTGCCTGGGAGCGGGGCGAAGCCTTCGTCGAGCCAGAGATTCAAACCGCACAAATGAATTGGGATTTTCTGGAACCCTCTGGGGACGGGGAGGGCTGGCAGGCAATCCTTGCTTATTACAAAGATATTTCAGAATTGCCAGACGCCCATCAGAAAGACTTCAACCGATTGAAAGTTCTAATTGACGAGAAGCCAAACAAGCTCGGTTTCGGGAAGTCAGGGTTCAACGGGTACATGGCGTTCATATTTGAACGGGCGGGGGTTGCGCTTTTGGAAACGGCCTTTCTTGACAACGCTCTTTACAAGATGCCCGCCAGCAAATGGGAAGAATTGAGCAAACTCAGCAAAACAGAGCTACTGGATTCCCATAGAGCTGACGTACAAAGAATCATTCACTCAACAGCCGGATGGCCTGAAAAGCTGTGGGAACACTTGGTTGATTGGGGCATCATCACATTATGACGCGCTCAGAACCGCTCCATCGGCCCGCGCTTCCATTCCGCTCCGTTACACCGTCTCAAATCGTCGAAGACAGGCTGCCCCGGTGTAAGGAAATCCGACAACGCCACCCTGTCACCGGGTTCCCGCCGTCACGTTTGAAGGCCCCGACGCGGCATGCCGCCACCACTAGGGAGAGCTTGCGCCGCTCGTGATCGAGTTTCGCTTGCCGCACAACGCTTAAAACTTGCAAATTTGCTCAACACCGGCAAACTCGGAATTATGATGATCCTAACATTGCAAGTCTGGAAATGCCTCACAACGGTGTTTGCCGCGCCATTGACGCAAACGCTGATTGGGTGTGTATTCGGCCTTTCAGTTGCTCTATTCGTGGAACGTAACCGTAAGCCCAAGCTCTCTTTGACAACCAAGCAAACAGACACTCACCCAGGGCCGCCCCCATGCCGGGGAGTCGGAGTATCGCTTGTGAATACGAAGCCAAAGCCTCTCTTTGCCTGGTTCACTCATCGCGAGCCTGCCCTAAGGGCAAGCGCAACCATTGAATTCATGACATCAGATCGCCGTCCTTTCATTAAGAAACTCATGCAAGGAAGATGGACTTCGTCTCCTCAGCCTCCAGAGTTGTATGACCTCAAGACTAATCAACTAAGCCCGTATAATAGACAAAATTTGCAATTCCGCGAAATTTACCCTGGAGTCGTTGAAGGGATAGATGTGGCGATTCGCTTTCAAGGCGAGGACGATTGTTTCGGATATAGCAACGCCAGCTATGATCAACCCCAAGAGCGACACAAACGCGATCCCGCCTTTCGCTTGGAGAAAGGCGAATACATTGTTCAGGTGACCATTACCTATTCGGGAGGCACGCTTACGAACAGTTTTCGCCTTCGCAACGATGTTCCATACAACGAGTTCAGATTGGAGACAGAATGAAATGAAGGGCCGCACTTTCCACTGATTTTTTCGCTTTTTGGCGAACCGCTCCACCGCCTGGCTCTTCCACTGCGCTCCGTTACACCGTCCCGAATTGTCTGAGACAGGCTTTTCCCCGCGTCCTGAGAGCGGCGGCTTTTGCTCCGGCTCCGCGCCCCCCCCCTTCCGCTCCGCTCCGCAAAACCGCCGCACTCATCCCGCCCCCGATTCTGGCTTGTCCCTCAGCCTGAAAGCCTCTCCGTTCCGCTTACTCGCCCATTTGCTCCGGCTACGATGCACGGTCTCGCTCCGCTCGCACTGCGCGTCTGGGCCTACGCAAATGGGCGACCGCTCCACTCCGCGCCTTTCAGTCCGAGAGACAAGACATCGCGCCCCCCGCGTGTTCCCCTGTTCGCCCCATTCCCCAGCCCTGTCGCCAAGCTGTTCTCTGGTTTGTAAAGTGGGTTTTCATAGGAGTTATTCACCGGCGGAGGCGGCGGAGGTTTTATTGGCCAAGGCGAGTATCCAGGAGCCGTGCTTCTGTTGGTTGCGCGCGTGCAACTCGGCGTCATAAGGCTTCTTGTCGCTGATCATGCGGAAGACGATTTTAAGCAGGCGTTGCCCCAGGCAGCGCAGGGCGCAGGCATGGCTCATCCCCGCATGGCGTTTGTTCTGGTAATAGACCTGCCCCCAGGAACTGACATGCCGGAAGCAGTCCGCCCATAGATGCACGGTGTGGCGCATGAAGGTGTCGCAAGCCCAGCGCATTTTGACCTGGTTGCGTTGGCCAGATTGGAAGCTGATCGGGGCGGTACCGGCAAAGGCTTGTAGAACCACCGCATCATTGGCGTAGCGGGCGGGGTCCGAGCCGATGGCGGCTAACAGGCGCGGAGCGAGCACCTTCTTGGCTCCAGGCAGCGATCCAAAGAGGTCATGGTCGGGATGACGAGCGAAGAGTTCTTCGATCTGTTTGCGGTATTCGTCAAGCTGTTGCTGTGAAACCGTCCGGCCCAAGTATGTCCGCCTGAGCCGGCGGGAACTGCCGCCGGGGATCGCGCCCGCTCCCGCCCAAGTGGCCGATCACAGCCTGGCCGCGCCCGGCTTGCTGGCGCAAATCCT
>JBEKOF010000365.1:0-3939 GCA_049522055.1 Verrucomicrobiota bacterium | reverse complement strand
TGACCTTGTGGTAAATTTCCCAGGCGCTCTCCAGTTTGGCGGCGAGGCCGAGGCGCCTGGCCTCTTCCTCGTAGTTTTTCTTCTTGAGGAATTTTTGCAGGTAGGCGGCGTGGTTGTGCCAGAGACGGATGTCGTGCTGCTGTTTGGCGGCCAGACGGGCGGCGTACCAATCGCTGGCGATGATGTTTTCCCTGGTGAAGAGGGCGCGAATTTTGGGGTGCTTTTCATCGCGGCCCTCGTGCGCGCCATAGGCCATAATGTGGAGGAGGCATTTTAACGGGGGACAGGCCAGTTCGACGCTGCCATCGGCAAAGTAGCCGGCGGCGGTCTGTTGGTGGGTGGTGACGATGTTGTCCATGCCGTCGGCGAAGAGGGCGAGGTCCTGTGTTTCGGGGCGCAAGGTATCTTCGGTGAAGACGGCGTAGGGGTAGTTGAAGACGCGGCCGAAGAAAGCGCGGACGAAGCTGGCGGTGATGCGCCAGCCCAGGCGGCTGGCGAGGACTTTTTTGCCGGCGAAATCGAAGTCGGCGCATTTTTCGAGGTAGCCGTTATCAATAAGGAATTGTGGCTGGCGTTCGGCGGGGGTCATGCGGCACCAGACTTCGGGGATGAGGAGGCTGACGTCGTGGTCCACGCGGACCTTCGGCCCGATGTAACCGGCGGCGGAAATGAAGGCGTGGGAGCCGGTGAGGGCGCAAGAGACCAGGGCGGAGTTGAGGTCCAGGATCGGGGGCAGGGCGTTGAAGGGGCCTTTGGTCATGGCCCCCTCAGAACCGGCGCCGGTGGTGGAGGGGGATTTGCCGGTCATGCTGGAGATGAATTCCATGAAGAGTTCGGGCAATTCCAGGTAGTGGATGGGATTGAAAACGGCGAGGGAGCGGAGATGGGAAGCGGGGTCCGGGGGATTGTTGCGGCGGCCGGGCATGACGGCGTTGACCGGGGTGTAAAGCGGGGCGTCGAGGGGGATGCGGCGTTGGAGGCGGGCGGCCATTTCGGCCAGATGGGTGTCGCGGGCGTTGGCGAGATCGGGGCGTTTCTGCAAGTAGCGCGGGTTGTTGGAGGGTTTGCCGTCCACAATCCGGCGATGGCAGGAGGAGACGAAATAATCCACGCCGTCGCCGCTCGCGGCGGCAAGAATGAGCCGGCGCATGGGCTGGGTATATTTGACAAAGCCGATGGAATCGTCCACGAGATTGCGGGCGTCGGCGCGGGTCAACGGCTCGAAATTGGAGAGGAAGTTTCCGGGTTCGGAGAGGTCTTTTTCGGTTTGCTTGTCGTAGCCGCGGTGAATGGCCTCGTCGGGCCTTTGGAAAAGGCGGGCTTCGCAATTGTGGACGAATTTGACGGAGGGATCGGAATAATCCGGGTTGAGATTTTTGAGTATATCGGCGGGGACGACGACGGAGGCGGTGATGTCGTCCTCCATTTGGACCTTGGCGGCGGGGAAGAAATCCTTGCGCAAGCCGAAGACGCGCCAGGAGCCGTCGGCCTCGTAACCGACGCGGAGGAAATTGGCGACGAGCTTGCGTTTGTCGCATTTGAGCTCGTTGCCCGGGGTGCCGTTGATGATGTCCACGCTGAGATGCCCGCGCCAATTGCCGTTCCAGGAGGGTTTGTAGAAGCGTTTGACGACGAAGACCTGTTCGAGGATGTACTGGGGAATGGAGTTGAGCCAGCGGTTGAAGTCGGGCGAGTAGTCGCGCTCGGAGGGTGTAAATAGTTTGACAACCGAGCCGAGGGAGCGCTCCGGGCTGAGGATGGGTCGCTTGTCGGAGCCGGCTTTGGCGGGGTCCTTGAAGCGGTCGGAGTAATCCCTGGCGAGCAAGGCTTCGACCTGGTCGCAGTCTTTTTTGAAGTCGGCGGTGAAGACGGGGCCGTGGATGATGGCGTTGCTGATGGATTTGGAGATTTCGGATTTGCCGCCGCCCGAGACGGTGCAGGGTTTGTGACAGAACGTGCCTTCGGCAACGGTGCCGATGAGCCGCCAGGCCTGGTCCACGGAAGGCTGGGCCATGCGCACCCAATAGCCGGAAGGGCGCACGTAAACCTTGTCGGCCAGGAGCTTGATGGAGCGATCGCCCGACGGGGAGGGCCAGGAGACGGTTTGCTTTTGCAAATCAAAGCGGACATCGGTGGGGACGTAGATGATGTCGGGGTATTTTTTGTCGGTGGCAAAGCCTTCCGGATGGACGTCCAGGCCTGGGCCGGCCAGCTTGAGGACTTCCTGGAAGGAATGGCCGCGGGAGCGGACATGAGTGCTGCCGAGGAATTCCTCGCCGAGATCGTAACTGGCAAAGACCAGGGCGCCGCCGGCGTGTTCCTCCTCGCACAGCCCAAAAAGGTTGGCGGAGTAGCTGATCTGGGTTTTGACCTCTTTTTTGCAATAGCCGAAGTAGTTGTCGGCAATGAGGGTGACGATGACGCCGCGGGCGTCGCGGGCGGTGACCTTGAAGGCGGCGCCGTTGTTGTAAACTTCGTGGTCGGTTTTCCAGCACATCCCGTCGCGGCGCTGGCGCGGGGAGGCTTGGTCCCAGTGGGGCAGGCCAAGATTCTTCTTGGTGAGGGTGACCAGGTGGGGGGCGAGGATGACGCAGCCGGTGTGGCCGGTCCAATGATGGACGTCCAAGGCGGCGTCGTTTTCCGGGAGGAAGGGATCGCCGGCGTTGCCAAAAATGGTTTCGATAAAATCGAGATTGCTGACCAGGCTGCCCGGGGCGAAGAAGCGGATTTCCATGGATTTCTGTTCGATGAAACCGGGGACGGCGGGACAGACGACGGGGCGGAGCAAAAGGGAAACGAAACATTCGGCCTGGGCTTCCTGGGTGGAGGTGAAGGGCAGGCGGAGCAATGGGACGGGCGGCTGCAAGGCGGCGTCCAACAAGCGCGCGAAGACCTCCTTGGGCACGGCCAATTTGTCGTCCGGCACGGGCAAACCGCCTTCGGCGACGTGAAAGACGCCCTGGGTGGTGCGGCGGTCGTTGACGGGATTGTGCAGGACACCCTGGCGGACGCGATAGGAGCGGATGATGTCGGAGAAGAATTCATCGCGGTCCGGGGGCAGGGACAATTCGCGGGCCAGGCCGGGGCTGTCCAAAACGAAAGTGCGGGCGGGCCATCGGAAGGGGACGCCGGCGTCGTAAAGGTACTCGCGGAGGAAATGGTCAATGCGCCAATCGGCCGGGCAGAGGTAATCGGCCAGCAGGCGCATGGTTTCCTTCTGGCGGGAAAACATGGGGCCGGCCAGTTTGGGAAAGCGGCTCATGGAGCCGTCGCCAAAAGTGGGACAGCCGGTCATCGCCAGCCGCAGATTGATTCCTTCAATCAGCGTGTTGTCGAGCCGGTTATGTAAGATCGCCCCCTGGGTGGGAATGGCGCCAGAAGTCGTCGTCATCGCTGGGGCTAATGATAACAGAAACTGTGGTTGGCGCAACATTTTTTGGCATTTCGTGTTATGGGGGGTGTTTTTTTTGGTTTAATTTGGTTAAATTTGGCTTAATTTACGCACGCGGTGGGCGCTCGCACACGGTGGGCGTGGCGGAGTCGTTTGACGGCGGCTGGCCCTGGCTTCGCTTCCTCCTTCGCTAAAGCTATGGAAGACTGGACGCCTCGGCGAGGCGTCCCTACCTTCGCGAAGATAACTGAGGGCAGGCCCTCTGGACAAACTGGCGGGAGGATGGTTGATGGGCATAAGGGCCGAGCGATAACGATAGAGTTGATGGAGGGGTTTTTTCGCGATGCCGTGGCGTCTTGCCACCCGTTTTGGCATTTGACTGCCCCTCTTTCCTCTCCTCTCATGGAACCCATCTAAGCACAATAACTAATACCATTTCTAGTCCGTAATTGCACTATTTCTGGCTACGGAAACGTTTACTTGCTCGACGAGCCACGGGTGTGAGACCAGGGTCCGCACTCGCTCTGCGTTTTCCCAGAGCGGCCGCA
>JBEKOF010000364.1:0-3956 GCA_049522055.1 Verrucomicrobiota bacterium | reverse complement strand
GGTGGTGGCTGGGTGATTTGGTCTGAATTCTCCAATCATAAGCAGATTGCTTAGGATTCGCTTTCTTTGCGGTCAAACCTGGTTTTTTGCTTTGACTGGGAGGTTCTCTGGGCTGTAAAGCGTTTTTTTGGTGAAGTTGTTCGCATGGGATTTAGGCCTTGGCGGGGTGCAGTTGCAGCAGCCACGAGCCGTGTTTTTGTTGGTTGCGGGCGTGCCGTTCGGAGTCATAGGTTTGGCCTTCCTGCCACATCGTCCAAAGGATCTTGAGCCAGCGGTTGCCCAAGCGCCGCAGGGCCGAGGCATGGCTGTTGCCTTTTTCCCGGTGGGCTTGGTAGTAGGCTTGCGCCCAGGCGCAATATTTCCGGCTGCAATCGGCCCAGAGATGGACGGCGTAGCGCAGGTGTTTGTTGCAATGCCAGCGGATTCGAGCCCGATCCACCTGGCCGGATTGGGAGCTGACCGGGGCTGTTCCGGCCACACATTGCAGCCCTTGCGGATCGTCAAAGAGGTGGCGGTCTTGCCCCACTTCGCTCAACAGCCGCGGCGCCAGTTTTTCCCCGGCTCCCGGCAGGGAGCCAAACAACTGGTGATCTGGATGCTCGGCGAAGAGTTGGGCGATGGCCTGACGGTACTGCTCCAAGTGCTTTTCGAGCGCCAGGAGCGTGGCGGCCAGCGTGAGAACCAACCGGCTCTTGGCGCGCGTGATTCCGGGCGAGGCGGCCAATTCATTGGCTTTGGCAAAAACCTCCAGGCGCGCGTCCACGGTCTGCGGCCGGTAGAGCTTGTGGCTGTGGAGGAAATTCTCCCAGCGGCGCCGGCCCGCCTTGACCAAGGCCTGCGGAGTCGGAAAAGCCCGCACAAACTCCCAGGTGTAAGGCGCTGTCCAATCGGCAAAGGCGTGCAGCGCGGCGGGATAATACTCGCTCAAAGCCTGTTGGATTTGATTGACCAGGGCCGTGCGCTGCTGCGTCAATTCGACTTCGTCCCGGCAGAGCAAACGCAACTCCTGCACCAATGGATCCAGCGGCGCCAGCGGTCTCCACCCATGCCCGTCGGTGCGCAACCCGTCGGCGAAGCTCCAGGCGTCCAGTCGGTCGGTTTTGGTGCCGCTGGGTGCCTTGCGCTCCCGATAGGATTTGGCGCTTTGGGGGTTCAGCGGAAACACCGTCACTCCACTTTCCAGCAACTGCTCGACGGCGGGGCCGCTGCTGGTTTCCAACGCCACCCCGAGCGCGGGATAGGATTGCACGCACGGGCGCCATCGTTGCCAACCTTCGGCGCTGTGGGGGAATGCGAATTGGGCCACGATCTGGCCCGCGCGATCCACGATCACGACATCGGGATGGTCCTTCGCCCGCCTGAAGGTCCCGACCATTGTTGCAATTGACGCGATCCACGATCACGACATCGGGATGGTCCTTCGCCCAGTCCAAGCCGGCGAAGTGAGTCAGTTCTGCGAATGTTTTCATAGTTTCTCCAGTCTGCCGCGCTGACTGGCTGCGCCGGATCCAACCGATACGGTGACCCTCGTAGGGTGATGTTCTCTCAGACCTCGGCGCCAGCCGGCACGAGCCGACCGGGGTTCCCTGTCTGACGCTCGCAACGTGGGTTTGACTTGACCGTGAACGGCTCGTGGCATTGCGACCGGCATCAAGCATATCCGGCGGCAAATTCATTTTCGCGCCAAAGTTATTCACCGTCGGCTGCGGGGAGCTTGCGCCGGCTCTCCTCGCCACCGGTTGAATAACTTTGGAGATCGTATCGGTTTGACAGGGGTTGACGGAGGGTGGACTTTAACGATAAAGATGGTGTCTGGTTTCCACAGGATGTGGCGGCGAGTTGCCACTGGCTGCGGCATTCGGTTTGCCCATTGCCTCCCATTCGAACACCATAGCATAATAGTTAACTGATGTCAAGCTCTTTTTGGGATTTTTAAGCCCACGATGGGCGCGGCCCAGGAAACCGGCGCTCCCTGAAGAAAAACGCCGCCCCAAAATCAGCTTGGCCCGGCGCGGAGAGGCAAATATGCTCGGACTGGAAGAAGCGGCATGAAGGCACCGCACATCCATCAAAAATAATCATGCGGAAAATCGCGCTGGCATACCTGCTGGTTCTCCTGGTCTTCGGGGCCGGCATCTGCGCCGCCCTCCGGATGGGGAAAGAATCGGAGCCGTCGCGGACATCCGCTCCGGCAGGGATGACAAATCAGCAGGGCGGCGCGCTCCATGCGGCGTTGCTCTTGCGGGAGAACCTGCGGCAGCCGGTGAGCCTGCTGCTGCTGCAACTGATCCTGATCGTGGTGCTGGCCCGGGTATTTGGCGCATTGGCGCCGCGGGTGGGGCAACCGGCCGTGATCGGGGAAATGGTGGCGGGGCTGGTGTTGGGGCCGTCGGTGCTGGGCGGATTGTGGCCGCATTTTTTCGCGTTCGTCTTTCCCAGCGGCTCGCTGGGGGGGTTGAAGATATTGAGCCAGGTGGGGGTGATCCTGTTCATGTTCCTGGTGGGCATGGAACTGGATTTGCACCAGGCCCGCCGCCAGGCGGACACGGCCCTGATGGTGAGTCATGTGGGGATGATTTTCCCATTCTTTCTGGGCGTGGTTTTTGCGCTGTTGATCTACCGGTACCATCGGCCATTGGCCGCGCCTGAAGTTTCGTTTCTTGCCTTTGGGCTTTTCATGGGGATCGCCATGAGCATCACGGCCTTTCCCGTGCTGGCGCGCATCCTGCAAGACCGGGGCCTGACGCCGACGCCACTGGGGAGCCTGGCTCTGACCTGCGCGGCGATAGGGGATGTGACGGCGTGGTGCGTTCTGGCGCTGGTGGTGGCGGTGGTGAGGTCCGGGGGCCTGGAGAGCTTCAGCATCACCATCCTTCTGGCTCTGGCGTTTATCGCGGCCATGAGCTTTTTGGCAAGGCCGTGGCTGAATCATTTTATCAAAGTCCGACCCCACCAAGCGGCGGCGCCGACACAGGGCCTGGTAGTGGCGATGCTGATCCTGGTTTTTTGCGGGGCGTTGTTCACAGAGATGATCGGCCTTCACGCGCTGTTCGGCGCCTTTCTGGGCGGGGTGATCATGCCGGCCAACGCGGATTTTCGTTCCCATTTGCGGGGGAAATTGGAGAGTTTCAGTTCCGCGCTGCTTCTCCCGCTGTTCTTCGCCTTCACCGGCTTGCGGACCCAACTGGGCCTGCTGGAGGATTGGAAGGGGTGGACTCTCTGCGGCGGGATCATCCTCACGGCGACGCTGGGCAAATTGGGGGGCAGTATGATCGCAGCGCGATTGACCGGCCAGAACTGGCATGACTCCTTTGTGCTGGGCGCCCTGATGAACACGCGCGGGCTGGTGGAATTGATAGTTTTGAACCTGGGCCTGGATCTGGGGATACTCTCGCCGCCGGTATTCACGATGCTGGTGATCATGGCCATCGTGACCACGGCCATGACGGGGCCGCTTCTCTCGCTTGGGAAAATCCTTCCTGGAAGAGGAAAAACAACCGTGTGAAATCGGGAAGAAACGACCGGGCGAAAGAAAGAAACGATTTGCTTTTGGGCGGGGGCATGGTAAGAGAACAGACCGATCCTGCAATGGTCGGCAATAACATTTTTAAATTTTATGTCACAACATCGAAGCTTGCGAGTGGCCAGCACCTCAGGAGCCAAGCGCAATGTGTTGAAGCGGTTTGAGCGGGTGGAAGTGCTGAGGAAGCGCGGCGAGTGGAAAACCGGTGATCGTGTCACCGGCCTCCGCAAGACCAAGGCCGAGGCGTAATTGGACGGCGGTTTGGCAGGCGCGGTCGCGGCGGGTGTGCGCGCCAAAACGGCAATCGGCAGTTAGAACCGGCAATGGGGAGTTGTTTTGTGGTTCGTTTGCAAAAAATTTTGGCCCAGGCTGGCGTCGCTTCGAGGCGGGCCAGCGAAAGGATCATCGCCGCGGGCCGGGTGAGGGTCAACGG
>JBEKOF010000363.1:0-3973 GCA_049522055.1 Verrucomicrobiota bacterium | reverse complement strand
TGGAGGAGCGATTGCGGAGTGGGTTTGGAATCCATGGCCGGAAGTATATGTGTATGGCATATGCAAAAGGCAACAAAAAAAGAGCGAAAAATCAAAATTGAAGAATTCTGTCCTGCACCCCGCAGAGGGGAATTGGCTCCTGGGCGGGTTGGAGAATGGCAAGCTGAATGCAAATCATGGTTTCCTTCTTGCCCTGAGAGGGCTCGGCAGGATTCGGATAAAGATGAGGATTAGGGTTCAAGAAATCAGTCCGCCTGCGTGTCAAGTTTTTCCTCCCCGCTTCTGGGCGCGACGCTTGGCGTCGAGCAGGCGGCTGGCGGTGGAGACCTGCTGCGGGGGAAGCTTTTTGCCGTCCTCCGGCTGGCTTTGATCCTGCGCGTCCGCCGGCTCCGGGGAGATGGGGGCGGGCTTTTCGGGGCGGAACAAATCGGGGCTGGGCGGGGCCACGGGCGGGGCTTGCTGGGCGCGGACCTGGCCGCGGCGGGTGAGCAAGGCGGCCAGGGAGGTGTCGGCCTCCTGGGTGCGCGGGACGCCCTTCCAGAAGAAAATCCAGCGCTGGAGGGTGCGAATGGCCTTGAGCCATTGATCGCGATCGAGCTGGATGCGGCGCACGGCGACGTCAAAAGGAAAAAGCAAAATGGCAAATCCCAAGAGGGAATCCCGAAGGTCCTCCGGTTGGAAAGTTTTTTGCCGGTCGTGCAGAAAGGGGCTGTCGGTTTGGGGGTCGAGGATTTTACCGCCGCCCAATTCGGCGAGGCGGCGGAGGAGGCTCAAATTGGGTTCTGGATCGTCGTATTCCGGGGAGTAATTGACGCTCAGCCCCAGGGCCTGGGACCGTCCGGTGGCCCGGTCGGTCAAGTTCAGCAGATAGGCGCCGACGTCTTTGGTGGGGAATTTGGCTTCGTAATGGCCGGGGCCGGTTTGTTCGAGGCGGACGGTTTGCTTGTCGCCTTTGGGGCTGACGACGAGGGATTGGAGGTTGAGGAAATTGCGGTAGTTGCCGCGGGAGTCCACAGCTTCGACGCTGATGTGGCCTTCGCCTTTGTCCACGGCCAGTTCGGTGGTGAAATCGGCGGCTTCGACGCGGCGGAGGCTCCATTGGGCGACTTGGAGCCAGAACTGTTTGTATTTGTCCCACCCCAGCCAGGAGGAGGCCCATTTGGCCTTGGCATCGGAAGTGAAGGCAACGGCGCGCCCCAAGCCATATTGCCAGTGGGCCAGGAGTGGGTCGCCCTTTTGGGTGACCAGGGGGATTTCGGCGCGGGCTTTGGGGGTGGTGCAAACATAGCCGAGCAATTGTGGAAACTCCCGCGGGCCGATGCCCTTGATCAATTCGGAGGACATCTGGGTTTGCGGCAGGAAAGGCTCCTCGAAGATGGCGGATTTCAAGATGACGGAGGCTTCCTTGATGAAGATCTGAGGCAGGTCGGACGGGGAGTCCACGGGCCAAAACTGGCCGTTGCCCTCCGCGGCGAGCCAGGACATGGTGTCCGGGGCGACGTGGCCGCCGATCATGACGGTGCTGATGGTGATTTTGGCTTTGACGATGTCGGCGACGAGGGATTTCTGTGGGGCGCCCGGATCGCCATCGCTGAAGACGACCATGTGTTTGAGATTGGCGTGGGAATTGGTGAGGGCGTCGAAGGCCATTTGCATGGGTTGCTGGAAATCAATCATGTCGCCGGGATTCATGCCGGAAATCAGGCTGCCCATTTCCTTCTTGTCGCCGACCTTGGCGAGGGGGAAAAGCCAGCGTCCGCGGCCGTCCCAGAGGACGATGCCCATTTCGTCGTTGGGGCCCAGGGCGTCCAGTGCGGCGTAAGCGATGTCGCGCGCCCAGCCGTTGCCGCCGGGGAATTCGGTGGCGTGGCAAACAATGGCCAGGGCACCGTTGGGGAGGACCTTTTTGCTGCTTAATTCCATCTCGACCGGCAGGGTCTCTTCCAAGGGGGTGCCGCGATAGCCGCCGGCGGCGAAGGCCTGGTCGCCGCCAATGCAGACCAAGCCGACACCGAAATCGCGCACGGCGCTTTCCAGGAGGCGCATGCCGTCCAGGCCCAATTCACCGGCGGCCATGTTGCTGAGGAAAATGACGTCGTAACTTTGCAATTCGGCCAGGGTGAGGGGAAGGCGGTCGGTCATGCGGGCGTCGAGGGTGCCGGTTTTCAGCGCGGCCAGGAGGGTGGCGTCCTGTTTGGGGTCGCTGGAGACGATGAGCAGGCGGGGGTCGCCACGCACGGTGGCGAAGGCGGTGGCGTGATTATTCTGGGCCACGGAGTCAATGGGGGCCTCGATCTGGGCGTCATATTTGTAGAAGCCCGCGTCGGTGAGGGTTTGGGGAAAGGTGAAGAGGTTTTTGCCGGCAGCCAACTCGACTTTTTGTTCGCCCAGATAAGTTTCATTGAGATAGAGGCGCATGGTGCCGGTTTGGGGTTCGTCGGATTGGACGACAATTTTGACGTCGAAGGTGGTGCCCTTTTTCAAGCCGGAGGGGACGGTGAGTTTTCGGATGGAGACATCGCCGCCCCGGTTGGCGCCCAGGGGGACGACGTCCATGGTGACTCCGAGGGGACGGGCGGCGGCGAGAGCTGAGAGGGCGTCGCCGATGTTTTCATTGCCATCGGACAAGAGGACCATGCGCTTTTGGCCGGTCTCCGGGAAGGCGGCCGTGGCGAGGCGGATGGCGCTGGCGATGTCGGTGCGATCCGGGCCGACGACGGCCTGGATTTTGGCCAGTTCGACCTGGGGGCTGGGGCGGAATTCAATGGCGGCCTCGCTGCCGAAGACGAGGGCGCCGGCGGTGTCGTTGAGTTTTTTTTCCTTGGAGGAATCAATGACATATTGGCGGGCCAATTCCTGCTGTGGGGAGGGGACGCTTTCGGAGCGGTCGAGGAGGTAAAAAACGGTCATGCCTTCCATGGGTTTTTTCCACTGCAAGCCGGCCATCGCCAGGACCAGGGCCAGGACGACCAACAACCGGAGCGCCAGGGCGGACCAATGACGCCACGGCCCGACTTGGACATCGGATTTGCAGGAGAGCCAAACCACCCACGGGAGCGCCGGCAAGAGGGTCAGGAGCCAGACAGGATTGGTGAATTGGAAGTTCAAAGTGGGCAAAGCGACATATCCATAGACCTTTTAAACGGGCTGGGGGCATCGTACGTTGCCAGGCTCAACAAACCAGCAAAAAAGAGAAGGCCGGTTTTTTGCGCGGCCGATTCATGAAGGGCATAAGGATTGAAGGCAGGGTAAAAAATAACGCGACTAGCCTTGACTGGGCTTGATTAGGTTTGTTCAGGCTTGATTAGGATTGCGGGTTACCGGGGGTGGCAAGATGGCCTGGGAGCGGTCGCGTGGGAATGGTGTTTGCGATTCCCGCGTGCTTGCGGCCAAAAGCGCCGCCTGGGCAAGAATGTCCTCTGTGAGGAGGCACTCCTGATAGCCGCCCAAGCACCAGGCGGAGAGGTTTTGCTTGGTGATGGAGCGGCCCCGGAATCTGGCGTTGAGGACCTGTTTGACTTCGGGCATAGAATTCAACCAGGCGAGGATTTCATCGCCCAGGCCGCCGTCCTGGAGGCGGGCGTTGATTTGGGCGCGGATGGGACCGGGCAAGCGGGCGATTTTACCGATACGACTCATAACTGTCATTCTCCTTTTCTTCGTTGTGAAGGTTTATGGAATTGACCTTCGAGATGAAGTTAGCATAGTGTCTATTGGATGTCAAGGAAACTTTTTGTAATGAGAAATGGTTCGTGATTTATGGGCCGGCGGGGCATCGCTTCGGGGTCGGAGCGGGGGTGCATTTGACTTTTTGGGGAGACTCCTGTCGGCGAAGAAGCGATTTAGGATCCCGGACCTTTGGATTGAGAATTGGTCATTGAGCATTTGTCACAGCCATCCCATAGGAAAATAGAGAACTTGGCTGGGAGAGTTTTTCCTGTCACACGACAGGAATGAAAAATACAAAACAACC
>JBEKOF010000362.1:0-4007 GCA_049522055.1 Verrucomicrobiota bacterium | reverse complement strand
CAGTTCTTTGCTCATGTTCATTCACACCAATTCCTGGTGTCTTTTTCCCATGAGTCAACGACCCTTTTGGCCTCCTCTCAGTTTCGCTCCCCCAGTGTCTTTTAATTTGAGTCAACTCGTGGTTTGCTGATCCCAATAAAAATCATCGCCGCCAAAATTCCAGCGAGTAATATGTTGGTATTTTTCATAACATTATTTTTCCCAAACGCACCATTACCCCGCTCACGGTCATATCCAGCTTTGACTGGTTGCGGCGCAACCAAAGGCTCTGGTTTAGCTGTTTTAGCCGGCGGCGGCGGGGAATGAACCGCCTGCATCTTCGGGTCCGGCGGCGGCGGAATAAAAAGAATCGTTTCCAATCCGCAATGCGGACAAGCGATTTTATCGTTTTCTTTTGATAGGCTGGAGGCGTCGAATTGTATATGCCCATTGCAGTGCTGGCATGGGCAAATGGCTACGTCTGGCATGTGTCCTTTCGTTGAGCGGTTTCCTTTCGAACATTCCGACCACTCTAAATTCGTTTGTATCAGACGATTCAAGCCGCGCCAACCGTGGCAGTCAATATCGAAAACGTTGATGGCCCGAGAATCCAATGATACGATAAATCCATAATCGCAGCGTGCGGCTTCGGAGCCGCCCCGCTGTTCGGCCAGCAGGGGCTGCAGGGAACCGGCGATAAAATAGGCAAACAATATGTAAACAACAGGACGGGCAACCGTCAGCTTGTTTGCATTTTTGGGGGGATGATGGAGCGCTTCGGATGGTGAACGGAGGACGACCACCGCCCAAAGAACCGCGCGTCGTATAATCTTATTTTGGAAGCTGGTCCGCAAGCTCCTGACATTCAACTCTAATTTCGTGGTAATACTTCGCCCAGTCAGAACGCTTCACGTTTCCAATGTCAATCACAGTTAATTTCTCAATCCCAGACATATCCGCGACCGTGAACATCCCAGCTCAATCTATTCCCTCCTCCTTAAATCTTCCCACCACAATAGCACCAAGCCATACCACAACAACAAAACCACCGCCTGTTCAATCCAGCAACTCACCGCCGCCCCCAGTCGTTATAAAACCATAGCTGCCACGCAGCATACAATCGCCAAACGCGTTGAAGCTATGGTTTGTAACCTATTGACATACAATGCGTTGCGATGTTAAAAAATCTGCGTTTGCAAACCATACAATCCCGTTTCCAATTGTCACCAGTTTTGGGGACTAGCCGTCCCCCCGCCAGGCAGTAGGTTTGTTGCGTGATTGACGGTGGATTCGACAGCCGCCGGGCAATACCAGGATTTAGGTTATGTTGATGTGTGTGAAGAGGCCGGGCGCAAGCCCGGCCCTTTCATTTGGCGCGTGTTCTTAAATCACGCTCCCGGGCAGGGAAGCGGCGCGGCTTGACGATTTGCCTGCGGGGGTCTTTACTGCATCCATGCGAATGGTCATTGGAATCCTTTGCGCCGCCGCCTTGCTCTGCGGTTGCGCCACCTCGAAAGCGCCCGCAGCCAAATCAACGGCAAAACCCCCGGCGGGAAAAACCATCATCACTCCCGATCTCCTGCCCGCCGGGCATGTGGCGCTGGTCAACACCGAGGCCAGATTTGTCATCATCAATTATCCGCCCGGAGCGGCGCCCAAGCCCGGCCAGCGCCTGAATGTTTATCGCAACGGGCTTAAAGTGGGAGAAATCAAAGTCACCGGCCCCGAACGCGATAACAACACGGTGGCCGACATCCTAGTGGGTGATGTCCAGCTTCACGACCAGACCCGCCAGGAATGACAGGAGGCCTATTTGGTGAGTTGCTTGCGAATGGCCTGCAATTCCTTGCGGCGCGTTTTGCTCGCCTTCGGGTACTGCATCTTGAGGGCCTGGAGGGTTTCGAGAATGATCTTGGAGATGATCAGCCGGGCGTTTTCCTTGTCATCGGCGGGAACGATGTGCCACGGCGCCGCCTCGGTGCTGGTGGCTGCCAGGCAGGCCTCGTAAGCTTTCATATAATCCTTCCAGAAGGCGCGCTCCTGGATGTCCGCCTCGCTGAATTTCCAATTTCGCGCCGGCTCCTCCAAGCGCAGGAGAAAGCGTTTGCGCTGTTCCTCCTTGGAGATGTGGAGGAAAAACTTGACGATCTGCGTGCCGTTGCGGCGCAGGTGCTCCTCCAGATGGATGATGGAGCGATACCGCTGCTCCCAGATGTTTTGCACGTCAATCAATTCGGCGGGAATGCGCTGGGCCTGCAAAATTTGCGGATGCACCCGCGCCACCAGCACCTCCTCGTAATAGGAACGGTTGAAAATGCCGATGCGTCCGCGTTCGGGCAGGCAAATGGTGGTGCGCCAGAGGAAATCATGGGCCAGCTCCTGCGCGCTGGGCTTCTTGAAGCTGAACACCTCGCACCCCTGGGGATTGACGCCCGACAAGACATGTTTGATCGCGCCATCCTTGCCGGCGGCGTCCATGGCTTGAAACACCAGCAGCAGGGCGTATGTGCCGTCGGCATAAAGGAGATTCTGGAGGCGGGCCATCTCCTCGATGTTGCCGGCCAGCGCCTCTTGATATTGCGCCTTGGATTTGTAGAAGGGCTTGACCCGGGTCGGCCAGCGTTTGAGTTTGACCTTCGCGCCTGGGGAAACCCGAAACTGCTTCGTTTCAATTTTCATGCGAGCCATACTCCTCCGTCATCTGTTCTCCTCCGTGGGCGGGATTGGCCGCCAATTTGTGGCCGCGGGAGTCCACCACAAAATCAAGCGCCCCCAGCGGCGCCTGCCCGATTAGATTGGGCACTTCCTCCGGCACTTCAACGACGTCAAAGTTCTCATGCCGTCCCATCAGTTCCAGCCTCACCGGCTCGTATTTGTAGCGGAGCACATCGCCGTTGGTCGTCCGCGAGCGCACGGTGTCGGTTCGCTCCAAGCCCAGCTTTTTGATGACCGTTGGCTTGAGATAGAGGCGGGTGGCGCCAGTGTCCACCAGGGCCTCGACTTCCACTTCACGCGGTTTGGCCTTGCGCGCGCCAGCCGTTTTGAGGAAGGCGTCCTTGAGATTCGTGAGTTTGATCTTGACGATGACTTTGCCCATCTCCCAAATTTCTCAGATATTTGGCGGAGGGTCAATGCGTTAATCCAACATCAGAATTACATCTCCTGATTTGCCGCCACGATGCGCACCTCGCGCCCCGGTTTCAAGACATGCAGCAGCCCGCGCAACCCGCGAAACCCCCCTTCGCCCAAACGCATTTTCGCCGCCCGCACCGCCGCAAACCTGTCGTAGCCGAATTGCCCCGTCCCCGCCTCCACGACCCGAAACCCCGTTTCAACGACCAGGTTGCCCAAAGTCTGCGCGTTCCATGAATAGAGATGATGATTCGGCTCCGCCGGATCAAACGCGCGGTATTTCCTTTCCCGCTCATAAGGGGCAAAGAGGAGAAGTTTTCCCTCCGCCCGCAGCATTCGGCCCATCTCCTCCAGCGCCGCCGCGGGATGCGTCAGATGTTCCAAGACGTGATGACATAAGACGACATCCACCGACCCGTTTGAGATCGCCTTTGTGTCCGCGACAAATTCCACCCCCAAAGCGCGAATGGAAGGGGAAATGTAATCCGCCAAATCAAACGCCAGCTTGCGCGCGCATTCCAATCGCGCCAGGTTCCAGCCAAACCCCGCGCCATATTCGAGCACCACATCCGACGGCCGAACGTGCGCGGAAATTTTTTCCGCGCGCAACCGCGCCACCCAGGGAATCGCCGCCTCCGGTATCGCCCGTTTCTCCAGTTGATACCGCTGGCCGGCTTCCCCCCGGTAATGCCGTTCAGCCTGCTCCGTGCCCATGCCGAAAGCCTAAAGCGGAAAGAATCGCCTGACAAACACTTCCATTCGGGCCGGCGGGGCGGCGAGTTGACTCAAATTAAAAGACACTGGGGGAGCGAAACTGAGAGGAGGCCAAAAGGGTCGTTGACTCATGGGAAAAAGACACCAGGAATTGGTGTGAATGAACATGAGCAAAGAACTGA
>JBEKOF010000361.1:0-4017 GCA_049522055.1 Verrucomicrobiota bacterium | reverse complement strand
AGCAACTGGGTTCCGGTGTTTACCAATCTCTTCGATGCCAGCGGCAACTTTGACTTCACCAACCCGGCAAGCCCCAACCAGCCGCGAGAATTCTACCTGCTCGAATTGCCATGAAAGCATGTTTCCCAATCAAAGGAGTTCTATTTGTGAATAATCCACAAACCAAATCCCCGTCGTTGCGCAATGCTGCCGCCGCGCTGCTTTGCGCCATCCCGTTCCTGGCCGCCGCCGCCGATTCCTCCGTCACAGCCACCGAGCAGGACATCGTGATCCCCACCTACCTGGCCGGCGATCCGGAGCCAAACCCGATGTTCTACTTCGGCCGCGACTCCCAGGGGGCCGCGGGCCGCATCTATCCTTATCCCCTTTACGACACCCTCACCCACGCCAAGACCAATAAAACCTACCGCATCGTCTATCTGGCAAATGAGTACCTGCGCATCGGCATCCTCCCGGACATCGGCGGACGGCTCTTTGAGGCGGTGGACAAAAGCAACGGCTACAACTTCATCTATCGCCAGCACGTCATCAAACCCGCCCTCATCGGCCTGATCGGCGCCTGGATTTCCGGCGGCATCGAGTGGAACATCCCTCATCACCACCGAGCCAGCACTTTCCTCCCGGTTCAATACCGCGTCGAGACCAACGCCGACGGCGGCCGCACCATCTGGGTGGGGGAGTTGGAGCTGCGCCAGCGGATGCGCTGGGCCGTGGGCTACACGCTGCACCCCGGCAAATCCTACCTGGAATGTTCCGTGCGCATTCTCAATCGCACCCCCTTTCCCAACACCATGCTCTGCTTCGCCAACGTCGCCGTCAGCGCCGACAATGATTACCAGGTCATCTTCCCGCCCTCCACGCAATATGTCACCGGCCACGGCAAACGCGACTTCACCCCCTGGCCCATTGCCATGGGCCGTTCCGGCGGCGACGGATTCCCCGACGGCACGGACGTCAGTTGGTATTCCAGCCATCCCACCGCCGGCTCCATGTTCGCTTGGAATTACCAGGACGATTTCTTCGCCGGCTACGATCACGGCAAACAAGCCGGCATCCTCAGCATCGCCGACCACCACTTTGTTCCCGGCAAAAAGTTTTGGACCTGGGGCAGCGGCCCGCGCGGACACATGTGGGACCATATCCTGACCGACGATGACGGCCCCTACATCGAACTCATGGTCGGCGCCTACTCCGACAACCAGCCCGATTACAGCTGGCTGCAACCTTACGAAACCAAATCCTTCCAGATGAATTGGTACCCCTTCCGCGACATTGACGGCGTTAAAAACGCCAATCTCGACGCCGCCGTCAATTTGGAAATCACCACCAACCACCTCGCCAAGGTCGGCTTCTGCGTCACCTCGGCTCACGATGCCGCCCTCGTCACCCTCACCTCCGGCCCCCAAATCCTGCTGCGCGAACAAATCTCCATCAGCCCCGGCAAACCTTATGTCAAACAAATCCCGCTCCCTGAAGGAGCCGACCCTCATGCGCTTCACGCCGCCCTTTCCGCCGACGCGCGTGAATTGGTCTCCTACTCCCCCGTGCGCTTGGCTCCCATGGACATGCCCAAGCCCGTCGTCCCGCCTCCCGCTCCCAAGGACATCAGCACCGTCGAGGAACTCTATCTCGCCGGCCAGCGCATCGAACAATTCCACGCCCCCGGCGTCTCCCCGGAGCCGTATTGGCAGGAAGCCTTGCGCCGCGACCCCGGCGACGCCCGCGTCAACACCGCTTTGGGCATCCGCCAACTCAAGCAGGCCCGCTTTGCCGAGGCCGAAGATCATTTTCGCAAAGCCCTCGCCCGGCTGACCGCCAACTACACCGATCCCAAAGATGGCGAACCGTTCTACTACCTGGGCCTCGCCTTGCAGGCTCAGGGCCAAACCAATGCCGCCGAAGACGCCTTTGCCAAGGCCACTTGGAGCCAGGCCTGGCGCGGCCCCGCCTATTACTCCCTCGCCGAAATCGCCACCGCCCGCGCCGACTTCCCCGCCGCCCTTGACGCCCTGGACCGCTCCCTCGACGCCAACGGCCTGAACATCCGCGCCCTGACCCTCAAAGCCGCCGCTCTCCGCCACACCGGACGAACCAGCGAAGCTCTGGCCGTTCTCAACCTCGCCGCTCAAAAGACCGATCCCCTCGACATGCGCCTCATGGCCGAACGCTGGCTCGCCGGCGACCAGCAGGCCCTCCTGGAACTCATGCCCAACGTGGAGCGCGCCCCAGCCGCCGCTCTGGAAACTGCCGTTGAGTTTGACGACGTCGGCCTGCGCGACGACGCCGCCGCCGTTTTGCAACTGGTCACCGCCCCCGCCAAAAACACGACCCCCGTCTCGCCGCTGGCCTTTTACTACCTTCAATCCGCCGACCGGCGCGCTGACACCGCGCAAATCGCCCAGTACGGCAAACGCGCCTCCGATCTGCCCCCCGACTACGTCTTTCCATTCCAATGGGAGGCCATCCCCGCGTTGCGCCGCGCCATGCAATTGAACCCCAAAGACCCGCGCGCCCCCTATTACCTCGGCAATCTTCTATTCGACTGGCAGCCCGGCGAGGCCCTGAAGTTGTGGGAACAATCCGCCGGACTCGATCCCTCCTTCGCCATCGTCCACCGCAACATTGCCACCGCCCTCCTCCACCAGAAGCCCTCGCCCGACACCAACCGCGCCATCGCCGAGCTGGAACAGGCCGTCGCCTGCCCCGTCAAGTATGCCATGCACTTCACCGAACTGGACCAGCTCTACGCCGCCACCGGCGCCTCCCCGGAAAAGCGTCTCGCCTTGCTCGAGCAAAACCACGGCACCGTGTTGCGGCGCGACGACTCCCTCTCGCGGGAAATCGGCCTCAAGGTCTTCGCCGGCAAATTTGACGAAGCCATCCAGCTTATGACCGGCCGCATTTTCTCCGTCTGGGAGGGCGGCACTCTCGATGTCGCCGAACACTGGGTCAACGCCCATCTGGCGCGCGGACGGCGCGAACTCGCCGCGCGGCAGTTCCAGGCCGCCCTGGCCGATTTTCAGGCCGCCAAAGACATTCCCGACAACCTCCCTTCCGATCGCGGCCCGGGGCTGGAATCCCAGATCTCCTACTGGATCGGCGTCGCCTATGACGCCCTGGGCGACACGCCCAAAGCCAGGCAATCCTGGCAGGCAGCCTTGACCTCCTCTTCCGCTCCCGGCGGCGCGCGCCGTGGTGCGCTGGATCGCCAGGTGGAAACATATTATCAAGCCCTGGCCAATCGAAAACTCGGCCAGACAGCCGACGCCGACAGCGCGTTGCGCGGTTTATTGGAAACCGCCAACCGCGCGATTGAGTCCGGCTCCGCGGCCGCGCCCCCGCCGGAAACCCCTGGCGAGCGCCCCTCTCCCCGCGCGCAATCCGCCCTGGCGCATTATGTCTCCGGTTTGAGCCTGCTGGGCCTTGGCCAACCCGACAAGGCCAAAGCCCAATTCGAGCTGGCCCTGCAATCCTCCCCCGATTTCCTGGGCGCCAAGACCGAACTGCTCCAAATGCGCAAATGATTGACAAGGAGCAGATGAAGGAGAGGCTGCCGGAAGGCGGAACAGTGCGTTCAAAAAAACGGAGAAAACGGAGAAATCGGAGGTTTTAGAGGGGGGGGGTATTATTCGAGGGAAGGCGCAAGAACCGCCAAGCTGTTTGAGTTGTAACTATTTTCATACGAGCATATTACAAATTAAAAGTGAACCGCAGAGGAGGTGGAAGCTGAGTAATATGATTGGGTTACTCATGTATGAAAAACGCAAATGGCGTTTTTGGGATGAATTACCCCCTTGCCATGATTCCAAAACCAGTGTTGGTAAAATCACGACGGACGCCTCGGCGAGGCGTCCCTACCGTTGCCATGATTCCAAAACGAGGGTGGGCAAAATGCCTTTAGAGCGTTTCAACAAAAACTGTAGCTGCATGAGACAAACCAGCCCAAGGCGTCTTGGGGCGTGACGCTGGCCAGAGCCCGGCCGATGGCGGCAATTAAGTCGGCGGGGGTCCGTGCCT
>JBEKOF010000360.1:0-4027 GCA_049522055.1 Verrucomicrobiota bacterium | reverse complement strand
GCCGTTCTGGAGTTTGGGCACTGGCAATGTCGGCCCTTATACCAGCAAGCAACAATAACGTCATTCCCGCGCCGCACCAACGACGCCGAGGCGCCCTGAAAAAGAAAAAGCATTGCTTCATTTTCATAACTTCATGCGAGCAGACCTTTGATGCGCAATGTCACCGCGTGTTTGCCCGAGGCTTCCTGCGGCAGCTTGACGGCGAGTCCATCGGCGGTTTGCGACCATTCAAGTTCGCCACCGTAACCGAGCAACGATACCCCGGCAACTTTCCTGCCGGCGACCTGCGGTGAATTGCTTGCAAGAGCTTTTATCAAGGCCTTCGGCGATTCCGGCCAGCCCATCACGAACGCGTAGAGCGCGCCATCCTTCGTCGTGAATCGCACATCCTGCGCCGTGAACGGCTTGTTGCCGCTGTCGCGCGCACCAGCGGATCGCGTGGCGCCCGGCGAGGTGTCCGGGATGGGCGGCAACGGCTTGAAAGCGCTGGTGTCCCTGACGGCTCCCTCGAGGCTGGGGCCTTCGCCGCAAATCTTCCACGGGCGGGTGCCGTGGATGCCTTCGCTGTTGACCGCCATCCACGCCGTGATTTCGGAGAGAATTCCCCTCTCCGTCGAATCGAGCGTCCCGTCCGATTTGAGCGGGAAATTCAGCAGCAAGGTGCCATTGCGGCTGACGGTGTTGACCAGCAGGTCAATGCACTCCTTTGGCGTCCGGTAGCGGGCGTCCCGGTCGTAGTGCCAGTTGGCGATGCAGGTGTCGGTCTGGAAGGGATTGGGCCAGATGCCCTCTGCGATTCCCCGCTCGAAGTCGAGCACCGCGGTGCCGGCCTGGCAGTCCTCCAACCCCTTGGAAGTGTACACCGCCTCCACCTTGCCGCCGTGCCACGCCGCGCTCTGATTATACAAATGCGCCACCAATTTCAGCCCGTACTGCTCGAACCGGATCACCCCGTCGTGATACATCAGATCCGGCTGCAATTGGTCTATCAGGTCCTGGAGACGCAGCAGATACTGCCGCTTCCACGATTCCGGCACCTTGCTGACATCCCCCGCCTGCGCCGCCGGTTCGTGCTTCTCGTGGTAAAGGTCGGCGTACTGCGGGTCGTTCCCGTCGTAGGGCACGCCGGCCAACGGGCCGGCGCTGTCACTCCCAAAGCAGGTCGCCATCCATTCGTAGCTGGCGTGCAAGTGCTGGCTGACCCCAAAGCGCAGGCCCTGCTTCAACGCCGCCTCCTTGAACATAAGCGCAATGTTCTTCTTCGGTCCGGTGGCGACCGCGTTCCAACGCGGCTGATGCTTCGAGTTCCAGAGGTCGAAGTTATCGTGATGCACCCCCATGCTGACGAAGAACTTCGCCCCGGCCTTCCGGTAGAGTCCCAACAGATAGTCCGGGTCGAAGTTCTCCGCCTTCCAGGTCGGGATCACGTCCTTGTAGCCGAACTTGGACGGGTGGCCGTAGGTTTTGACGTGGTAGTTGTACTGGCGGTTCCCCTGAATGTACATGTTCCGGGCGTACCAGTCACCCATCTCGGGAGCCGACTGCGGCCCCCAGTGCGCCCAGATGCCGAACTTCGCGTCGCGAAACCACTCCGGACACTGGTACTGTTTGAGCGATTCCCGGGTCGGCTGGAACGGGCCAGGCGTGATCGGGACGGGAGCCGGGCTAGCGGGCGGCGATGAAACCGCCGCACGGGAATGTGATTGCCACAAAGGCGCGCCCACACCGGCGGCAATGCCGAACGCCGATGTTTTCAGGAATTTACGGCGTGTGAACGGAGTCTTCATGGCGGACAAATTCTCTGTTGGGATTTACTGTGGAACCACACCTGTGGCATCCGGGAAGGGAGCAGACGGCTGCCGCACTGTCCCATACACCTTGAAAACGATGGCGATGTCGTTGGGTGATTTTGCCGGCGCTTTGATGGTCAGTGCCTCCGCGGCCTGCGACCATTGCACTTTTTCATCACTGCCCAGGAGCGTGATGTTGCTGATGGGCCGGTCCAACAATTTCGCCGCTGTGCCCATTGACTTGATTTGCAAATCCTTTTTCGGCGCGCCCAGAGAGATGGCATAGAGCATCCCGCCTTTGGTGGTAAAACGCGCGTCATCGGCGGTGAACGGCTTGCCCTTGCCTTCGGTGAAGTTGCCCGCCTGGCCTGCCGGTCCTTCCGAGGCCGGGCCTTCTCCAAAAACCTTCCACGGGCGGGTGCCGAAAATGCATTCCTTGTTCACATCCATCCAGGCGGCGATGCCTTGCAGCACCGCCTCCTCCTTGTCATCAATCGTGCCGTCGCTGCGAACGGGGATGTTGAGCAGGAGATTGCCGTTTTTGCTGACGATGTCGGCCAGCAGGCGGATGACGGTCGCGGCGTTTTTGTAGCGATTGTCGTCATAGAGTGCCCGCTCGTAATGCCAGTTGCCAATGCAGGTGTCCGTCTCCCAGGGAAGCGGCTCAATCCGGTTGGCCGCCCCTCGTTCGAGATCCCAGACAATGCACTTGCGCTCTTCGTCGTTGAGTTGCTTGCCGAGAATCACCGCCTCCAGTTTGCCGTCATGCTGTTTCATGCTGAAGTTGTAAAACTCGGCGGCAATTTTCAACCCTGCATCGCTAACCGGCCAGAGCGGCAGGGCGTCGTCGTCAAAGTAGATCAAGTCGGGCTTGTATGTGTGCATCAGGTCAACCGTGCGGTTGTAAAATTTGTCGCAGTAGGCCTGATCGGGGAGGCTCACGCCATTATTCCAATCCCACCGGCTGTGGATGGCGTTGGCATTGGCATAGTTAGGGCTGGGCGTGTGGCGCTGTTCATATAGATCCTGCGGGTCGAGGCCGTCCCACCATTTGCCTTTGCCATCGGCCTTGGTCAGCTTCCCATCGTAAGGAACACCCGCCAGAGGGCCGGTTGTGTCGGCGCTTTGGGCGATTTCATACCAACTCCACGCATGGGAGGCATGGATGCTGACGCCAAAAGGCAGGCCTTGATCATGCGCGGCCTTGGCCCAACCGGCGATGAGGTCTTTCTGCGGGCCAATCTTTACGGCATTCCAGGGCTGATACTTGCTGTCCCAGAGATCGAAATTGTCGTGGTGGTTGGCAAGCGCGACAAAGTACTGCGCGCCGGTTCGTTTGTAGAGAGCCACGAGTTTTTCCGGGTCAAAATTCTCGGCTTTCCAGGTGTGAATGACGTCCTTGAATCCAAATTGGGAAGGCGGGCCGTAGTGGGCGAGGTGGTAAACATTTTGCTTGTGGCCTTGAATATACATGTTGCGCGCGTACCAGTCGCTGTCTTCCGGCGCGCATTGCGGACCCCAATGCGCCCAGATGCCGAACTTGGCATCGCGGAACCATTCCGGCGCCTGGTACTGCTTGAGCGAATCCCAGGTTGGCTGGAATTTCCCGGCCGTGACTGGTTCGGACTTGGTGTTGACAATGACGGTGGGGACGGAAGTCTCGGGAATGGGATTTCCGGCCCGACTGCGTTCGGCGGCGCCAAGGGCAAGGAGAAGGACGAGGTATTGGAGTTTGGTGTTCATGGTTCCTGTTTTAACACATTCTAAATTCCAGCCAACAACAAATATCTTGAATCTTGATGTCCTTCAGGAAAAATACACATAAGATCCGTTACAGTCAGCTCAGGCGAACTATGAAAATAATCCAATCTGGCTCATCGTTGGCACTCCTGGCGGCTTCGGTGTCAACCGAACTAAATCCCAACTCAACTGGCATCAAATCAAAACGAAAGGAAATGTTATGTTCATGAACCGGCGAACGGCGATCAAAACCCTGGCGGCAACTGTGCCCGCGGTTAGCATTGCGAGCGCTTTTGCGGCGGACCCACCCAACGGTTCCCCGGAAATCCTGCCCGGTCCCTTCGACGGGACGGCGGAGTCGCTGAAAGCGTACCAGATTCCAGAACTCCTGACATAGGGGTCAATCAAAATGTCCGCTTTTTGCGTCAAGATGCCTCCCGAATGGAGTGGTGCAGGCGCAATTGGGAACCTGGAAAGACGGTTTTCGTTTGGTTGAG
>JBEKOF010000359.1:0-4070 GCA_049522055.1 Verrucomicrobiota bacterium | reverse complement strand
TCAGTTCTTTGCTCATGTTCATTCACACCAATTCCTGGTGTCTTTTTCCCATGAGTCAACGACCCTTTTGGCCTCCTCTCAGTTTCGCTCCCCCAGTGTCTTTTAATTTGAGTCAACTCGCTTTCCACAAATAATGCTTGAATTGCCAGGAATGCCGCCTAAAATCGGGGCAACGTCATATAAATAATTATCATAATGCCAGCGCCCATCCCAAAGAACGAAACCAAACGCCTTGAAGTGCTTTGGCAATACGACGTGCTGGACACCGAGCCTGAAGAGGTTTTTGACGACTTGACCGACCTGGCCGCCAGCATTTGCGAAGCCCCCTTTGCCATGATCTCCCTCGTGGATCAGGACCGCCAATGGTTTAAATCCAAGACGGGAGTGACCTTTGGAGAGACCTCGCGCGACATTTCATTTTGCGCCCACGCCATCCTGGGCAAAAATCTGTTTATTGTGCCGGACACCTGGAAAGATGTTCGCTTCAAACGGAACCCGATGGTCACCAACGCCCAAAAAATCCGCTTCTATGCCGGCGCTCCGCTGATCACCCCCGATGGCTATGGACTCGGCGCGCTCTGCGTTCTGGACAACAAACCGCGCCAGCTTCGTCCAGTGCAAAAGCGGGCCTTGCGCATCCTCGCCCGGCACGTCATCTCCCAGCTTGAACTTCGGCTCTGCGCCCGCCAGCTCGCCGCCGCCCGCGCGGACGAAAAGAAGCTGCGCGCCCAATTGGCCAAGGCTCTGGCTGAAAACGCCCGGCACTTCATCTCCCAACTTGAACTTCGGATATGCGACCGCCGACTCGCCGCCGCCCGCGCGGACGAAAAGAAGCTGCGCGCCCAATTGGCCAAGGCTCTTGACCAAAACGCCCTCTTGCGGCGCGAGTTGAAAAGCATCAAGAACTGACCGTCATCTCGCCGCCGTCCAGCCTGCGAAACCGCCCGCGCGAATCCAGTTCCGGGGCGACCGGAGACTGCTCGCCAAACCCAGCCCAAACACCGCATCCCGCCCGCCTGAGAAACTACCAATTTGGGTTCACGCCTGAATCGGCCGCCCGCCACAGGCAGCGGGCCGCAAGCGTGCGATGAAGAGCCCAGCGCGAGCCGTATTTGGCCAATTGTTCCGCCCCCGGCAGTTCGCGTTTTCGGTATGCGATCTGAAAGCCCCGCCGGACTCCCAGGTCGTCCACGGGCAGGACGTCCGGGCGTCCAAGATTGAAAATGAGAAACATCTCTGCCGTCCAGCGTCCAATGCCTTTGCTTTCCGTCAATCTGGCGATGATCTCCTCGTCCTCGAGCCGGTCGCACTCGCCGATGCTGGGCATCAGCCCCGCGTGGCAACGCTTCGCCAAATCAATGATGTAGGCCGCCTTGGGACGCGACAGACCCGCCGTCCTCAACCGGTCAACTGAAGTCCTTGCCACCCGGCCGGCAGCGGGGAATTCATCGTCCGGGAACAGCTTCTTGAATCTTCCAAGAATTGTTCCGGCGGCAGTGGCGTTCAATTGCTGGTGAATGATGGCGTGTGTGAGTGACTGAAAGGGCGGGAGGCGGCGCGGGCGCAAACCAATGGGCCTGATTTTTTCGATCAATCCCGACATTACCGGGTCGGAACTCAAATGGCGGATGGCGCGCTGGCTCATGGGTGGTCATTTTACATGGGCGCCCGCCCGATCTTCCTCATTGACTCCAAACCCCTCCGGCATTAAACAATCACCCATGAGTATCCTTTCAAGTTTAACGACAAGCCAACTCAACTACATCATCGCCATCAAGAAACAGATTGAGGCGCTGCAAAGCCAGATCAACTCAATCGCTGCTGCTGGAGGTGATCTTCCCTCCCCGTTCACCGATGAGGCGCCAAAGAAACCCCGCCGTCGCGTCTCGGCTGCTGGACGGGCCAGGATTGCCGCCGCTGCCAGAGCGCGTTGGGCCAAACATCGAGGTAACCGGGCAACGGGTTCCAAGCCGGCCAGGAAGGGCAAAAGGCGATTGAGCGCTGCCGGCAGGGCGGCCATTATTGCCGCAACCAAGGCCAGGTGGGCCAAAATCAAGGCAGCCAAAAAGAACGATCGCCGCAGCAGTCCGGCCGTTAGGGCCAAACTTGCTGCGGCGGCCAAAGCCAGATGGGCGAAGGCCAAGGCGGAGGGAAAGACAACGCTGTAAGTTCCTCCCGTTCATTTTCTGGGGCCTCCAAATCCGCTTGCCCCGCGCCGGGATTGCGGCATATTGGCATCCCGATTTCGAACTTGCGGCGGAAGGGTGGCTGAGTGGTTGAAGGCACCTGACTCGAAATCAGGCTTAGGGGAAACCCTAACGTGGGTTCGAATCCCACCCCTTCCGCCATATTGTGTATCAAGCACTTACGAATTTTGCATCGGAAGTTGCAACGGTTGGTTGCAACAAATCAATTTCTGCACGCAATGTCCTTTTGTTATGGCCAATGAATTGCAATTCAAGCTCAAGGAAGGCGACATCGCTCCATCGTTCACCGCAGCAACAAATGGCGCAGGGAGGATTTCCCTGTCGGATTACAAGGGGAAGAACGTGATTCTTTATTTTTACCCAAAAGATGACACGCAGGGTTGCACCAAGGAAGCCTGCGCGTTTCGGGATCACTGGGCCGAATTCAAAAAGAAAGGGGCGGTCATTCTCGGCGTGAGCACGGACAAAGTGAAGTCGCACGACAAATTCGTCCAGAAGCACAAGCTGCCGTTCACGTTGCTCGCGGATGAGGACAAAAGAATAGTCGAGGCTTACGGCGTTTGGGGGCCGAGGACTTTCATGGGAGTACCATATATGGGGACGGCACGGGCGACGTTTTTGATCGGGCCGGACGGCAGGATCCAGAAGATCTGGCCGAAGGTCAAAGCGGCGGAGCACTGGGAGGAAGTGCTGGCGGCGCTTTAACGATTGCCAGAAACGATCCATTCTGTCCATCTGCGCTTGCGGCGAGGAGGACCGCGACCAACGCTCCGAAGATGGAATACTGTTTGGTTGTCATGGCTGGAAAATTTGGATGCGATAGAAACGCGCGCCGGGATAGGTCGCCACGCCACCGGCGGCGTTGGTGATGGGCAGATCGGTGATGTCGGTCCATGAAACTGGATCGAGCGGGTTGGTGGAGCTTTGGATGGAGAGAGTGGACCCCGCCGCGCCTGGAATACTTAGGAAAGGAGTATCGTTGGAATAGGCCAAAGTCAACATGGGTGGAATCCCCTGCACCGGGAATTCAGAGGTCGAGGCATTCCCGCTGGCGGACCCGCCGGTGACGCCGGAACTGCCACCGCTACTGCCGCCACCAATCATGCCAATGGCAAAAAAGTTGGTGTTGCTGTTGGCGCCGCCCGACGTGCTGCCTGCGACGCCGCCTGCCGTGCTTTCTCCGGCACCCGGCGCAGTCGGCGGGAGCACAGCGGCGGGGTTGGTGTAGCAGACTTCGTTGGAAAACGGGCTTTCCGTGCCATCGGAGGCGGTGGCATCCACGGAGAAATAATAAACGGTGCCAGCCGTCAAACCAGTCACCACCAGGTTGGTTTGGGTGCCGACGGCGAGGTCGAAAATGTAAACGCCGGTGTTCGTCCCCCAAAACACCGTATAGTTGGTGATGGTTCCCCCCGCAGAGGGATTCCAGGCAAGGAAAGGAGTGTCGTTTGAATAGGCCAAAGTCAACATGGGCGCAATCCCCTGCACGGAGAATTCAGATGTCGTGCCGTTTGCGTTGGTGGACCCGTCGGAGGCGCCGAAACTGCCACCACCACTATTACCACTGGCAAGAGGGTTGGTGTTGCTGTTGGCGCCGCCCGACGTGCTGCCTGCGACGCCGCCTGCCGTGCTTTCTCCGGCACCCGGCGCAGTCGGCGGGAGCACAGCGGCGGGGTTGGTGTAGCAGATTTCGTTGGAAAACGCGCTTTCCGTGCCGTCGGACGCCGTCGCATCCACGGAGAAATAATAAACCGTGCCAGGCGTCAAACCAGTCACCACAAGGCTGGTTTGGGTGCCGACGGCGAGGTCGAATGTGTAAACGCCGGTGTTCGTGCCCCAATACACCGTATAGTTGGTGATGGT
>JBEKOF010000358.1:0-4081 GCA_049522055.1 Verrucomicrobiota bacterium | reverse complement strand
TTTATCTGATGAATCACGCGGGGACCGTGGTGGTGGTCAACGCCGCCGACGGAGCGATCCTTGACAGCATCGCGATGGGGGAGCGAGGCGACGAGCTGACGCGCTCCTGCATCGCCATTTCCAGCGGCGAACTTTTCATCCGCACGAACCACAAGTTGTATTGCGTGGGCGGCAAATAGCCTTGCGACAGGAATTCGTTCAATACCACTGCAGTTCAGAATTGCATATTGAAGCGGGTCATAATTACCCGCTCTGAATTCCGGTTTCCTTGTCCAGCATAGTTTTCCCGGCGACGGGGAGCCTTGTTGATCCCCTTGGCCGCGCCGCTGCCCGGCGCCAGTTTGGCGCATTTTGAGCTTTTGCCCGCCGGATTTCCGGCCCATTGTACCGGGGATGACGCCGATCATTGCATTGGCGGCGCTGATGGCTTTTTCCGCCGCGAGCTTCTTTTTCGCCCTGGCGGAAACGTCCCTCTTTTCCCTGGGGAAATGGCAGGTGCGGCAGCTGGAGGAAAGTTCGCCCCGCGTCGGCAAGATCATCAGCCGGCTTCTCTCCGCCCCGCAGGATTTGCTGGCCACCCTGGTGCTGGGCAACAGCTTCGCCAACGCCGGCATCGTCGCCGTCATGCTCTGGGTGGTCCTGCACCGCGGATGGCCGATGGGGTGGGTGATGTTCGGACTGCTCTGGGTGGTGCTCTTTGGGGGCGAGGTGGCTCCGAAAACACTCGCGGTGCGCGCGCCGGAACTTTGGTCGCGGCGGGTGGCCCGGCCGATGTTGTTCCTGCAAGATCGCAGCCGCCCGCTGCGCCGCATCGCTCAAGACCTGACCAACGCCCTGCTGGGCGCGCTGGTCCCCGCCTCCCTGGCGTCCCCGGCGGGAATGTCCGACGCCGAGTATCAGGAGTTGCTGGAGATGGCCTGCCAGCAGGGCGCCCTGGCGGCGGGGGAGAAGGAAATCATTCTGCAAATCATCAGCCTGGACCGCCGCCAGGCGCGCGATGTGATGCGGGGCCGCTCGCAGATGGTCTGCATTCCGGACGACCTCCCCGTGGAGGAAATGGTCGCGGCCGCGCGGCGCGCCAAGCACCGGCGCCTGCCCCTGTACGATGAAACGCCGGACACGATTGTGGGCGTGCTCGACACCCGGGCGCTGCTGCTGGCGCCGGACCAGGACATGGTCAACGTCTTTGAGTTTCCCTCCTTTGTGCCGGAAAGCATGAATCTGCTGCGCCTGTTGAAGAGTTTGCAGCGCCAGGGCCGCGGGCTGGCGATTGTGCTGGATGAATTTGGCGGGACGGCGGGCATCGTCACCATCGAGGACATTTTAGCGGAAGTGCTGGGCGGGCTGCGCCGGGAGCATGAGCCGGAGCGGGCGGTGCTGGAAAGCGTCGGCCCCGGCCGTTGGCGGGTGGGCGGGGCGGTGCGCCTGGACCATTTCCGCCGCGAATATCCGCCTCTGGCCGAAGTGCCGGGAGTGGAAACCATGGCCGGCCTGGCCCTGCACCAATTTCAAGTGGTGCCCCTGCCCGGCGAGTCCGTCACCCTGGGCGGGTTGCGCCTGACGGTGCGGGCGGCGGACGAGCGGCGCATCCGCGAGCTGCTGGTCGAAATAGTCAAAAAGAAATAGCATAAAGCCCCCCCGCCATGAGTGACCGCAATTTATTGATCGGCCTGGTGCTCCTGCTCTGCATCGCCCTTTCCTTCCTTTTTTCGGGGATGGAATCGGGGGTGCTGGCGCTGAACCATTTTCGCATCCGCCAATTGATGCGCGCCGGAGACAAGCGCGCGGGCGCCCTGCGCGGCTTCCTGGAAAACCCGGAGAATTTTCTCTGGACCATCCTGGTGGGCAACACGGTCGTCAACTTTGTGATCTTCAGCGTCAGCCTGGTCAAATTGCGCGACTGGCTGCATGGCCACCCGGCGCTGTGGCTGATGGTCTTTGCGGCGGCGGTGTTTGTGTTTTACATTTTCTGCGAATTGGTTCCCAAGACGCTGTTCCAACGCCATCCCAACCGGCTGACCCTGGGGTTGGCGCGGCCGTTCCGGCTGATACATCATCTGCTCGCCCCGCTGGTGGCGCTGGCGGCCTGGTTTTCGCGCGGGTTGCTGCACTGGACCGGCGGCAAAACCTTCACCGGCCGGCTTTTCGGCAGCCGCGACGAATTGCGCTTTGTGATGCAGGAATCCGCCCCCGACCTGACGAGCGAGGAGAAGGCGATGATCAACCGGGTGCTGGACTTGCAGAACCTGCGCGTGCGCCACGTGACCATCCCCATGGCCGCCGGGGCCCGCGTCGCCGCCTCGGCGCCGATGTCCGAGGTGCTGGCCCTGTGCCGCGAAGGGAATTACGACCGAATTCCAGTGCTGGACACAAAAACGGGCCGGGTGGCGGGCATCATCAACATGGGTTGGTTGCTTTATTCCGGCGAGGTGGACCGCGGCAAACCGGCGCGCGATTACATGGAGCCGCCGTTTTTTCTGCCCGAGGAACTCCGTCTGGAGGAGGCGCTGCGCCGGATGCAGGAGACGGGACGCAGGCTGGCGGTGGTTTTCAGCCCGGAGCACGGGGAGACGGGGCTGATCAGCCTGCAAGACATTCTGCGGGTCATATTCGGGGAGGTGAATTTGTAAATGGAAAGCCACGCCATTGTCACGCAGGGGCTGAGAATTTTGGGCGTTCTGGCCATTGTGCTGGCCAACGGATTTTTCGTGGCCGCCGAATTCGCGTTTGTCAAATTGCGCGACACGCAATTGGACGGGCTGATCGTCGGCGGCCATCGGCGGGCGCGGCTGGCGCGGCATATCCTGGAAAACCTCACCTCCTACCTGAGCGCCACGCAATTGGGCATCACCATTGCCAGCCTGGGGCTGGGCTGGCTCTCCGAGCCGGTGTTCACGGCGTTGCTCCAGCCGCTGCTGGAGTTGTGCGGAGTGCGTTCCCCCAGGGCGCAGGACTCCATCGCCTTTGCGGTGGGGTTTTCGGTGGTGACATTCCTGCAAATCCTGCTGGGGGAACTGGGGCCGAAATGGTTTGCCATTCAGCGGGCGCTGCCGGTCTCGTTGTGGGTCGCCGCGCCCTTGCACTGGTTTTACCGGGTATCTTATCCGGCCAACTGGCTGTTGAATCGCTGCGCCCAAGAGTTGCTCAGCCGGGTGGGCATCCAGGCCGGCGCCGCCGCCTCGGTGCAATCGGAGGATGAATTGCGGCTGATGGTGGGCCAGCGGCGCGCCGGCGAGAGCCGCCTGGGCCACGACGTGATTCTCAACGCCCTGGATTTGAGCCGTCGCACCGTGCGCGAGGTCATGCGTCCGCGCATGGAAATCGTGGGGCTGAACACCGAGTCCAGCCTGGCCGAATGCCTGGAGTTGGCCGAAAGAACCCGGTATTCCCGCCTGCCGCTTTGCGAAGGGGGAGATTTGGACAAGACCCTGGGCGTGGTGCATTTCAAGGATTTATTTGCCGTGCGTTCCAAGGGCGGCGGGCGCGGGGCGGATTTGCGCGGCGTGGCGCGGAAATTGATCTACGTGCCGGAAACCACCCCGCTGGAAAAGCTGCTGCAACTTTTCCTGGAACGGAAACTGCATCTGGCCATCGTGGTGGACGAGTGGGGCGGGACTGTCGGGATGGTGACGCTGGAAAACATCCTCGAAGAACTGGTCGGCCAGATCCAGGATGAATTTGACCAGGAGAAACCGCTCTGGTCGCGCCGGGACGAGAAGACATGGGAAATTGACGGGGCGCTGCCGCTGCATGAGCTGGGCGAATTGGTGGGCCAGGATTTGTCCAGCGAGGGCGTGGCCACCACCAGCGGGTGGGTCACCCAGCGGCTGGGCGGCTTTCCCAAAGAGGGCGAGGCGCTGACCCTGGGGGGCTTTGAATTGAGGGTGGAGGAAATGGACAGCCGCCGCGTGGCCCGCTTGAAATTGACCCGTCTTGGCGCCCGGCCAGGCGGGTAGGCCGCTTCACTCCTGAACAGGGAAGCCCCGTTCTCTGAACGGGGTTAGAGGAAGAGCTATGCTGAAAAAAGATCTGCCCATGAGCATCCTTTCTGAGCGTTGTCCCACAACGAAACAGAAAGGAA
>JBEKOF010000357.1:0-4128 GCA_049522055.1 Verrucomicrobiota bacterium | reverse complement strand
AGGCACGGACCCCCGCCGACTTAATTGCCGCCATCGGCCGGGCTCTGGCCAGCGTCACGCCCCAAGACGCCTTGGGCTGGTTTGTCTCATGCAGCTACAGTTTTTGTTGAAACGCTCTAGGACCATTTCCAGGCGCGGTATTTTATGGTGCGGCTGATTCTCGCCGACGGAAAGCGTCGGAAGGAGGCGAGGCTCCGTTGGGGCGTTGCTCTACCGCGCGGGCGATGATGCGATGTTCACCGCCGGAGGAACTTGGCGACGGCTTCGGTGCGGGTGCGGACCTGGAGTTTTTCGTAGATGCGGCGGATGTAAGTGTGGACGGTCTCGTAGCTGATGCCCAGTTTCTCGGCGATCTCTTTGTAGAAAAAGCCCTGGCTCAAGAGGTTCAATACTTCCTGCTCGCGCGCGGACAGGCTGTCGCCGGCGTCGGGAGGCTGGGCGGCGGGGCCGGGCTTTTGGAAGGATTGGACGACTTTGCGGGCGATGTGGGTCGTCATGGGAGAGCCGCCGCGGCGGACTTCGCGGATGGCTTCCAGGAGTTCGCCACGCGGGGCGCGCTTAAGGAGATAACCGGCGGCGCCGGCGGCCAGGGCGTTGAAGATGTTTTCGGTGTCCTCGTAGGCGGTGAGCATGACGGCGAGAATGGCCGGGGCGGCCTGTTTCAGGCGGCGGACAAATTCAACGCCGTTGATGCCCGGCAGGTTGATATCCACCAAGACGACTTCCGGCGGCTGGGCGGGGAGGGCTTGCAGGGCCGCTTCGGCGTTGGGGAAATGGCTCAGGCAGTGGAAGCCTTCGGAGCGGCTGATGAGACGGGCCAGGGTGGCGCGGAGTTGGTCGTTGTCCTCGACGATGGAGACGGTGATGGGCATGGTCAGGAATGGCCTAGGGCCGACGGGCCGACGGGCCGATGGGGGCGGTGAGGCGGATGAGGGTGCCGCCGCCGGTCGCCGGTCGGATTTCAAATTTGCCGCCGATGTCTTCCATTCTTTTGCGCATGTTGCGCAAACCGCTTCTGGATTGGGCGGCGGGGCCGGTGTGACCGGCGGGGCCGCGTCCGTTGTCCTGGATTTCCAAGGTAATGCTCCGCGGCTCCAGGAGCAACCGAATGCAGGCCTCGGTGGCGTGGGCGTGCTTGACGATATTGGTGACGGATTCCTTGGCGGCCAGGAAGATATTGTGACGGGCCTCGGGGGAAATATCGGTGGCAGGAAGTTGGGAGGGCGCTTCCAGGCGGTATCGCAAGCCGGCCAGGGCGAGATATTCCTGGGCGTGTTTGCAGATGTAGCTGATCAGGCCTTCCAGGGTGTCGTTGGAGGGGTTGACGGTCCAGACGATTTCGTCCAGGGCGCGGGCGGTTTCGCGGGCGGTTTGAGTGATTTGGGCGGCGCAGGCGGCGACTTCGGCGGGGTTGTTTTTGTCGCTCTCGGCCATTACACCCAAGAGAGAGAGCTGGGTCAGGCTGGCGCCGACCTGGTCGTGGATGTCGCGGGCGATGCGGGCGCGGTCCTTTTCCAGGGCTTGTTGCTGGCGCAAATCGCCGAGTTGGCGTTGCAATTTCTGGGTGGAAATAAAATAGACAAAGGCGCTGATGACACCCAAAAGAAGGGCGATGATGGCGGCGCGAAACCACCACATCTGCCAGAAGGCGGGCAGCACGGTGAACGCGAGGCTGGCGGCAGCAGAGTTCCAGGGGCCGTCCTCGTTGCGGGCGGAGATTAGAAAATGGTAGGCTCCGGGGGGGAGTTTGCTGTATTGGGCGGCGCGGCGTTTGCCGGCGTCGGTCCATTTGGATTCGTATCCATCCATGCGGTAGCGGAAGCGGACTTGCTGGGGGTCATCGAGGTTGAGGCCGGTGTAGCGAATCTCCAGCAATTCCTTGCCGGCAGGGACGGCGACGGACTGCGGCGGCCGGCCATGAGGTCCATTGGCGGCTTGCTCCTGGCCTTCGGTGAGGACGGACTCGATGAGGACCGGGAAGGAATTGGTGCGGGATAGGATTTGGGACGGGTCAATGGAAACCAGGCCTTTGATGGTGGGAAACCAAAAGGAGCCGTCGGCGGCGCGGCAGGCGGCGGGCTGGGAGCCGAGGGTGCATTCGCTGCTGGGCAGACCATCGCGCTCGCCATAGCAATGGCAGGGGATGAAATCGAGTTTGCCGGCGGCAAAATCGTTGAGGTCGCTTTTTTTGACCCGCATGAGACCGGCGTTGGAACCGATCCACAGGCAGCCCAGGTCGTCTTCGATGATGTAGGCGACGCCGTTGCCGTTGAGGCCGTCGTCGGTGGTGTAGTTGGCCCAACGGTTGGACTCAAAGCGGATGAGGCCGTTGCCGAAAGTGCCGATCCACAAAACGCCGGCCCGGTCGGCGTAGAGGGCGGAAATATTGTCGCTGGGAAAGAGGTTGGATTTTTGGAAGGAGGAGAATTTGCCCTCCTTGAGGCGGTTGAGTCCCCCTCCTTCGGTGCCGATCCAGAGATTGCCCTGAGCATCGTCGGCGATGGCGCGGACGATGTCGGCGGAAAGGCCGTCGCGGGTGGTGAAAACGCGCCAGGCGCGCCCGTCCCAGCAAGCCAGGCCATGCTGGGTGCCGGCCCAGATGCGGCCAGCCCGGTCCTGATGAAGGGCGGAGACGCGGGGGTCCATGACGTCGGAGCCTGGGGCCGGTTCGAAGAGGCCATTGGTGCGGCAGAATAGGCCGCCGCCGAAGGTGGCAGCCCAGATATTGCCGCGGCCATCGGCCAGCAGGGCGCGGGGGTTGAAAAGCGAGAGGTCTCCAGGGCTGGAAGGGGCTTGTTGGAGGGTGTCGTTTTGGAAATAATCAATGCCGTCCTTGGGGGAAGTGAACAGAAGGCGGCCGGAGAAGTCTTGACAGACTGATTGCACGGTGGGGCCGGTCCAGGCTTCGAGCGGGTGGAAAAGCTGGCGCTGGACGCGGTTCAAGCCGCCGCTATCCAGTCCCACCCACAGGCAGTCCGAGGTGTCCATGAGGAGGGAAAGAACGAAGTTCCCGGACAGGCCATCTTTTTGTGAAATGCGGGCGGCATTGCCAGCGGCGTCGAACCACCAAACGCCCGCGCCCTTGGTTCCCACGATGAGATTGCCTTCCCTGTCCTCGCAGGCGGCGGTGATATCGGTGCCGGCCGGCCAGGGATACGGGACGGGTTTGCGGTCCAATTTGTCGCCGGTCCATTTTTCGACGACGTCGCCGGCGCCATCACGGCCCAGGCGCCAGTAGCCGCCCGTCCGGCTGGCCAGGAGGAAATCAACGCGGTTCATGGCGGAGAATTGCGTGTAGGGGAGCGGCAAGGCATCGCGCGCGGCGGCGGGATCAATACCCAGGAGGCCCTGGGCGGTGTCCAGCCAGAGGAGGCCGGATTTTTCGGTGATAACGGTGTGAAGCGGCCCGATGGGCCAGGGCGGACTCAGGGTGGCATCATGGTAGCGGCGGAGTTGGCCATCGTCGGTGCGGAGCCAGACTGCGCCAGTGGCATCTTCGCAGGCGGAGCGGAGAGGCCCTTCGCGGCCGCCCTTGCCAAAGCCCAGGTCGGTGATGCGTCCGTCCTGGTCGAGCAGGGCGCCGGCAGAATCGGTGCCGATCCAAAGATTGGTTTTGCTGTCCTCGAACAAGAAAACGACGCGGCCGCTGGTCAAGCCCGGGGTGTTGTGTTCGTCGAAGACCTTGAAGGCAACGCCGTCGAAACGGACCAGGCCGTTGAGGGTGCCCATCCAGAGGTAGCCATCGCGGGTCTGGATCATCGCGACGACCTCGTTTGCGGTCAGGCCATCATGCGTCCCCAGGGAATCCACATGAAAGCGCGGCCCCGCCGCCGCCAAGGCGGAGCCGCCGGGCCAGAGCCATGCCGCCGCGAGCCACCCGGCGAGCCAGCAAGGGATCTTGCGCATGGGCCATTGTTTTGCGGAGGCCGCCAGCATGTAAAGAGGTTTAGCTCGACCTGTTGTTTGTCAATGATTAAAGCAATGAGGAAGCGGCTGATGGGGAGATGGGTGCAGGACAGAATTCTTCAATTTTGATTTTTCGCTCTTTTTTTGTTGCCTTTGCATATGCCATACACATATACTTCCGGCCATGGATTCCAAACCCACTCCGCAATCGCTCCTCCAGGA
>JBEKOF010000356.1:0-4186 GCA_049522055.1 Verrucomicrobiota bacterium | reverse complement strand
CATCCGTCGCGGCAACGTCAAGGTAAAAATATATACTGTCAAGAATAAAGTTGGCGACGCCGTTTATTCTCAGTTCACCCTGGTCTATTATTCCGGCGGCCAGCGCGTTAAACGCAACTTCGCCAGCCTGGACGAAGCCAAGAACGAGGCGGAGATCGTGGCCGTCAATCTCGCCAACGGTGAGCATGAGATTCTCAAGCTCACCTCCAATGACCGCGCCAGCTACATTGAGGCGGTGGAGCTTCTGCGGCCATTGAATCTGTCCCTGAACACCGCCGTCAAGGAATACGTCCGCGCCGCGCAGCAATTGCCCCAAGGCGCGACTTTGCGCGAGGCGGTGGACTTCTTTATCCGTCGCAATCCCGCCAGCCTGCCACAACGCACAGTCCGGCAGGTGGTGGACGAATTGATTGACCAAAAAACTAAAGGCGCGCGGAGTGATGTTTATCTCAAGGATTTGACCGGGCGCCTTGGCAAATTTGCCGATGCCTTCCAAATGAAGATCGGCCAAGTCACCGGGCCGATGATGGAAAAATACCTGTCCAGCCTCGACATTGCCCGGCGCACGAGAATGAATCATCTGCGGCTAATCGTGGGCTTGTTCAAATTCGCGGTGCGTCGGAAGTATCTGGCAAAGGACGCCCTTGACGAACTGGATGCCGTGGAAAAACTGGATGCGGAGTTGACCGAGATTGAAATTTTCTCGCCCGCTGAGTTGCGCGGGATGCTGGCGGCGGCACGCCCGGAGATCATTCCTTGGCTGTCCATTGCGGCGTTTGCTGGCTTGCGCCATGCTGAATTGCAGCGGCTTGATTGGTCGGATGTGAACATGGCAGAGCGCCATATCATAGTCCCCGCCGTCAAGTCAAAGACGGCCAGCCGGCGTCTGGTGCCGATGCCAGACAACCTGTTTACTTGGCTTGCACCATACCGGCAGCAAACCGGGCGCGTGACTGGTTTCGAGAACATGGCAAAGCAAATTGCCTGGCTAATCTCGGACATGAACGAATCACTGAAAAAGCAGGCGGTGGAGGCGGGGCACGATCCCAAAAACGTCCGCAAGTTCACATGGAAACGGAACGCTCTGCGCCACAGTTTCATCTCCTATCGGTTGGCGGTCCTTAAAGACGTTGCGGCGGTAGCAATAGAGGCGGGAAATTCCCCCACTATGATCTTCCGCAATTACCGCGCCTTGGTCACGGAGAACGAGGGCAAGGCTTGGTTCAACATCACCCCACAAGCGGACTCGAACATTGTCCCCCTCACCCAAACTAGCGCAGCATAATGAAAGCGGGACGACTTGGAACACGCTCCTTGCAGAAGATGCGTGATCTTGCTCAACATGATTGGGATTTTCGGCCTGTGGCGGACAGCGAGCTTGTGGCTTGCTGTTATTACGAGTTTGCGCGTGAATCCGATACTCTTGTCAATTATTACGATTTGGACATACGGCGTAACCTGAAGAAGCTCGGTGCAACTTACCGTGCCAAAGTGAAGGGCAGGGTTTTGGCATTACCACATCCGATTAAATTGCCGTGGAACTCCATTGCAGGAAGCGAGTTTCCGAGGCTTGAATTTGTTGGCAGGGGATGGAAAAAACCTTTTCTGGTGTTCGACGGTTACGTCTATGAAAAACAAATCAAGTTTGCAGACACTCCCTGGCAGTCGCAAAACCCGAAATTTCGTCAATGGGCAGTCAAGGCATACGAAGAAATCTTCACGCATAAAGGCTTCTCGCCTGCCGATTTCGTGAGGATCACGCAGGACATCATATCTCATGGAGATTCCCGTTCCGGTCTTGATCCAGAGAAAGGGATTGAGCGAATCGCCGTGGAAATTGACTGGGCAGCATTTGATGATTCGCAGCTTGTAGCCAGCTTTAGAGAATGGGTTGCGGTTAATCGTCCTCCTGGTATCGGGCAAAAAAACCTCAAAGGAAAAGGCAAACTTCGTGACTGGCGGGCAAGGCTCAAACGTCTGGCGGTGGCGCGGCTCCTCTCTCGTTGCAAGTTAAGGCAGCTTCCCGCCCGATACCCGGAGGCATGGGAATGGCTGCGAACCAGCGGAAAATGGAAAGCGCCAGTGCAGACAGTATCCGACCTATACAACCAAGGAGAGAGGGACATTTACCACCTGCGAGAACAGGCAGCGGAGGATTTCCGGGAGCTTTTCCCATTCTTACCATCCCAAGAAAAGCCGCGATTTGAAACAGAAAAGGAGGGGCGCAAATAGCCGACCATTTCAGTCCCATTTCGTGATTCCGCAGGTTCCCGTAATCTGCTGGCATGGTTACGAAATTAAATGCCAGAACGAACGTCCAAGCCGAAGCGCCTTCTACGGGAGATCAGTGTCAGTTCCTCGTCAAAGGGCAGGTTGCCCAGCGACTCCAAAAAACGCCGCGAACCATCGAAATTTGGTCGAGGCGTGGAATTCTGCCAAGCATAAAAATCGGGCGATCTGTCCTGTTTTTCTGGCCGGATGTTGAATCGGCGCTGCGTGAAAAATTCACCATCAACCGTCTTTCATCCGCTACCGTCAACAAAAGCGGGCAAATCGCGGTTCCCCGCCGGGCCGTATGATTTCATCTCCCCCGCCGTTTGTTAAAGACCTGCTCAATGCCCCGCCGCGAGCAGGTGAAGGCGTTCACCCCTGGCTATTTCGCGTCGCCCGTCAACTCCACGCGCATTTGCCCGCCGGGGAGATTGTGAATTTGCTCCTGAACCGTTTACAGGGCTGCGGGCGTCAAGTCAGCCGCAGAGAGGTTGAAGACGCGGTTAAAAACTCAATCGCCGATGCCTGGCGACCTAATCAGGGCGCAACATCGAAGCCGACGCACTCAAAGTGGCCGGCCATCAATAAAGAGCAACGGGAGGCCATCGTCAGTGGAGGTGGCGGGCTAGTGGATTTATGGGAACTTTCCCCCGTCAGAATTGACGACAACGAAAAGCACACAGAACAAATCGTTGACCAACTTTTCCCCGGCAATCCGCTCTTGTGTTGCGCGAAGTCGAGTCAAGTCTTTGAAACTCGCCAGCGTGACCACTGGCGCGGTGAACTGTCCAGCCTCGCGCTGATTGTCCCTTCGCCGATGATTGCGCCAACGGGACTGACCCAAGAGGGCAAGGAGTCCGCACATACATTGAACAACACCGGGCCGCGCCGTTTCCTCATTTGCGAATTTGACACCGGCACGACCGATATACACGCCGCGCTCTTGATTCACCTTGCCGGATACGCGCCGCTGGTCTGTGCGGTTCATTCAGGCGGCAAATCACTTCACGGCTGGTTTTTTGTTCACGGCCAGCCGGAAGTAAGAGTGCGGAGGTTCTTCCGCTACGCTGTGACCTTGGGCGCAGACCCGGCGACCTGGACGCGCAGCCAATTCGTGCGGATGCCGGATGGCACAAGGGAAAACGGCCAGCGTCAGACGATCTTTTTCCTGAGCCTAAAACCGATGGAGGCGACACCGTGAAGCTGCTCGTTGAAAAGGCGGAAATCCTCGACACGCCGGAATTTGTCCCGCCGCCGAAAACCGACACCGCACCCGATGAAAACACGGCGGGAGTCAAACCATTGCCAGCTATTGTTGACGTTGCCAGCTTTGTTAAGGAGAAGATTGAAACACCGCAGGAACTGGTTGCCGGGGTTCTCCACCAAGGGAGCAAGCTGGCTTTCGGCGGCGGAAGCAAGACGTTCAAAACTTGGACTCAGCTTGACCTGGCCTTGGCAATTGCGGCGGGCGAGCCGTGGCTGTCCTTCAAGACGAGCAAAGGCCGCGTCCTGTTCCTCAACTTTGAAATACAACCGCCTTTTTTTCAGCAACGCATCCGGGCCGTGGCGGATGCAAAGCAAATCGCGCTGGCGCATGGGATGATTGACTTGTGGAATTTGCGCGGGCAAGCCGCCGGGTATGCTTGCTTATTCCCCCGAATTATTGAGCGCGTGAAGGACGGCGGGTATGCGTTAATCGTACTTGATCCGGTTTACAAAATCTACGGCAACGTTGATGAAAACAGCGCTGGGGATGTGGCCGGGTTAATGAACGCAATCGAGGCGCTGGCCGTCGAAACTGGCGCGGCGATAGCATTCGGAGCGCACTACAGCAAGGGCAATCAGGCCGGGAAGGAAAGCATTGATAGAATTTCAGGTAGTGGCGTCTTTGCTCGTGACCCTGATTCAATCCTCA
>JBEKOF010000355.1:0-4204 GCA_049522055.1 Verrucomicrobiota bacterium | reverse complement strand
TCTTCGCCTTTTTCAAAATTTTTGGCTTGGACTCCAACAGCGCCGTTGGCGTTGGCAGCTTTTGACTTCCACCGAAAACCCGCCACACCCGCTCTAAATCGCCATGAAAAACGAACTCCGACTGACGGACACCAACGCCGCCTCTGACTCGAAAGGGAAGACATGGGGACTTGATGGCGGGCTTTTCTGGTGGTTGGTAGGCGGTGTCGGAGCGAGCGTCATGGTGTTCTTTGTTTTCCTCGTTGTGCGTAAATCATCCCTGTCAGCCGCCGGCATCGCGGCGGCTCTGCCGATGGCACTTTCCCTTGCCTACATTTTCGGGCTTCGACAAGGCAAGCCGCCGGGTTATGACCGTGACTGCTTTGAGTATGTTTTGAGCGCACGCGGATTCGGCCCCGATACCGACTGCGTGCGCGTTCCCGTTCATCCTCTTTATGAACCGGGCATCACCGACATCAGGATTCGTGAACGCAACATTCCGGCGGGACAAAGCCCCGCAGAACCTGTGATCCAAACCGCAACCAATTGACCTATGTTCGAGCGCGCTCCAAATGGTTTCTTTGTTCGTGATCTGCTGGTGTTTAATCATCTGCGATTGGGCGGTTATGTCTCCAAAGGCTTCATTTTTGAAGCGCCTGACCTTACGAACAGTCCGGCAACGGACTTGAACGAATTTCAGGACCGGCTTTGCCTGCTGCTGGCCTCCCTCCACGAACAGCAGCGCCTCCAGGTGCAATACTTTTGTGATTCAGACTACAGAACTGAATTATTGCGCTATCAACGGGAAACCGAACAGTTCAGCAACGTCTGGACGAAGCGCGCCCGGAACGAGCGGTTCACCCGCTATTGGCAGGCCATGACAGATCGAAAACTGCGTCGGCAGCGGGTCGTGTTCTACATCTCCCGATCTTTGGAGAATGTTCCCAAATTATTCCAAACCGCTTCCAGCCAGCGCGAATACTACGCCACCTTGCTGGAACAACTCCAAACTGAATACGGCCACGTTCATCAGTTGCTTTTGGAAATTTTCGGCTCGAACGGGGCGCGTATTTTGCCCATGTCCGACATAGACCATTTCAGGCACTTTGTCCGGTTTCTCAATCCGTCGCTAAACGAGCGTTTTGATTATGACCCGGCCGAAGGATTCGTGCCGGAGCTTTCCATTCAGGAAAACTGCTGGCACAGCGAAGGCAGTGGCCAGACCGATTTTGGATTTTTCCTCGATGGCCATTACCACTCGATCATCGTCCTGACCCGCTGGCCGCGCACAACGTATCCGGGAATTATTCACCGGCTGACCAATCTCCGCCTGCTGGACTATGCCGTCACGCTGAATGTTGATCCATTGCCCATCTCGGAGGAAATCAACAAGGAGGAAAAGGAGCATGACCGTGTGGCGGGCGATTACGCCAGCGAGAAGAAGATTTCCCTGCTCACCGTGATGGAGAAAAAGCAGAAAAAGATTCACGCGCTGATGCAAGGCCAAACGATTCCATTTCATGCGATGCTGGCGATTCGCGTGTGGGATAAAACCAAGGACGGGTTGAATGCAAAGACCGGCGCGATCAAGAACGCGATCAATTCCATGAACGCGGCACAGTACTTTGAAAGTAATCTGCCCAGCACTTCAAGAAATCTGTTTTTCCAGACCTGGCCTGGCTGGACATGGGGCCGCTATGAGCATCGCAAGCTGTACGCCGAACATCGCTTCCTAGCGGACATGCTGCCCGTCACCAGCACATTCACCGGCCATCTTGCCACCGCCGAGGCCATCTACGACGGGCCGAACGATAATCTGGTTGGCATTGAAACATTTTCTGGTTCAACCGGCAACAAGACGCCCCAACACGCGGTTTTACTCGGCATGTCGGGAGCAGGAAAGTCTGTGACAGTTTGCGACTTGCTTACTCAAACCGAGGGATATTTTGGTTACACCGTCATCATCGAAGAGGGACTCAGTTACGGAATTTATACCGCGACCGTGGAGGAAGGGGCGCGCCCCATCATCATCCACCCGGACGGCGACCTGACGATCAATTATCTCGACACCAAAGGACTGCCGTTGACCCCGGATCACCTTTCAGCCGCGACCGCGCTTGTGGCCCGGATGATTGGCACGAGCACACAAGAAGACAAACAAATGTTGCGGCAGGCGCAGATTGCCAAATACCTCAATCTGCTTTATGAAGACGCTTTCCAGGACTGGTGCAAAAAGAGGCATGACCAGCTTCTTGACATCGCCCGGCACGCGCTGGCGTTGCAACAATTCCGCGCCGACCGAATGCCGCCCGGCGCAACCAGCCTCGAAACTTTCGCGGATTTTCGGGATTGGAAGGCAAACCACCCCGACGAGGCCGAAAGTTATCAGCGTCAATTCGACGAAGCTGTGGCGCTTAAATTCCTCAAAGACCCAAGGACCAGCAAGGAAGTCCGCAATCTTGCCTTCGCCTATTTTATCCCGGACGAATTTCCCACCCATCGCATGTTGCAGGAGTTGATGATGCTCGACCCGATGGGTTCGGAGCGGGACCAGATTATGGAAATCGCCACGTTGATTCTGCCGTGGTGCCGGGATGGGAATTACGGCTGTCTGTTCGACGGCACGAGCAACCTCTCGCTCACCGGACGGATTGCTCACTTTGAGTTGGGCTACATCCCGGAGTCGGCAAAAGAACTCAAGGCCGCGGCGGGTTTTCTCATCACCAACCACGCCCGGAAACACATCATGACCCTGCCTCGCGCCATTCGGAAACGTAATGTTTATGAGGAAGTGGCCCGTTTTCTCGACATCCCTGGCGGCCAGGAGATCGTTCAGGAAAGCTACGCCCAGCTTCGCAAGTTCAATTGCTGGAACATTTCAATCGTGCAGCAATATGCGCGATTCAAACAGTCGCGCATTCGGTCCGCTGTGTTTGGCAACTCCCGCCAGTTTTTCCTCATGCGCCAGAATGACCGCGCCGACTTGGACGATATGGGCAAAGACATCGCGTTGCCCGAAGTAACGCAGCACGCGATTATGAACTATCCCCTGCCAGACCATCAAACCGGCCAAAAGTATTCGCCCTTTACCTACCTGCACACAGACTCGGCTCGAAACCTTTGCGGCACGGTCCACAACGTCGCGTCACCTGAATTGCTCTATTGCAGTTCCTCCACCGGCGAACATTTCGACCGGCGCGCCCGCGAACTCCGGCGAAGCACCAGCATCGTCGAGGGGATCATCGCCCACGCCAATCGTTCTACCGAAACTCAACCTGAACCCATTATCTAATCACGTTTATGAAAAACACATTCACATTTATTGCATCCAAAATGCTCATAGTCGTTCTTGTTCCCTGTCTGATCATGGGCTGCGCGGCGACACGCCCCGTCAGTGATATGGCCCTTGGAGCGGGTGGGGCGTACGCGGGTTACGAACTGTCCGGCGGCAGCGCCCTTGGCACGGCTGCGGGCGCGGCGGGCGGAGTGCTTGTCAGCGAAGGGGCCAATTACCTCGCCAAAAGACAGTCCGACAAGTCATACAACACCGGTTACGAAAAGGGCAAGAGCGACGCTGTCAAACAACAGTATTGGCTCTATGTTGCCATGCAACATCAGCGCGACCAGACTGGCAGTGTCCGCCTTTACCCCGTGCAATTGCCCGAGCAACGCATTGACGGGGTGACATTTCAACCCTCAACCAAATATCTCCGCATTGAGGAGTAAAGAAAGGAACCCATGAAAAGGCTCACTGCATTCACTCTGTTCATTCTAGCCGCCGCGTGCCCGGTGCGCGCTCAATGGATTGTTTATGACCCCACCATGAACGTGCAGCAGATTATTGACCAAGCCGCGAACATAGCCAAGTACGTCCAGATGATCAACAACCAGGTGCAGCAGATTCAGACGCTTACCGCTCAATTAAATGAATTCAAAAATTACGAAGCCGTGTTCGGCAATCCGGCCAACGTTTCTCTCCCCACCATGCAACCGCTGGTCAGCGACCTCAATCAAACCGAGCTTGGCCGGCCTCTCCTGACGCTGCAAGCCGCGGTCAACGGCAATCAGGCTATGACGTATAACGGAGGCGGACTGTTTCAGGCGGTGGGAACCACTTTTGCCACGCCTGGCGGTCAAACCGTCGCTCGCCAGCAATCAACGTATCTGCCGATTGCCGCCGTTCAAAACACGACCTCGAACTATCTGTCTGTCTCCACCAACGCCG
>JBEKOF010000354.1:0-4263 GCA_049522055.1 Verrucomicrobiota bacterium | reverse complement strand
CACGAACCCCCAAAATCCTGGAAAATGTAGTGCCGAAAACCGCCAGTTGAAAATGAGTAACTCGTTGCAAATCAACGCAACCGCCCTTCCCCGCACCCCCGAACTGACGAACTTGGGCTAGGTTCAGTTTATGGAAGAGGTAGAATTGAAAAGCGGATTGCGGAAAGTTGTGCTCGACACCAACGTTCTCGTGTCGGGTTTATTGAACAGCAAAGGAAATCCTGCCGCCGTTCTGAGGCTCGCTTTGACTGGAGCCATCCAAATCTGCTATGACAAGCGCATCCTTGCGGAGTATTCAGATGTTCTGGGCCGCCCCCGTTTCAAATTTGACCCTATGCGCGTTCAGGAGGTGCTCATCAAACTTTCGGTGGATGGTTTATCGTTTGCCCCATCCAATCCCGTGCTTGATTTGCCCGACCCGGATGACGAGCCGTTCCTTGCCGTCGCGCTTGCCGCCTCTGCTGATTATCTTGTAACGGGCAGTAGGGCTGATTATCCACCCGCCAAATGCCGCGGCATAAGCGTGGCAAGTCCTGCTGAATTCGTGACTCTTTGGCGAAAACTTCATCTCAGAGATGATTAGATTCGTTTAAGAAATCCAGATTTCTACCTAATACCTGAACTTTGCCGCGCAAGACGGGTTGACCTTGGGGCCAAGTGTCATTAGTTTGCCTGAAAATGATTGTTTGCTGTATCCATGATTAACCTGCTGCGCAACCTGTTCTGCTCCTCACTGGGAAAGAAATATGTGATGGCCGGCACCGGCGGCGTCATGTTGCTCTTCGTCCTCGGTCATCTGGCAGGCAATTTGCAGGTCTTTCTGGCGCCCGCCCACATCAATGCCTACGGCCATTTCCTGCAATCCAACCTGGAAATCATCTGGCCCGCCCGCATTGTCCTGCTCAGTTGTGTGGCCCTCCATATCTGGTCGGCCTCCAGCCTGACGAAGGAAAACCTCGCCGCGCGCCCGGTGGACTACGCCGCCTGGGAGCCGACCGCGGCCAGCTACGCCTCGCGCACCATGGTCATGAGCGGCGTCATTATCGCCGTGTTCGTCATCTATCACTTGCTCCATTACACCGTCATGGTTCAGGCGGTCAACCTCACCGGGAAGGACTTCGCCCCGCTGCTGGACTCCGAGGGGCGCCATGACATTTATCGCATGATGGTTCTGGGTTTCAGCCAGCCGGTGGTGTCCCTTTTTTACATCGTCGGGGTGGGCCTGCTTTGCCTGCACCTGAGCCACGGCGCGAGCGCGATGTGGCAATCGCTGGGCTGGAAGAAAAACTCCTACGCGCCGTTGCTGGACCGGCTGGCCCGGTGGGGATCGCTGGCGATCTTCCTGGGTTACAGTTCCATTCCCGTGGCCGTGCTGTTAAAAATAATCAAATAGAAATGCGACGCCCATGAAACTTGATGCCAAAATCCCCCCCGGGCCGATCGCCCAAAAATGGGACCAGCACAAGTTTGCCCTCAAACTCATCAACCCGGCCAACAAGCGCAAGCACGACATCCTCGTCGTGGGGACCGGTCTGGCGGGGGCGTCCGCCGCGGCGAGCCTGGGCGAACTGGGCTACAAGGTGAAGGCCTTCTGCTATCAGGACAGCCCCCGCCGCGCCCACAGCATCGCCGCCCAAGGCGGCATCAACGCCGCCAAAAACTATCAAAACGACGGCGACAGCGTTTACCGCCTCTTCTACGACACGGTCAAAGGCGGCGATTTCCGCTCGCGCGAGGCCAACGTCTACCGCCTGGCGCAGTTGAGCGTCAATATCATAGACCAATGCGTCGCGCAAGGCGTGCCCTTTGCCCGCGAGTACGGCGGCTTGCTGGCCAACCGCTCCTTTGGCGGGGCGCAGGTGTCGCGGACCTTTTACGCGCGCGGCCAGACCGGCCAGCAGCTATTGCTGGGCGCCTATCAGGCCCTCTGCCGGCAGATCGCCGCCGGCACGGTGCAGATGTTTCCCCGCGCCGAAATGCTCGACCTGGTGGTGGTCAACGGCCACGCCCGGGGCATCATCACCCGCGACCTGGTGACCGGCGCAATTGCCGCTCACACCGGCCAGGCGGTGGTGCTGGCCACCGGCGGCTACAGCAACGTGTTCTATCTCTCCACCAACGCCAAGGGCTGCAACGTCACCGCCACCTGGCGCGCCTACAAGAAAGGCGCCGCCTTCGCCAATCCCTGCTTCACGCAGATTCATCCCACCTGCATTCCCGTCAGCGGCGATCATCAATCCAAACTCACCCTCATGTCCGAGTCCTTGCGCAACGACGGGCGCGTCTGGGCCCCGATGAAAAAGGGCGACACCCGCGCGCCCGGGGACATTCCCGACAGCGAGCGCGACTATTATCTGGAGCGCAAATATCCCAGCTTCGGCAACCTGGCCCCGCGCGACATCTCCTCGCGCGCCGCCAAGGAAGTGTGCGACCAGGGCCGCGGGGTCGGGCCGGGCGGCCGGGGGGTTTACCTGGATTTCGCCGACGCCATCCAGCGCCTGGGCGCGCAGACGGTGCGCGAGCGGTATGGAAATTTATTTGACATGTACGAGAAGATCACCGGCGAGAACGCCTACCGCGCGCCCATGCGCATTTATCCCGCCGTCCATTACAGCATGGGCGGCCTTTGGGTGGACTACGATTTGATGAGCACCGTGCCGGGCCTCTTTGTGCTGGGCGAGGCGAATTTTTCCGATCACGGCGCCAACCGCCTCGGCGCCAGCGCGCTCATGCAGGGGCTGGCCGACGGCTATTTTATTTTACCCTACACCGTGGGCGATTATCTGGCCGCCGCCAAACAGCCCGCCGTGGCGGTCGCCCAGCCGGAATTTCAGCAGGCCCTTTCCGGCGTGCGCGATCTGGAGGCCAGGCTCCTGGCCGTCAACGGCAAGCGCACCGTCAATTCCATTCACAAAGAACTGGGGGCCTTGCTCTGGGAAAAATGCGGCATGGCGCGCGATGAAAAGGGGCTGCAGGAGGCCCTGCGGCAAATCCCCCTCCTGCGCGAGGAGTTTTGGAAAAACATCAAAGTCGCCGGCCGCAACGAGGAGTTGAACCAGAACCTGGAATACGCCGGCCGCGTCGCCGATTTCCTCGAATTCGCCGAGATCCTTTGCCGGGACGCCCTGCACCGCCGCGAATCTTGCGGCGGCCATTTCCGCGTCGAATTCCAAACCCCGGATGGCGAAGCCAGGCGGGACGACGCGAATTTCGCCTACGTCGCCGCCTGGGAGTTCGCCGGGCCGGGCCAGCCGCCGATTCTCAACAAGGAACCGCTCGTCTATGAGGAAACGCATTTGAGCGCCCGCAGCTATAAATGATCCGGCAATGAAAAAAACTTAGCGCGACCATGAATCTCATCCTGAAAGTCTGGCGGCAGAAGGACTCCCAAAGCCAGGGCCGGCTGGTCACTTACCAGGCCAAAAACGTGCTGCCCGAAATGTCGTTCCTGGAGATGCTCGATGTCCTCAACGAGGAGTTCATTGCCAATGGCGAGGAACCCATTGCCTTTGATTCCGATTGCCGCGAAGGCATCTGCGGCACTTGCTCGATGATGATCAACGGCCTGGCCCATGGCGGCCGCCGGGGCACTACGGCCTGCCAGTTGCACATGCGCTTCTTCAAGGACGGCCAGACCATCGTCATCGAACCCTGGCGCGCCCGCCCTTTCCCGGTCCTCAAGGATTTGGTCACCGACCGCGGCGCCTTTGACCGCATCATCCAGGCGGGCGGGTTTGTCTCCGTCAACACCGGCGGCGCGCCCGACGCCAACTCCCTGCCCATTGCCAAAACCCAGGCCGACAAGGCCATGGACGCCGCCGCCTGCATCGGATGCGGCGCCTGCGTGGCCGCGTGCAAGAACGCCTCCGCCATGCTGTTTGTTTCCGCCAAAGTTTCCCAACTCGCCACCCTGCCGCAGGGCCGGGCCGAGCGCGAACGCCGCGTCCTCAACATGGTGCGCGCCATGGACCAGGCCGGCTTTGGCAGCTGCACCGTCACCGGTTCCTGCGAAGCCGTCTGCCCCAAGGAAATAAGCCTGGATTGCATCGCCCAAATGAACCGCGAATACGGCAAGGCCATCCTCAAGAACTCCCTCGCCCGGACAGACCGCGGCGGCGATTAACAACCGCGGCTGCCCGCTTAGAGCAATTCAATAAATAGTGTAGCCATTTTAGAGGAGTGTGGTATGGTCTGTCCATGCGAACGCTTTCTTTGGATCTCCGTGAACGAATCCTTGTTTCCTACGACCGTGGCGAGGGCACT
>JBEKOF010000353.1:0-4352 GCA_049522055.1 Verrucomicrobiota bacterium | reverse complement strand
GGAACCTCCGGTTACACCAACGCCTCCCCCATCCGTCTGGTCATCAACACGCACCCCGGCGCGTTTATCTTTGTGGGCGGGCCGATGAGCGTGACTTTCAAGCCAACAGACCCCTCCAAGGGGAATGGCGCTTACTTAAGGCGTAAAACATTGATTACCAATGGGTTATGCGCATGCCAGCGCGGCCCTGCCGAGGTCAGCCGCGCTTATATAAGACCTAGAACTTTCTTCCCCAGTCTCTTGCGTCGAGGAGGGTGAGGGACCGTTTCAAATAGAACCTGGCGGCTCAGACGCTGCATTTCTTTCAGAGTGGTTTGGAGTTGGCGCCACTGCGCAATGGCCGTTCGCAACCATTCGAACTGTTCCTTGGACAGAGCCACGCTGACGGTTTTGCCTTTGACTTTGCGCGTCCACTGGTAGCAGGGCCCTCCGGCGCCCGGCCCGCGATCTTGCACGTAGCCTTGGCTGATCCAGCCGGTCGCGCTGAGACGTTGGCGCAACCGGGCGTAGCGGGCCTCCCATTGGGCCAGGGTCATTTTTTGAGTTGGCATGAAAAAAGTGTAGCACCCCTGTCAATAGGGCGGTATATATACCGCCCTATGTTTGAAACCCCGTTCTTCCCGGACTGGCGCCACCGCCTGTCCCCCATGGGTTCCCGCACCGCCCAAACCCTCGCCCAGGTGCGCTCCTACACCCTCTGCCAACTGGAAACCTGTTTCGCCTCCTGGCTGCCCACCGGCCTTTTCCCCAAGGCCTCGGAAAAGCAAAACAGCCGCGACCGCGACTACACCCGCTGGCGCACGTTCTGGTGCATGCTCTGGCAGGCTCTCAACCCCGACGCCTCCGGCCGGGAGGTCGTCCGCCAACTCCAAGCCTTGTTCGGGCTGGAGGAGGGACGCAGACTCTCGCCCGACGATGGGGCTTATTGCCGGGCCAAGGCCCGCCTGCCCTTAAGCCAGTTCCACAAGGGCCTGGCCGCCACCGCCCAAGCCGCTGACCAGCAAGCCCCGGCCCTGACGACGCTCTGCGGCCGGCCCCTCAAGGCCGTTGACGGCTCCGCCATCACGTTGGCGGACACGCGGAAAAACCGGCGAGCCTGCCCCCCTCTCCAGTGTGCTGACAAACCCAGCTTCCCCATGATGCGAATCGTGGTCCTCTTTTCCTTGCTCAGCGGTGCCATTTGCGCCCTGGCCCCAGGCAGCCTGGGGGTCTCCGAACTCGGATTGTTCAACTCGCTTTTGGGCCAGTTGGCCGCCGGGGACATCCTGCTGGGGGACCGGGGCTTTGGCTCCTACCCGGTCATCGCTCTGCTCCGGCACACCCTGGGCGTGGATTTCATTGGGCGAACCACCCGCCGCATCGATGGCCGGCAACGGCGCAAACGGCTGGCCAAAAACGATTGGTTGATGCTCTGGGAAAAGGGCCCCAAACCCTCCCCCTGGTTGACCCCGCTGCAATGGATCGGCCTGCCAACGCAAATGACCCTGCGCGCCGTCAAAGGCCGCTGTTATCAAAAGGGCTTCCGCGTGCGCCAAGTCACACTGGTGACCACGCTGCTGGACCTCCAACTCTATCCCGCCCAAGAAATCCTCCAGGCCTATCGGCGGCGCTGGCGGCTGGAAATGTGCCTGGACGACCTGAAAACCACCCTCAAAATGGAAATGCTCCGCAGCCGCTCTCCGGAGATGGCACAAAAGGAAATCTGCCTGCGGCTCATCGCCCACAATTTAATCCGCTGCACCATGGCCCAGGCCGCCACCCGGCATCAGGCTGCCTTGGACAGGATCAGCTTCAAAGGCAGTCTGGACGCACTGCGACAGTTCTCCCAGGCCATCGCTCGCGCCGGATCGAAAAGAAAGCGAGGGCAATTGTGGGCCGAACTGCTCGCGACACTGGCCGCCGATTTGGTTCCCGAACGGCCGGGCCGACGCGAACCCCGCGCGGTCAAACGCAAGAAAAACAAATACCAGCGACTCCGAATGCCCCGTCACAAATTCTGCGATCGTCCCAAACGCCATGCCCGACGTAAATTCGCCCGCTTGCGTAAGCTGGGTCTTATGTAAGCGCCATTCCCCCTGAAGGGGAGCACAGTGCGCTCAATGACCTGCTGACGATTCATGCCGTTCGGATCGCCCCCAGTCCTGAGGGACATCCGGAATTTTCGGCATCGGCTCCGCAGCCGATGACTGATTGGGCGCGCATCCGTTTTGGGTGGCGAGCAGCAGTTGGGCGGCGGCGGCGGCGGCCACCAATCCAAAGGCTTTTCGCAGAGTTTTGAGCAGATCGTTCTTAATCTTTATAGCCAACATGACTTGGCTCTCGCCGAGGCGAACGCCCCGCCGAACCGCCTCCGCGCCGGACGCGGGCTATAGGTCGGCGATGACCAACGCCAAGGTGAATCCGTCGTATCCTTTGCTGCCGACGGTCTGGATCGTTGTGGCGCTGACGCGCCGTTCCGCGGCCAGCAGTTGGTGGAAACGGCGGACACCGAGCACGGCAGGATCGGTGCTGGCCGGATCCGCTACCGCGCCGTTGCGCACCACGTTGTCCACAATGATCATTGTGCCGCGACGGGAAAGTTCGAGCGCCCGGGCAAAGTATTCGGGTATGGCGCGCTTGTCGGCATCAATGAAGATCAGGTCGAAGGGACCGCGGCTTTCGGCGATGAGCTCGGGTAGCGTCTCCAGTGCAGGGCCGAGGCGCAATTCGACCACTTCGGCCAGTCCGGCGCGGGCGAGATTGGCGCGGGCGGTCTCCGCATGTCTGGGGTCAACTTCCAGCGTCACCAACCGGCCGCCGGCGGGCAACGCCCGGGCCAGCCAGATCGTGCTGTAGCCGCCGAGCGTCCCGATCTCCAGAATGAGGCGCGCGCCCTGCATTCGCGCCAGCAGATGCAGCAATTTGCCTTAGGGCGGCGAGACGGCGATGGGCGGCAGGCCGGCAGCGACGCTGTCCCGTAGGGCGCCGTCCAGCGCCTCGTCGGGCGGCACCAGCAAGCCAGTGATGTAACGGTCCACTGCCGTCCATTGGTCTTGATTCATAATCGGTTTGGCGGAAAAGCAAATAACGGGGCGGCGCGGACAAATCAAGCCGCCATCGGGTCCGGGAGATGAAATCGCCGGGATCTTGGAAAATAGGGATGTCGCAAGGCAAGCAAGCCCCCCTGCGGCTGTCGTGGTAGCGCGCAAGAGGCTGGCGATCATATGGGCGGCCCGTCCGCAGGCCCTGGGATGCTGCCGGATTTGGCAGGTCCTGCTGGAACGGAAATCTATATGAAAGAAGCTTTGGAACAGGTTGTTGATCTATTGCGTTCTCCAGCTTAAAGCCCAATGAAAACAAGGGTTTAAAGGGTATACATCACATGAAAAAATGGCTTGCAGTACCGGCACAGTACAAGTTTGTCTATAAACTACCCGATGAAGTGCCGCAGCGGTGTCTGCCAGAGGATTGGGCGGAAATCGACCACCTGACCCTGCCTTTGGTCAAGGAGGGGACCGTGCTGACCTATTCGCCTGATGACCTAAAACGGCTGCTGGCCGCGGTGCCTGACACGTTTATTCCATACTTGGCCCTGGCCGCTTTTGCGGGAATGCGGTCGGCAGAAATTGAGCGCATCGGATGGGACAATATCCGACTTGTCACAAAAACGACACGGACAGGGTTATCAACCTGGAAGCTGGGATCCCCCTCGGCCCACCCAGCGCACCCACGCCCTGAGCCCGGAGAACAACCGAGGACAGCATGCGATTCGAGTATTGGATTGCCAGGAGGCGACCCCGCAACCGGTGGGCTTTCCCGGAGATCAAACCATCGCCCGGCTCCGCCGGCGGGTCCGGCACAAGGGTAGGAAGAGCACCGAAATCGTTTATCCTATCAGCCGTCTCACCCTCGAAGAGTTGGATACGGCCGACTTTCTCAAACTCAAACGCGGCTATTGGGTCATCGAGAGCCGCCTGCATCATGCTCTGGACGTCACCCTGGGCGAAGACCACAGCCGGGTCCGCAACCCCAAGGCCGCTTTTGCGTTGAGCTTGTTCCGCCGCGTGGTGGTCAGTTTCACACAGGTTTGGTTGGAGGAGTGCCGCAAAATCAATCCCCGCAGCCGGATGACCATTCGCAAGTTCCAAAAGCGATTCCTCCACCACGACGGCGGCCCGGAGCGATTGCGGCGCTGATCTTCTCCAAGTCTCCTTTCTCATGGCGCTTACCAAAATGAAAGGGTGCGTCCTAGTTGCGAGGCATGTCGCAGACAGATTCCTTGCTCAATCGGCACTGGACGTGCTATATTAACCCGCAGTGGCCGCCATATATGGCGGCATTGAATCATCACATTGCTTATGGAAGTCACCGTC
>JBEKOF010000352.1:0-4385 GCA_049522055.1 Verrucomicrobiota bacterium | reverse complement strand
AGGCACGGACCCCCGCCGACTTAATTGCCGCCATCGGCCGGGCTCTGGCCAGCGTCACGCCCCAAGACGCCTTGGGCTGGTTTGTCTCATGCAGCTACAGTTTTTGTTGAAACGCTCTAGAAGACAAAAGTGAACTGCGGAGCAGTTGAAAGACCAGTAAAGTGGGAGTCAGAGGTAATGCAGGGTTAGATTGTTGCTCGAGGCCGTCGCAGTAAGGAAAAGCCGCCTTGCAGGGCGGCTTTTCGTAACGCTTTGCCTCCAAATGGTGAGAGAATCAGCCTAAAGGGGGGGGCGGAAATGCGTTTTTGTTTACATGGGTGTATAAAGTACACGTAAAAACGCTCCGCTGTCAACGGTGATTCTCATCTTTTTTAAATAAAACAGTTATGATAAGTGGTCGAACTCGAAAAGTGCAGGGTATCAGGGATTTACAGTTCAAATGGATGTGGCGGAGTGAACCACTCAGTGGAGCGCTCCATTCCATTAGGACATGAATTCCCGCCATGCCCGCACTGCCATTATGCAGTTACCTGGACTCTGGTAAGGGCGGCACAGACGAAATAACGTCTCCCACCCATATTGAGGTCCATCCAACACAGCCGGTTTGCCGATCCTCGACAAATCGGCTGTGCCTTTCTGCCATCCTGACAAACCTTATGCGATTCTCTGGCAAACATAATGTGGTGAACGGTGAGCCGTCAGCCAGCTGGCGACGAAACATTGCCCACTCGACGCCGAGAGCAAAAATATATTGAGGGGAAAGGCCACGCAACGAGCCGTCGTCAATCTCAAACGGTTCCACAAGTTCAAATTCACCCTCGTTCATCATGTTCGCTTATTCTCAGAATCCGCAATCTGCCAATGACAGCAATTCTCATACCCAAAGGCACAAGTCAAGTCAGCAAAAATCTAACCAAGCATTACCGAGTCAGATATTTGACCGCCACCCCGCCGCACTTTTCGGCTGCCGCTCCCATCCGTCGTCCCGGATGATTTTGTCTGTGCCATTCCCTTTCCGCGTATTCCGCCTATTCGGCGGTTAAGAACTCCTTCAATTCGTTCCTGACTGCGTCTGTCCCATTCATCCCCCATTGGCGGTTCAAACTCCCCTTTGAAATTCTTTGTTCGGTTTTGCTTCCGCCGTCCATTTAATTGATAATGACGGACATGGATGACATGACCCTCCTGAGAGCCTACCTCAAGGAAGGCTCAGAGGAGGCTTTCGCGGCCTTGGTTTCGCGTTATCTCAACCTCGTCTATTGCGCCGCTCTCCGCCGTGTCCGCGATCCCCAGGTGGCCGAAGACATCTCCCAGGTCGTCTTCATTATTCTCGCCAGAAAAGCCGCCTCGTTGCGTCGCGAAACCATCCTCTCCACCTGGCTCTACCGCACCACTTGCTTCGCCACGGCCGACGCTGTCAAATCCCAAGCCCGCCGCCGCCAGCACGAACAGGAGACCGCCATGGCACCCAACACCGATCCCGAAGCAAACCAAACCGATTGGCAATCCATCGCTCCCGTGCTGGACGACGCCATCGGCGCTCTCGGCGCCAAGGACCGCAACGCCATTATTTTACGCTTCTTTGAAAATAAAAGTTTCCGGCAAATTGGGGTGGCATTGGATCTGAACGAAGATTCCGCCCGCATGAGGGTCTCGCGCGCGGTCGAAAAACTGCGCTCGCTGCTCGTTCAAAAGAAGGTCGCGGTGGGCACAGGCAAACTGGCCGACCTCCTCGCCGCCCATTCCGTCACTGCCGCCGCACCTGCCGCGCTGGCGGCCACCATCACCAAAGCCACCGTCGTCAAAGGCGCGGCGGCCGGCGGCCCAGTTCTGACCAGCCTGAAAGGAACCCTGAAACTTATGGCATGGACAAAAATCAAAACCGCCGCCATCACCGGCGCGCTCGCGCTTCTGGCTGTTACCACCGTCTGGCAGAAATATGAGATTCATCGCGCCGGGCATGGCCTCGTGACTCTGCATGTGGTCAACGCCCCTCTAGGCGAAGTCATGCAAAAAATCGAGCGCCAATCCGGCCAACCCATCGCCTGGGAGCGGCGCCTCGACACCCTGGTCACGCTCTCCGTCCAGAATATGCCACTGCCGCAAGTGCTCAATCAACTCATCCTCCAGATCGGTGCCTACTGGACGGTGGATTATGCCGTCTTCGACTCCAAAACCGCGCTGCACAACCTGGAAACCGCTTTGCAGAGTGAAACGAGCCTGCGCGACGCCGGCTGGACCAATTTGAGCCGCGGTTGGTTTGGCTTCTTCCAGATCAACGTAAAATCTGCCAGACCCGCCGGGATGGGACGCGGAGGGATGGCAACATCCAGCGGCAGCGGGCGGGTGGCTCCAGGTCGGGGTCTTGCCCGAATCACCGTGGCAGTCCCCTACCAGACCTTTGTCGCGGACAATCCGGCCGACGCGCAAGCATTGTTCGATGCGAACTCCATGTCGAATGGCCCCGACAAAATGCAGACCATTGCGGCCGCTATGAAGGCTCTCAGCGAGGCAAGGCTGAAACGAGGCGATCCGCGCGAGGTCGTAAACCAGGCTCTCCGTGACGGAACTAATGAGGGCGTCCTGGCGCCGGAGCGGACGCTGGCCGAGATTCAATTACTGCCACGGATTGACGACCCCATCCCCGTAGCGGCTACGCCCGACGAGGCGGATTTGCTGGCAAAAAAGGCCCGCGCCTCGTGGGCGACCATCTACACTCTGCGCCGATCGCCGGTGGCTCCCATCGGCGTCTCCCTCGTGCATCAGGGCGAACCCGTCCCTCCGTCTCCCTTCCCCGGTCGCTCGACCAACGCCGCAGAACGGTTGCGCCAACTCGCCGAGCAAATGCAGCAACAAGAAACCGACCACCTCACCTTGACGCCTGAACAACGCGCCCTCCATGCCCAAACGCTGGGCAATCTTAAGCAGAATCATTGAAGACATGAAATCCGTCTCCTTTCATCTTTCTCACCGATCCACGGACCCGGCATGCAATCGCAATCCCGCCGCCTTCACCCTGATTGAACTGCTTGTGGTCATCGCCATATTAGGCATGGTGACGGCGCTGCTCTTGCCCGCTCTGAGCCGGGCTAAGACAAAAGCGCTGAACATAGCGTGTATCAGCCAGCTTCGACAGTTGGGTCTCGCCGTCCGCCTTTACGCCGGAGACAATAAGGACACACTGCCGAGCGCCGAGCCTATTCCCACTATGCCGGCCTGGACAGACCGCTTCCACCCGCGAATCTGCGATGTGCTTGGGCCGTACTTGGGCAAGGCCGTCGGCGTCACTAACAGCCCCCTCGTATTCCGATGTCCGGCCGACAACGCGGGTTTTTTCGAAACCGAAGGCTCGAGCTATATCTGGAACTCAGCCCTGGATAACGCGCTGCTGGACAAAACCCTGAGCCGCGGCCACGGAGGCTTCGGCACCAGCCACGGCGATAGTGTTAATTGGACGGCAACGTCTGAATTCGCCCTGATTCCGATGTTGGTTGACTTCGACGACTTCCATCCCCGCCCGCCTCAGACCGGCCGCAACGCCGTCTATGGCGACGACCACGCCGACAAGTTCGCCGTGCCCTTACCCAGCATGCACCAGCCTGGACTGTAAGACGCCCAAGTGCCACCGGATTCTAATACGGCGAGGATGGACATGGCCCGGCTGCACACCGGTTATTTATACCAGAGCCAGAACAGCCAGGCCATCAGACTGGAAACCAGCAGGCCGACCAAGAAGCCAACGGTGATGTTCCGCCGAAAACGGCGCCGCGCACCCCGGCCCATGCCCGGCAGCAAATAGTACAGGTCATGGTGGTGGTGATGATGATGGTTTTTTTTCTCTTTCCAGAACACGCATTCATCGTAACTGAACCGCCACTGGTTTGACCAGCCATTTTTTGACATCCAGCTGAGGACGGTGAGGGAGGGGCGAAATATGCCGCCCACTTCGCGGCCCCGGCTGCTAACCCGCGTTGGCCAGCGGTTGAAAGGAGATTTGCAGCATCCGCTCGATGGGGAGCCGGGCGCGCTGGATGATGTCCCGGCTCAATTCGACCCGCGGACTGAGGCGGGACATGCAATCGTGAAGTTTTTCCAGGGTGTTCATTTTCATGAACTTGCACTCGTTGCACCGGCAGTTCCCGATGGGCACGGGAATGAACCGCTTGCCGGGACATTCCCGGCGGAGGCGGTGAATCATGCCCGCCTCGGTGGCGATGAGGAAGGCGGGGGCCGCGGTGTTTTTGCAGTAGTCAATCATCTTTTCGGTCGAGCATACTTCGTCCGCCAGCAGGCGCACCGCGCGGGTGCATTCGGGATGGGCGACCAGCGGGGCGTCGGGGAATTCGCGCCGGGCGCGCATCACCCCGGCGTGGGTGAATTCCACG
>JBEKOF010000351.1:0-4417 GCA_049522055.1 Verrucomicrobiota bacterium | reverse complement strand
TGACAGGATCGTTGCCAATCCCGCCAGCGCCGATAGGCTACTGCGAACGGAATCGCAGGTTCTTCTTACGCTTTTTATGTCATATCGAACAATCATTGTAATCACATCATCTCGCACGGACTGGCGCCGTCCCCAAACCCCGCCGCCAGAGGCATGTCCTCTGGACACGTTCGCACGCTGCGCTGGCTTTAACGCTTCGCGCCCTTTCCGACAGGGCGGAAAGGAAAGTGTTGAAGCGGAAATAACGCCTCATTTTTCGATTGTGGAAAGTTCCAGCGGTTCGGATACTAGCCTACAAGAATGACAGCCACAGAAATTCAGTTAACCACGCACGTATAGGGCGTCATCAACTCTGACTGACCAAATCCAGGTAGGGGTGCCATAGGTCGCTCCGTTTTCGCGGAAGGGTGAGATATGCAGGTCATCGGCTTGCGCGATTCTTAGCAAGTCCTTTCGCGACCAGGTTGATACTTCGCTGACTAATTTCATACGTTGACTCTATTCGTTCAGGGGCGAAGCAGTGCCTTGATAGCACGGCGCTCGTCCATGGCTCGGTAGCCTTCCGCCACTTGTTCAAGCGGCAGAGTCAGATCGAAGACTTTGCCCGGGTTGATTTTCCCGTTCAACACGAGGTCAATCAACTTAGGCAGGAAGCGGCGCACTGGCGCAGGTCCGCCATGAAGGTGTACATGGGTGAAAAACAATTGCTCCCCGTCGAGTTCGACTCCGTGCGGGACACCGACGTACCCCACGAATCCGCCCGGCCTGGTGGAGCGAATCGCCTGCATCATTGACTCTTGAGTGCCAACGCACTCCAGCATCGCGTCAACCCCGATGCCCTTGGTCAGTTCTCTGATTCGGTCAATACCTTCATTGCCACGCTCCGTGACAATGTCAGTCGCGCCAAACTCACGAGCGAGCTTCTGCCGAGACGCGTGGCGGCTCATTGCGATTATCCGTTCAGCTCCCATCTGTTTGGCAGATAATATACCTAGAAGGCCAACCGCGCCGTCACCGACCACCGCCACCGTCACACCCGGCTTGACGTTAGCTGCGGCGGCTGCAAACCAACCCGTGCCCATAACATCCGAGACAGCCAGCAGACTTGGGATCAGATCACCAGACGGAACATCCGAAGTGGCTACCAGCGTGCCGTCCGCAAGTGGAACGCGCATTATTGGCGCCTGCGCGGTGCTGATGAATTCTTTATGCTGGCAGGATGTTTGGTAGCCAGCCTGGCAGTGAGGACAGGTATTGTCCGAGGCGAAGAAGGAGCCGATGACGAATTGCCCTGGCTTGACCGATTTGACTGCGCTGCCGACCTCCTCAACGATCCCGCAGTATTCATGGCCCATCGGAGTCGGTTGGGAAATCGGATTGATGCCACGGTAGGGCCACAAATCAGACCCGCAGACGCACGTTGCGGATAATCGGATGATAGCATCCGTTGGGTGTATGATCTTCGGGTCTTCGCGTTCCTCAAAGCGAACGTCGCGTGGACCATATAACATGGTAGCTTTCATAATTCATTTCTTTTCTTTCATCGCATGAGTAATCCGCCATCCACTGAGATTGACTGGCCGGTCACATAGCTTGCCTGTTGACTGCATAGCCACAGAACCGCGTCGGCGATTTCTTCGGCACGTCCGTGTCGGCCCATGGGGATGCTCTTTGTCATGGCGTTGAGGGCTTCGCCCTGGCCCGAGGCGACCATCTGATCGGCCATAGGCGTCCAAATCAGGCCCGGACACACGGCATTAATCCGAATGCCTTTGGCGGCGTATTCGAGCGCCGCGCTTTTAGTCAGCCCGAGTACTCCGTGTTTTGCAGCGTGATAGATTCCGCGTTCGGCACCGCCAACCAACCCGCCAATTGAAGAACAATTGACGATGGCACCGCTTCCCTCCTTGCGCATCTGTTGCAGCTCGAATTTCATGCAACTCCAAACACCACGGAGATTGACGCCAGTCACGCGGTCAAAATCTTCACGGGTTTGATCGGCGGCTTCTTCGAGAACATTTTGAATACCGGCATTGTTGTAGGCCGCATCCAGCCGACCAAATGTCGCGACAGTTTTTGCTACCATCGCTTCAACTTGAGTGTCATCAGAAACATCGCAACCCATTGCGAATGCTTTATGTCCTTTCGCGGTCAATTCCTCGGCGGCAGAACGCACCGATTTCTCATTCCAATCCGCCAACACGACGGCTGCCCCCGATTCAGCAAATGCCTTCGCTGTTGCCAATCCCAGACCAGAACCTGCGCCGGTCACCAACGCCACTTTGTTTTCAAATGATATGTTCATTTTTAATTCCTTTCACATTGTGTATCCCGACTGCTTGTAAAGTTTCCCCCGACCATTGAGGATTTCCGGTTTGTAGACTTTCTCGGCCCAATCCTTTGGTTCAATTTCTTCGATGGCCAGCGATACCGGCTTCTCGTCACAGTTCAAGACGCTCATCACGTCTTTGACGAGGGCCTCAGCGAGTTGCACCTTCTGTTGTTCAGATTTCCCGGTCGCGAGTTTTATGATGATATGGGGCATGGTCTTCTCTGGGTTGTCGCTACTTGCCGTATTGCTCGTCGCTGACTTTTTCCAGCCAATCCACGACCTTGCCGTCGAGCGCTTCTTGAATCGCAATGTGGGTCATGGCGGTGGCTGGTGCTGCACCATGCCAGTGCTTCTCACCGGGTCCGATCCATACTACATCGCCGGGCTGAATTTCTTCAATTGGACCGCCTTCGCGTTGTACCCGCCCGAAACCTGAAGTAACGATCAGCGTCTGCCCTAATGGATGGGTGTGCCACGCCGTTCGTGCGCCGGGCTCAAACGTTACTATTGCGCCACTGACTCGCGCGGGTTCAGTGGCCTTAAATGGTGAATCAATGCGCACTGTGCCGGTGAACCAATCAGCCGGTCCTTTGTTTGACGGTTGTGAACCATTTCTTTTAATCTCCATATGTATCTTTTTCTGTTAATTGATTGTTTAATGCCGCCTGAGGGCCATTTCATGTTCCGACAAGTTTTTGATGTGCGGCGGGATAACGGTCGCCTTCCAATTTGATTTTTGAGACGGCGCGATTCAGGTCACGCAATTCTTCGGGAGTAAATTCCACGTCCGCCGCTTTCAGGTTTTCCTCCAGACGCGCCAGCTTGGTTGTGCCCGGAATCGGAACGATCCATGGTTTTTGAGCCAGCACCCAAGCCAGGGCGATTTGGGACGGGGTCGCTCGTCTGCGTTGAGCGAATTCATTCAACAAATCCACGAGAACCTGGTTCGCTTTCATCGCCTCGGCGGTGAAGCGGGGCAACTCGGCGCGATTATCGTTGCTGCCATCGAACTTCGTGTGTTCGTTCAAAGTGCCGGAGAGATAACCTCTGCCAAGCGGGCTGTAGGGCACAAAACCGATGCCAAGTTCTTCGAGCGTCGGCAGGATTTCCGCTTCCGTCTCCCGCCACATCAATGAATATTCGCTTTGAACTGCGGTTAAAGGCTGGATGGCGTGCGCCTGCCGAATGGTTTGTGCGCTCACTTCACAAAGCCCAAAGTGCTTCACTTTGCCTTGCCGAATCAAATCTTTCACGGTGCCCGCCACGTCCTCAATCGGCACATCGGGGTCAAGACGGTGTTGGTAGAACAGGTCGATGCTATCTCTTTTCAGTCGTTTGAGAGAGTCTTCGGCGACTTGGCGGATGCGTTCGGGTTGGCTGTTCAGAACTGTTGACTTTCCGTTTTCAATATTGAATCCAAACTTCGTGGCAACGGCTGCGTCCTTGCGCAAAGGAGCAAGTGCCTCGCCGACCAATTCTTCATTAATAAACGGTCCATAGACCTCTGCGGTGTCGAATAATGTGACGCCAAGCTCCACCGCTTTGCGGATTAGGGCTATCATGGCGTTCCGGTCGGGAGCCGGGCCGCGATGGTAACTCATGCCCATGCAACCCAAACCGAGCGCCGACACTTCCAAACCACTTTTTCCAAGTTTGCGCTTTTGCATTTTGAATCCTTTTTCGTTCATACGTTGAAGAGAATCTATCATTCCTGGGAGGGACTGTCTTACGGGGTCTTGCTCCGACTGTCGCAGGATTGCTGAAACCGCGTTTGAGCGAAGTAACAGGGAATTTAAGGTCTGTGGCATAATCTGTGGGTGATTTTGGGCTGATTCCGGGTTTTTGCAATTTTTTTTTGACAGTTTTTTGTAATCGCTGTTCGGACCTCACCGGCGCCTATGGGCGGGGGCGGGCGAGTCCGTTACGCGTGGCGACCGGCGGCGGCGCGAACTGGAGTTCGGCAGACGCCGCCGCCGCTCGCCGCCCCCGCCCAGAGACGGCGCGAGGTTGTCCAGGACGGTAAAAGCGAATAGCTGATCCCAGGAAGTTCGAGTAAGGTGCAAGTTGCAAAACAGCGCCAACCCT
>JBEKOF010000350.1:0-4430 GCA_049522055.1 Verrucomicrobiota bacterium | reverse complement strand
CCAGCGCGATGGCCGTTTGCGTTTGCGTTTCCGCCAGTTCCTCTTCCGCCTCCAGCGCCACCCCCTCCGCCTCCAGCACGTCCAGAAAATCCGTCGCCCCGCTCTCGTATCGCTCCCGCGCCAGCGCCGCCGCCCGGCGGCTGGCTTTGACCGCCGCCTCCAAATAATCCCGCCGCGCCTGGTCGCGCCCATAGTCCCCCAGCGCGTTCTCCGTTTCCTCCAGGCTTGTCAATACTGCCTTTTCGTACGCCGCCAACTGCGCCCCGGCCCGGGCGTGCGCCGCCTTGATGGCCGAGCGCACATGGCCCAGGTCCAGCGCCGCCCAGGTGATCGAAGGGCCAAATGACCGCGTGTCCGACGCCGGGCCGCCCAACCCTGAAAACGAGCTTGCCTGCAACCCGATGCTCCCATTGAACGTCACCCGCGGAAAAAGATCCGAAACCGCCACCCCGATGTTCGCCGTCGCCGCCGCCAGGTTCCGCTCCGCCACACGGATGTCCGGTCGCCGCCGCAGCAGCGACTCCGGGTTGCCGATGGCAATGTGGGCCGGCAACTCCGGCAGGGGCGACGCCACTTCCAGCTCATCGCCCAGCGCCTCGGGCTGTCCTCCGATCAGCACGCCCAGCCGATGGATCGCGTGCGCCGCCGAGCTTTCCAGTGGCGGGATGCCCGCCAGCGTGTTGTTCAATTGCGCCCGCGCCCGCGCCACGTCCAATTCCGTCCCCCCGCCCGCCTCGAAGCGCGACTGCGTGATCTGGAGCGTTTCGGTCTGGTTGCTCGCGTTCTGGCGCTGCACGGCCAGTTCGTTTTGCGCGCCGCGCAGCTCAAAATAATTCCGCGCCACCTCGCTCACCAGGCTCACCTGCGCGTCCCGCCGGCCCGCTTCCGCCGCCTCCACCAGGGCGCTGCTGGACTCCACGTTGCGCCGCACCCGCCCAAAGAAATCCAACTCCCACGCCGCATCGAACCCCGCCTCGTAAAGCTCCTGCGTCCGCGGCGCCCCGGGCGCGTTGAACAGCGCCGCCTCGCTGTACTTCTCATTGTTGTAACTGGCCTCCCCCGCAACCACCGGCAAGGCGTCCGCCCTGGCGCCCAGCCGCAACGCCCGCGCCTCGAGCAAATTCGCCGTGGCCATGCGCAGGTCAAGATTGCTCGCTACCGCCCGCTCCACCAGCCGGTTCAGTTCCGCGTCATGGAATTCATCCCACCACGCCGCCACCGCCTCCACCGGCGTGAAATTGGTCTGCCCACCGGCCGCGAACGCCGCGGGGACGCTCGTCTTGGGCGGTTGATAACTTGGGCCTGCCGCGCACCCGGCCGTCAAACCCACCGCCGCCAGCATATATGCCAGGCGCCTCATGCGGTTTGCTTCTTTCTCCGTTCCGTCACCTGGCGGATCACGGTATAAAACACCGGCGTGAGAAATATCCCGAAAAACGTCACCCCCAACATCCCGCTGAACACCGCCGTCCCCAAGGCCCGCCGCATTTCCGCTCCCGCCCCTTTGGCCAGCAGCAGCGGCAACACCCCGAATATAAACGAGAACGAAGTCATCAGTATGGGCCGCAACCGCAGCCGGCTGGCTTCCACCGCCGCCTCCGCCCGCCCCAGCCCGGCGTCCTGCCGCTGCTTGGCAAATTCCACGATCAGGATCGCGTTCTTGCTCGCCAGCCCTACCAGCACCACAAATCCGATCTGCGTGAAAATATTGTTGTCCATCCCCCGAATCCATACCCCGGCGATCGCGAACAACAGGCACATCGGCACTATCAGGATGATCGCCAGCGGCAGCGACCAGCTCTCATACAATGCCGCCAGCGTCAAAAACACAAAGAGCACGCACAGCGGAAACATGAATATCGCCGTGTCGCCCTCCAGGATTTGTTGCAACGTCAAATCCGTCCATTCAAAGCCCATGCTCGCGGGCAACACTCCCCGCGCCACCTTCTCCATCTCCCCTATGGCCTCCCCGGTGCTGACCCCCGGCTTGGGGCTTCCCGTGAATTCCGCCGCCGGATACATGTTATACTTGCCTATCCGGTCCGGCCCCGCGATGTCCCGCACCTCCAACAGCGTCCCCAACGGCACCATTTGCCCCGCCTGGTTGCGCGTCTTCAGCTCCCCAATGTCCCCGGCCTGCCGCCGGAACGGCGCATCGGCCTGCGCCGTCACATGATAGGTCCGCCCGAAAAGATTCAAGTCATTCACGTAAAGCGAGCCGAGGTATATCTCCAGCGTGTCAAATATATCGCTCAGCGGCACCCCCATCGTCTTGGCCTTCACACGGTCCACGTCCAGGAATAGCTGCGGCGTGCTCGCCCGAAAGGTCGTAAACACCCCTTGCAAGCCCGGCTGCTGGTTGGCCGCTCCCATCAGTTCCATCGCCACCCCCTGCAACGCCTCCAATCCCGCCCCGCCCCGGTCCTCCACTTCCATTTTGAACCCCCCCACCACGCTCATCCCGTTGACCGGCGGCGGCGCGAACACCAGCACCATCCCTTCCTGGATCCCCGCCAGCCGCCCCTGCAAATCCGCCGCGATCACATTCCCCGTCAGACCCCGTTTGGTCCGGTCTGCAAAATCGTCCAAAATCACAAACACCGTCCCCGCGTTCGGACTCGCCGAGAGGCTCACCGCCGAAAGGCCCGCCAAATCAATCGTCGCTTTGATTCCCGGCGTCTTGCCCGCGATCCGGCTGATCCGGTCCACCACCTCATCCGTCCGTTCCAGCGACGCCGAGTCGGGCAATTGGACCACGATCACCATGTAGCCTTTGTCCTGCGCCGGGATGAATCCCGTCGGCACTCTCTGGAAAGCCAGCCACGTCAACCCGATCAGTCCCCCATAGACCACCAGCACCACCGCGCTCGCCCGGATCAGCCGGCCCACCGTCCGCGCGTAAGCCGCCGTGCTCCTCCCAAACTCCCGGTTGAACACCGCAAAAAACCTCCCCGCCGTCGCGTGCAGCAGCCGCGCGAATATGTCCTTTCGTTCCGCGTGCGGCTGCAAGAGCAGCGCGCACAGCGCCGGGCTGAGCGTCAGCGAGTTGAATGCCGAGATCAGCGTCGAACACGCTATCGTCAGCGCGAATTGCCGGTAAAACTGCCCCGACATCCCGCTGATGAACGCCGTCGGGATGAACACCGCCGCCAGCACCAGCCCCACCGCCACCACCGCTCCGCTCACCTCGTCCATCGCCTTGCCCGTCGCCTCCCGCGCCGACAACCCCAGCCCGATGTTCCGCTCCACGTTTTCCACCACCACGATCGCGTCGTCCACCACGATCCCTATCGCCAGCACCAGTCCGAACAGCGACAGATTGTTCACCGAGAAACCCATCGCCGCCATCGCCCCAAAGGTCCCGATCAGCGACACCGGCACCGCCAGCAGCGGAATCACCGACGCCCGCCACGTCTGCAAAAACAAGATCACCACCAGCACCACCAGCGCCATCGCCTCAAACAATGTTTCCACCACCGCCCGGATGCTTTCCCGTGTAAATCCCGTCGTGTCAAAAACTATCTTGTAAGCCAGGCCCGGCGGAAACCTCCTCGCCAGCTCTTCCATCGCTTGATGCACCGCGTCCGACGTCTTGATCGAATTGGAGCCGGGCAGTTGGAATATCGCCAGCGCCGTCGTCGGCTTCCCGTCCAGCTTGCTGTTCATGCTGTAATCCAGCGCCGCCAGCTCCACCCGCGCCACGTCCCGCAGCCGCGTCACCTCCCCGTTGGCCCCCGCTTTGATCACGATGTCCCCAAACTGCTTCTCGTCCGTCAACCGTCCCTGCGCGCTCACGATGTACTGGAAGCTCAGCCCCTTGCCCATCGGCGGCGAACCAATCTGGCCCGCCGCCACCTGCGCGTTCTGCTCCCGGATCGCGCTCACCACGTCCGCCGCCGTCAGGTTCCGCGCCGCCACTTTTCCCGGGTCCAGCCAGATGCGCATGCTGTAGTCCCGCGCCCCAAAAAGGATGATGCTCCCCACTCCCGGCAACCGCGACAACACGTCCTTCACTTGGAGAAACGCAAAGTTGCTCACATAGACTTCGTCCCGGCTGTCGTCCGGCGAATACAGATTCACCACCATCGTGATATCCGGCGACGATTTGGCCGTCGTCACTCCCAGTTGCCTCACCTCCTCCGGCAACCGCGGCACCGCCACATCCACACGGTTCTGCACCAACACCTGCGCCTTGTCCAAATCCGTCCCCAGCTTGAACGTGATCGTCAGCGACATTGCCCCGTCGCTCGTGCATTGCGCCGACATATAGAGCATGTCCTCCACCCCGTTGACCTCCTCTTCTATCGGCGTGGCCACCGTGTCCGCTATCACCTTCGGGTTCGCCCCCGGATAGACCGCCTTCACCACCACCGTCGGCGGCACCACCGGCGGATATTCCGCCACCGGCAATTTCAGTATCGCCAGTCCCC
>JBEKOF010000349.1:0-4441 GCA_049522055.1 Verrucomicrobiota bacterium | reverse complement strand
CTCATGGCGCTGGACGACACGATGTGGTTTGAGTCCGAGGCGATCAACCGCATTTCGCTGTTCGGGGTGCCGTGGGTGATCCTGATGCTGCTGTCGCTGATGCGCTGGATTTATGCGCCGCGCCAGAGGGGGTACCTGTATTGCGCGTTTTTCTTCTTCGGAATATCGGCGACAATACACCAGTCGTTGTTGGTGGCGGCGATAGGCCTGGAGATCGGCATTGCCTTCGCGCAGCCAAAACTGGGGCGGGATTTGTTCTTTTGCAACACGTTTGTGTGGCTCGTGCTGCTGGTGGCAAAAAGCACCGGCGCCTGGACCAGCTTCGCGCAATCCACGGACATGGTGACCATTATTGTCAACGCGGTGGGCATTGGCTCGGCCGTGGCTTGTTTCTGGCTGGCGATCGCGACGGGGGGGCTGTTGACGGAAGTGGTTTCGTGTTTGTGGATGGGCCTGTTATGGGTGGCCGGGTCGGCCTTTTATTTTTACGAGGCGATCGCGGGGATGACCAACCCGCCGATGGAATGGGGCTATCCGCGAACGGTGGAGGGTTTTTTCCACGCGCTGACCCGCGGCCAGTACGAAAAAATCAACCCCAGCGACGTCTTGCACGATCCCCATCGGTTTCTGGTCCAGCTGGGCACGCTGGTGACGGGGGTGGCGGACGCGTTCAGTTGGGTCTATATGCTTTTTGCGCTGCTGCCGTTCTTGTTTTTCTTCAAGATGCAGAAACGGGAGCGGAACTGGCTGGTGGCCATCGCGGCGCTCTATCCGTTTCTGGGGGTGATGATGACCATCCTGCTGAATCCGAACCTGGACAAGCAGTCGGCGGATTTATTGAAGGTGTTTTTCGTGGCGTCGCACACGGTGGTGGCCATCTTGCTGGGCTACGGGCTGGCGCTGACGGCGGCCTACATGGCGACGCATTACGGGAAGTTCCGAAAGTGGGGATGGCTGGGCGGGGCGGTGGCGCTGGTGCTGGCGTGCTGGTCTCTGCTGGCGGTGACGGGCCGGCATTACTTTGGCTTGGCGGGGGAAGTGGGTCTGGGAGAATTGCCGCACTGGGTGGCGCAGGCGTTCGCGCCGGGGCAATATGGGCTGCCGATTTTCGCCAATCTGCTGCTGGTCGCCCTGCCCGTTGTTTTCCTGGGCGCGCTGGCGGCCTACCGCGCGCGGGCGCCGTTGGTTGTGACGCTGGCCTTGTTTGCGGTGATGCCGGTGTATTCGGGGATGGCGCATTGGTTCCATAGCGAGCAGCGCAACCACTGGTTTGGGTACTGGTTCGGGCATGATATGTTCACGCCGCCATTCAACGGACCGGACGGCAAGATCAGTTACGACGCCGGATTGCGCGCGCAAATGATGAAGGGCGCCAACGGGCACTTGGTCTATCCGGAAATGGCGCAGGACACCGTATTGTACGGGGGGACGGATCCGGGCCGGTTTTGCCCGACTTACATGATCTATTGCGAGAGCTTCATTCCGCACCGCTGCCAGCCGGAGCAGGACCAGAAATTCAGCCGGCGCGACGTTTATTTGATCACGCAGAACGCGGTGGCCGACCCGACTTATCTGGACTACATCCGCGCGCAGTACAACCGCTTCACGCAGAAAGATCCGCCCTTTTTTCAAATGCTCCTGCCCACGGAATTTCCGAAACAGTTCCAGAGTCCGACCTGGCTGCTCAAGCCGCTGGACTCCATTTTCGAGAGCATCGGGGCGAGGGTTGAATTCCGGCGCCGCACCGGGACTTCGTGGTTCCAGGAAAGCGACTTCACGGACGCGGGAAAACTGGCGGGGCAACTGCGGGCGGGAAAAGACGGTTTGTCCAAATATCTTTACGGAAGGTTGAGCAAGGAAACCCAGGATTTGGCTGGGGCCGGGGCGGAGGGCCGCGCGCTGGCCCGGGAGTTCAACATGATTTTGAAGGGACCCACCATTTACAGCCCGGAGCTGTTCACCAACATCACCCTGCCGCCGCTGATTTTGCAGGCGGCGCGGGACGATGAACACCAAACACCCAGCACGCGCATCCGGCTCAACCGGCGGATGCTCGAGGAGGCGTATCCGGGGGAAATCGCCCGGAGCCTGGGCGGGGTGTATCCGGACACGGAAATTCAGGAGCCCACGCCGGAGGATTCGGAGCAGGTGTATCATGAATTCTACGAGGACGCGCAGCGGCGGGTGGAACACGATCAGAACCATCCCAATGAGCCAAAGCAGGTGCGCGGTGACGAAGTGGTGAACACGGAGGGGGGACGCCTGCAGGTTTCCGGCCAGGGAGCGGTGATGCGCATCAACGGGATGCTGACAAAGATTATATTTGACCGCAACCCCGGCCACGAATTCTACGTGGAGGAAAGTTTCCCGCTGGATTGGATGTATGCGCATTTGACGCCCTTCAGCGACATTATGAAAATCAACCGCCAGGAAGTGCCGGTGCTCACGCCGGAAACGGTGGAGCGGGACCACAAATTCTGGTGCGACGTGGAGGCGGAGCGGACCATCGGGAACTGGATCACCTACGACACCTCCATCAAGGACATCTGCGATTTTTGCGAGAAGGTGTATGTGCGGCATGATTACAGCGGATTCAAGGGGGACTTGAAATTCATCCGGGACGAGGACGCGCAGAAGTCGTTTTCCAAATTGCGCAACGCCATCGCCAGCAGCATCTACGGGTGGCGGGCGGGACTCATCCAGCCGGCGCCCGCCCCTCCCGCGGTATCCCCGGAGGTGAAGGCGCGCATGTTGAAGGAGTCGGAGTTCGGGTTGAAGCAGGCGTTTGCGTTTTGTCCCTACAGCCCGGAAGCGGTGTATCACTTGATGGTGTTGTTTTACGAGCAGAGGCGGTTCGAGGACATCCAGATGATCCTCAGGACTTGCAATGACCTGGACCCGTACAACGGGCAGTTTAATTACTGGCTGACCCAGGTGAACGCGCAGTTGGACCAGATCAAATCGGGGCGCCAAAGCATGACGATCCAGCAGTTGATGACCAATGTGGAACAGGCCATCAAGGAGAAGAGAAACGCCGAGGCGGAGGCGATGGTGGACGCGCTGACCGGCAGTCCCCAGGCCGAGCCCGGCCTGCTGGTGCAATGCGCCCAGTGGTATCAGCAGATTGGCAAACTGAGCAAAGGCACGGCGGCCATGCAAAAGGTGGTGGGCCTGGCGCCGGGCCGTTGGGAAACCTGGTTTTATCTGGCGCGGATGCAGGCCCTGGAGGGCAAAGCCGCCGAGTCGGCGGATTCGCTGCGCAAGGCCTTTGCCCTGAACACCAACGACCGGGTGAACCTCCAAGGCACGACCCTCACCTTGCACGAGTTTGTTCAAAAGGACGGCAGTTTCGACCCGATTCGCGGGACGCCGGAATATCAGAAGGCCATGGCCACCAACCATTGAGCAATGTGATTTGTCCAAAACCAGAGGAGAATTGGCAGCAGCCGCTTTATGAAAGCAAGGCGGCGGGGCTGATTTTGTACGGGCGGGCGCTGGGACTGAGCCACAGCGAGGCGGAGGACGTTTTGCAGGAAACGTTTCTGGCGCTGCTGCAAATGGCACAGCGGCCCGGGGATCCGGGGCATTATTGCCTGCGGACATTTCGCAATCGCGCCCTGAACCACCGCCGGAGCGGCTGGCGGCGGTGGACGCGGGAATGGGAATCCCGGCGCTGGTTCGAACGGGACTCCGGGGAGAGCGCGGCCGAACGCCGCGCCATGGCCGCCCTGGCCGAACTGCCGCGCGAACAGCGGGAGGTGATCGTGCTGAAAATCTGGAACGGCCTCACCTTCGAGGCGATTGGCCGGCTTTTTGAGGTCTCTCCAAACACCATCGCGGGCCGGTTCCGGTACGGCATGATCAAGCTCAGGCGTTGCCTGAAGGAAAGCAGCCGTGAAGAGTCCTTGTCGGGCGCGCCCATCCTGGACCGCGCGCCCACCGCGGGTTGAAAGCGCGGCACCGATGCGGCCGATGGCTGATTTTGAATGATGAATCCTGAAAAGCCTTCCTCCCGGGCCTCCCAAAAGCCGCCGGCGGCGCCGCCCGCGCCCCCGCCCAGGATGCCGCCGCTCTTCCGCGCGATTGACTGGTGGGCGCTGGGGATTTGTTTCGCGATTGTGGCGACGATTTATTATTGGACGCTGGCGCCGGAAGTGACTTTGGAGGATTCGGGGGAATTGACCACCGGGTCTTTCTGGGCGGGCATCCCCCATCCGCCGGGCTATCCGTTTTGGGCGATTTATTCATGGCTTTGGACGCAGTTGGTGCCGTTTGGCAACGTGGCCTGGCGGGTGGAACTGGGGGACGCGGCCGCGGAGGCGATGGGCTGCTCGTTGATTGCGTTGATGGTGTCGCGAGGCAGCAGCATGTTCATGGAGAGCATCGAGGAGTTGCGCGGCATTGTGGGCAAATGGGAGAACGCCATCTGCCTGGTGTGCGG
>JBEKOF010000348.1:0-4462 GCA_049522055.1 Verrucomicrobiota bacterium | reverse complement strand
GTTTGGGGCGGCGTTTTGGCCGTTTTGGCGTGGCTGACGCTGGCAGCGGTTATAGTTTACAGTGGGACAACTCGACCCAAGAGTTTCCTTTGGGATATTATTGGGCTGGGGCTGATAACCGCCGTGGCGGGCGGTGCATTCGCTTTCATGAACCGGGAACGAAAAAACCGCCCTTTTTTAACGGGCTGTTAGGAGGCGTCAGGGAGCCGTTAAGTCCGCCGCGCATGATTCCTGCGGCTCACCGCCTGCAAGGCGGATCCTGACAAATTCAAGAAGAAGAAAGCAAACCATGTTATCTTTTTGCGCTTAAATTGCGCCGGTTTCTGCCGATACAGGAACCGAACGATGAACTTTCAGGACATGGGGCTGGTATTCACTCAGGAGTACCTGCGCGCGGCTTTGATGGTATCCTTGCTGAGCGTGTGGGTTCTGGTGGGACTTTTCTTCTACCTGAACCATTACACCCGCCGGGATTATTTCACGATCTGGACCGCGGCCTGGCTTTTTTACGCGCTGTGGCTCACGTTGAGCCTCCAGGTCGGGGAGACGCCGCCGGGGAGCGTGGTGTTCATCATCAAGCAGAGCTGCGTATCCATCTCGGCGGTCTTTCTTTTGTGGGGCAGCCTGCATTTTCTGGGCCTGCCGGTCCGGCAGACCTCCCTGGCCATGTTCATGTTGTTCCTGGTGGTCTGGACGATAGTGAGTCCGGAAGTGATGAGCAGCGCTCTGGGAATTCAGATGCCCATCTTCATCCTGCTGGGCTTGAGCAGCCTGTTCGCGGCGGTTTGCTTCTTCCGGATGCGCCGGCAAAAGGCCTTCGTCGGGGCGGGCATGTTGTCGCTGGGCTTCTTGCTCTGGGGCCTTTATCTGGGCAGTTACCCTTTGTCGCAGGAGTACGCGGAGCTCTACAGCGCGGGTTTTTTCATCGCGGCCGTCCTGCAACTCTTCATCGCCGTGAGCATGATCGTGCTGGTGCTGGAGGAGGTTCGACATAACGCCGAACAAGCCCGCGCGGAAATCGCCGCCGTACGGCTGGAAAAAGAGGCCTTGCAGGCCAAAGTGCTCACGACCGAGGAGGAATGCCAGAATCTTTACGACCAGGTGCGCCTGACGCAAGGAACGCAAAAGGCCTACGATGAATTGCGGCGCACGCAGCAGGTCGTCGTCCAGCAGGAGCGCCTGCGCGCCCTGGGCCAGATGGCCAGCGGCATCGCCCACGACATCAACAATGCGCTCTGCCCCATCACGGCCTACTCGGAATTGCTCTTGGCGACGGTTCCCAATTTGGCCCAGGAGTCGCGACGGCAATTGCAGCGGATCAACCAGGCGGCCCAGGACGTGGTCGAGATCGTGGCCCACATGCGGGAATTCTACCGCCGCGACCAGGACCCCAACCAATTGAGCAAGACAGATGTCAACCAGTCCATCCGCGACGTCGTCGAACTCACGCGCCCGCGCTGGCGCGATCAGGCGCAGCGCCAGGGCTTTTCCATCCACATTGAATATCAATTGGAGGAGCAGGCGCCCCTGCTGCTGTGCCACGCCGCCGAACTGCGCGAAGCTCTGACCAATATCATTTTTAACGCCGTGGACGCTCTCCCCCAAGGGGGCCTGATCACACTGGCCACCCGGAGCGTCCGCCGCCCCGCATCGGAAAGCGGCGGGGCGGAAGGGCGGGACCTGCAAATCGAAGTGCGCGATAACGGCTCGGGCATGGATGAGAAGGTCCGCCAGCATTGTCTGGAACCTTTTTTCTCCACCAAACTGCAACACGGCGGGACCGGCCTGGGTCTGGCCATGGTCTATGGCATGATGCAGCGGCACAATGGCAACATCGAAATTGAAAGCGCGCCGGGCCGGGGCACTTGCCTGCGGCTGGTCTTCCCGGTGTGCGAGCAGCCGGCCCCGCCGCCGCGAGCCAAATCCGCCCCCGCGCAAGCCTGCCCGTCCGTGCGCATCCTGTGCATTGACGATGAGCCTGGCGTGCGGGAAATCCTCAGTGATTGCCTGGCCAAGGACCATCACAAGGTCAGTGTCGCCCCCGGGGGCCGGGAAGGGCTGGAAATGTTTCGCGCCAGCCTGCGCGGCGACAACCCCTTCCAGGTGGTCATCACCGATCTGGGCATGCCGGACATGGACGGCTATCACGTGGCCCGCGCCGTCAAAGCCGAATCGCCGGGCACCCCGGTTTTCATGTTGACAGGATGGGGCGCGATGATCCAAGCGGACGGCGAATCCGCGCCGGAGGTGGACGCCGTGCTGAGCAAACCGCCGCGCCTGGGCGAATTGAACGCGCTGCTCCAGCAAGTCGCCGGCAAAGGCAATTAGCCCGCGGCGTCAACCGCCCCGCGCAAGCGACTCCTTGCCCGCCCCATCCGGCAGGCCGACGGTGACCACCATGGTATCGCCCCAGCCGCAATTGACCTCCACCGCGACCCTTCTTCGCAAAGGCTACGGAGGGCAAGCGCGGCGGCGGACAAGACACGGGCAAGCATGGCCGGATTGCGGGCCGAAGCGGACGCAAGGGCAATGCGGTTTTTCGCGTCCTTATGGAACTGGCTGTGTGCGCTGCCTTCTCACGAGCCTGAGCAACTTTGCAGGAGATTAAAAAGCGAGAATCCGGCTGTTTTTCACACGCCCGGCACGTGCGTTAGAGGATTGCTGCCGGCAGAACCGGCACTTGACCTTCCTCAATGCTTCGATAAACTCATCAGAAAATGAGCTTGAGCAGTAACAAATTGGCACTGCCTGAGACATGGTCAAAGGGCGCAGCCTCGCCAATATTCGCAGAAATACGGGTTGTCCTTGCCGTGCTTGGCATTGCAATTTTTGCAGGCTGCGACACGGACACCGGCACCAAAAAAGTAATGCAGCCCGGAGCTGTGTCCAAAATCGATGATTTAACGGTGCAAGTGAGCGTGGACAGAGACTTTTCGTTGACTTTGGCCGCCGCCAAACCCCGCAGCTTGAAGGAAGTCCCTTTGACCTTTACAGCAGTACGGCTAGGCTCACTGGTTTCACCACTGTTGTCGGATTCAGGGCCGCCCGTGGTGGTTGTTTCACCCAAGTCGATTGCGGCAGCGAAGGAATGGGACGCCCAGCACGCAGCGGAGGACGCCCGGCGGGCGGAGGCGTTCCGTTCAAAGGTCGCCGAAATCCGCATTCAAAGCACTGCGGAAAACGCGCTCATGGATGCCCTCCAGGCCGCGCGCCGATTCCAGACGGTGACGACAGTCTCTGTACCGCAGAGAGCTTCCCCTGCCTGCACAGGAACTCTGTGGGTGCGAATCGAAAACTGGGGATTATATGCAGATTCAAGGGAGAATGCCGTTCTTGACCAGGTGCAGGTCGGCCTTAATGCAACCGCCGTGCTAATGGGAGCCGGCGGCAAACGCATTTGGGAACATGCCGACTATTTCACCAGCGGCATCCACCGCCCCATCACCGAATACGGTTCCTCACCCGATCTTTTGAAAAATGAAATGGAAGAGACGACCCGGCGGTACTGCGCGACTGTGGCCAACGAAATCCGATACGCGCCTTAAAAGGAAAAAACCTCATGAAACGATTTAATTGTCCGCTCGTGCCAATTCTCTTGTTCACTGTCATGGTTTCTGGATGCGACACCAGCACGCCGGTGGCAATCCATTTCGAACCGAATGGAAATGGGCCCCTCGCTTCCGTCAGGGCGTCAACTATTTTGGTCCAGGTGGAGGATCAACGTCCCTCTGCTGAGCGAGATTCCGTCTATCAGATTGCGGCCGACATCGGGGGGACCCAGACCTTCTACACAAAAAAGCCCGTCCCAGTCATCGTACAAGAGGCCTTGCTCTCAGAGCTTTCCAAGTGTGGCCATCGCCCCGTGACCGATCCTAATGCCCCCGTTGATGTCCGCGTGAGAATTGTCGTGGAACGATTCAAAGCATTCCTTTCCACCACTGCCTTCACTTACACTCTGGAAGCGCAGATCGATGCAGAAGTTTCTCTGACCAATGCGACCAAAAAAACAACCATTGGTCCATTCCACATCAGTGGCAATTACCAACGAAAATCAAAGTCCCATCAGGTATATCCACCAGAAAAGGAACTCAGTGCCGCCCTCGCCGAATTCGTTCACAACTTGGCCTTTGATTCCCGATTCGTGGAAGGGTTGCAATAAGAGCTTGCATCTTTAGGTTTGAGGCACTTGTTTTAGTCGGGTCGTCAAATTGCATTGCGCATGCCGCCGTCGCCCTTGAATTAAATGTCCCGACGGGTTTTCCACCAGGACAAAGACGTGTCTTAAAACAGGCGAAATCGGCATAATTATCACGATGAGGGTGTCTCCCCAGCCGCAATTGACTGGGCTTGCCTCGAAAAAACGGACAGTAAAACCGAGTCATTTAGTTAGTTGTTTTTGAGTTCGAAGTCAACGGGCGAAAGGTAATCCAGCGCGCTGTGGGCGCGTTGGCGATTGTAGAAG
>JBEKOF010000347.1:0-4487 GCA_049522055.1 Verrucomicrobiota bacterium | reverse complement strand
CCGACGTGCCGGGGGTGGTTTTTAACCCGGGCATCGCGAAGTTCAACGCGGACGGAAGCGCTCCCGATGAAGGGGGGGGTGTCTGCAAAGGCGGTTATCAATGGGCGGGCCTTCCCTACTTCAGCCCGTGGAAGATCTCCATTTCAAGCGATGACAAGGTGTATATTGATGACTGGAGCGCTGGCGGGATTGTCCTAGCCTTTGATGAAGTCATTTCGACCAATTACATGACCGTGCTGGGCACCAATAATTACTCCTACCCCGATGAGAAGTTGAGCGGGCCGTTGGTGACCGGCGCCGGGACGAACACCCTGCTGCTTATGGCAGACGCCAATACCAACACGGCCAATGGCAGCAGTCTGGGCATCGTGGAATGGGCGGTGACAAACAACGGCCTGGTTGGTTCCAATGACACCGGCACGGTGCTCGTTGGAATCAGCAGCAACACCAACGGCTTGACCGTCGCGCCGTGGGACATGTCGTTGGACACCAACGGCAACATTTATGCCATACAAAACCTGGATGGGGTAACCGATCCCGGCTACGCGGGCACGATGCGCGTTTTCTGTTTTCCGGCCTATGAAGGGGTGACGGAAACCAACGCGATTTGGAGCATCGGGTCCACTGATGAGGATTTGGAAAAGGCCTTTGGGATCGCGGTGGATCCCAGCGCCACGTTTGTCGCGGTGGCGGTTTTCGGATATGGAACCTCTCCGGAGAGTCTCTCCAATGGCGGGGTGAACATTTATTACGCCACCAATGGGCAACTGGTGACCCAGCTGGACACCACCAACGGCCTTGACTATTCTCCCGAGTACACCGATGTGGCCTGGGACAGCGCCGGGAATCTGTATGCGACGGACTACGGCAACTCAGTCTGGCGGGCTTATTCTCCTCCCGGCCCCAATCAGGCGACCACCGTGGCGGTGCCGGTGGTCGAGGTCTATGACGCCCTGGCGCAGCCATTGTTGTGCGCCCCGCAGGCGGGGATGGGGGAATTTGGGTTCACCTTGCTGGGCCAGAGCAACGTGGCTTACGTCATTGAGTCTTCCCCGGATTTGATCACTTGGACCAAAATCGCGACCAATTATGAGACGGCGGCGGTTCGCGCCATCAGCTTGCCGATGGCAGCAGGGCCGGCTTTTTACCAGGCGGTGATTCCGTAAAGCGGCATTACCTGCCTGCCAGATAGGATTTCATCTGGTCAATCGTGGCGGTTTGGGCGGAAATGATCCAATTGACCATGTCGCCGATGGAAACCATGCCGGTCAATTTCCCTCCATCAATGACGGGCAGATGACGGACGCGCTTTTCGGTCATTAAACGCATGGCCTCTTCAATGGTATGCTGGGAAGTCACGGAAATGACGGGGGTGGTGATAATTTCGCGCACGGAGGTGGCCCGGGAGGATTTGCCGGCCAGGGCGACTTTGCGGGTGTAATCGCGCTCGGAAAAGATGCCGATGAGTTGGTCCTCTTCCATGACGGGCAGGGCGCCGATGTTTTTTTCCGCCAGCAGTTGGATGGCTTCAAAGACCGTGGCTTTGGCGGGAAGGGTCCACACTGTGTGGCCCTTGTGGTGCAGCAGGGTGCCGATGGTTCCGATGGTTGTCATGCGATAGGTGAGATTATGACACGCCGTGGAATAATTGCCAGCTTAAATTTTAATGTTTAATCTTTGCCCGCGCAGGGGCAGAATCGCAGGTTCCCGGTCGCTTCGCGTCCGAAGCGATGAAATTGAAACGCTGAACCAAAGACTTTGAACACGCTTCCCACTGTAATTGTCCGACCGGGTGATGCCGACCGCATCCTGGCGGGGCATCCCTGGATTTATTCGGCGTCCATTCTGCGCCTGACGGCGCCCGCGGAGGACGGGGCGCTGGTGCAAATCAAGGACCACCGGCAGCGCTTTCTGGGGGTGGGGTTCTACAACGCGAAATCCAGAATCCATGTGCGGGTGCTTTCCCCGGAACGGGTGGAGGTGAACCGGGATTTTTTCACGGAACGCATCCGCGCCGCCCTGGCCGTTCGCCGCAAGCATCTGCCGGAGGCGTCTTCCTTCCGGGTGGTCAACGCGGAGAGCGATTTTCTGAGCGGCCTGATTGTGGACAAATACGCCGGGGTGCTGGTTGTCCAGATTTCCTCCCTGGGCATGGACCAGCGCAAGGGGATGATTGTGGAGGCCTTGGAGTCCATCTTCTCGCCGCGGGCCATCGTGGAAAAGAGCGAGGCTTCTTTCCGCAAATTTGAAGGCATGACGGAGTCCAACGGGCTTCTGGCCGGCACCCTGGACGGCCCCGTCCCCATTGAGATGAACGGATTGCAAATGGACGCGGACATATTGGGGGGCCAGAAGACAGGCCTGTATCTGGACCAGCAGAAGAACTACCTGCTGGTGGCCAGTCTGGCCGCCGGAGCTCAGGTGTTGGATTGCTTCAGCTTTGTCGGCGGGTTTGCCCTGCATTGCGCCCGGGCCGGAGCGGCCCATGTCCACGGTATTGATCAGAGCCAGGATGCCGTCGCGGCGGCGCAACGCCACGCCCAGCGCAATGGCCTGGCGGAAAAATGCTCTTTTGAGGCGGCCAATGCGTTCGACTGGCTGAAGGGGCAGACGGCGGTCCGCGCGCACGAAAAAGTCATCCCAAAATTCGACCTCATCATCCTGGATCCGCCTTCGTTCACGCGCACGCGGGCCGCCGTGGCCGACGCGATGCGCGGCTACAAGGAGATTCATTTGCGCGCGCTCAAACTGTTGCGTTGCGGCGGGGCGCTGGCCACTTTCTGCTGTTCGCACCATGTGAATGCCGCGATGTTTGAGGCGGTGATCATGGAAGCGGCCTATGACGCCCACCGCATCTTGCGCCGCGTGGCGGCGTGCGGCCAGTCGCCAGACCATCCCATCCTGCCCGCGGTCCCGGAAACCGAATACCTCAAGGGTTTCATTTACGCAATCGCCCGCTGACGGGTGGGGCGGGGCCGGGGATTTCGGCGCGTGGATTTCAGTATTCCACCAGATCGCGAACGCGGACCAGGTTGCGGTCCATCTGGCCCAATCCGCCGCGGAGGTTGCCCATGAAATGAGCGACGGAAATGAAGTTGTTGGTGCAAGAGTCGTTGTTGACCTGGAAAGCCCTTCCGCCGCAACCGTCCACGGTGAGTTCGCTGAAACTGTTGCCGGTGCATTGGGTGCCTGGGCTAAGTTGCCACCCATTTGGCGTCGGCGCAGTGGCCTGGGCGATGAAGACGCCATCGCCCTGGCTCTTGAGGATGGTCAGGCCTTGGAATAAATTGTCGCGTGAATCGCGCATGAAAACACCGAGGTTGTTGCCGGCCAGCACGGCGTCCCGGATGAAATTGTGAATAAACGCGAGATCCAACGAGATGCCAGCTGCCAGATTGTCGTGGAGGCGCAAGCCCTGGAAATGACTCTCTTTGGTCTGGTAGCAGGCGAGCCCATCGAATTGATTGTCGAAGGCGTCGAAATCGCGGAGGAACAGGCGCAGGACTCCCGCGGCAACCAGCCCGCCGGAGCGGCAATGGCAACAGACGATGTTTTCGACAATGATATCGGTCGCGTTCCAAATCTGCACCCCATTGTTGTTGATCTGAGAGCCGTCGGCCGCGGCGCGCCAAAACTCCGCGTCTTGGTTTTTCCGATTGCCGTCCATGAGGAGGTCGGCCAGGCGAAGATGCTGGACCGGGCGAAGCGCCCCGGAGAGTTGCGGGCCGAGAATGACAACCGGGCAGTTGGCCTGGTCTGCCAGACGCAGAATGGTGGCCGGGCCGCTGCCGCGGAGGGTCAGGAAATCGTGGCGCAACATGAGGGGATGGCGGATTTCGTAAGTTCCGGGGCTGAGGACCAACTCTCCATTGGGGGGCAAGCTGTCGAGCGCCGCCTGGATTTCCGCGCCGGTGGAATTGGCGGACAGGGTGAGAACGCCTGGAACGGCCTCAAAGAACGGGCTTCCAGGGAGTCCGATCCACAGGAGGCTGGCACCAAACAACAAGCCCGCAAGCTTGATGATACCAGTCTGCTTCATAGCCAACGATAGCTCACTAATTCTTTTGTCGCAAGTTAGTTTTTGAACGGAAGCTCTTTTTTTTGAGTTTCCAAAGGTCCGGCCTATTCAGGCTTGCCAAGGCGGGTGCCGGGAATTGGGGCGTGAAACATATTGTTGACTGTAGTGGGTCCATCAATTTCCTTTGGCGGAGGCCGCCCGGGGCGGGTTCAGCGGGTTTGATTTGGATTGAATTCCACAACCATAAGCAAAGGATGAAGGCTGAGAAGGGGATTGCTGGACATTTTTTGCTGTTTTGAACAAGAGGGATATTTTTTTTGGCTTAATTTGGGGACTTATCCAGATAACTGTAAGCGGTAAAGCAGGGTTCCCCTATTAGTTGCCAGCGGGCCGTGATAAAACCTCGGTCATGAAGCAACGTCGTGTTTCTCAGAGACGCCGCGCGCCTCGGACCGATGCCGCCCGGCGC
>JBEKOF010000346.1:0-4510 GCA_049522055.1 Verrucomicrobiota bacterium | reverse complement strand
CAAATATATTTTACTGTTCCAACGCCGTCACGCCTCGCGGTACCGCTGCGCGATGGGCACCCGCCGCCCCGCCCCGAACGCCTTGGTCGTCACTTTCAACCCGGGCGCCGCTTGCCGCCGCTTATACTCGTTCACCTCGATCAGATGCACCACCCGCCGGACGTCCGCCTCCGAAAACCCCAGTCTCATGATCTCCGCCGGCGACCGCCCATGCACGACCCACTGCTCCAGGATCGCGTCGAGAATCTCATAGGGCGGCAGCGAGTCCTGGTCGGTTTGATTGGGCCGCAACTCCGCGGAGGGCGGTTTGGTGATCGAAGCCGCCGGAATGATCTCCCCATCGCGATTGATCCACCGGGCCAGCCGATAGACCATCGTCTTGGGAACGTCGCTGATCACCGCCAGGCCCCCGCACATGTCCCCGTACAGCGTGCAATAGCCCACGGCCAATTCGCTCTTGTTCCCGGTCGTCAATACAATCGAGCCAAATTTGTTTGACAGCGCCATCAGCATCACCCCGCGCAACCGCGCCTGGATGTTTTCCTCCGTCGTGTCTTCCGCCGCGCCGCCGAACAGCGGCTCCAATTGCTGGCGCACCGCCGCGAAGGCCGGCTGAATCGAAATCACATCGTAGGCAATCCCCAGCCGCCCCGCCAGCGTCCTCGCGTCCTCCAGGCTTCCCTGCGACGAATACTGCGACGGCAGCGAAATGCCCCGCACATTCTCCGCCCCCAATGCCGCCACCCCAAGGCACGCCACCACCGAAGAATCAATCCCCCCGCTCAAGCCCAGCACGGCGGATTTAAACCCGCACTTCCCCATGTAATCCCGCAGCCCCAGCACCAGCGCCCTGTGCACGCTCTCCTCGTCCTTCAAAACGCCCGCCGCCATCGGGCACGCCCTCCCGGTGTCCACCACCACAAAATCCTCCTTGAAGGCGCCGCCCTGGGCGATCAATTGCCCCTGCGCGTTGAAAACCGCGCTTTCCCCGTCGAACACCAACTCGTCGTTTCCTCCCACCAGATTGCAGAACGCCACCGGACGCCCCGACTTCCGCGCCACACTGGCCAGCATCTCAAAGCGCAATCTCTCTTTGCTCAGATGCCAGGGCGAAGCCGAGAGGTTCAAAATGATGTCCGCCCCGGCCGAAACCAGCCCGGCGATGGGATTGGAACGATAACGCCGCTGCGGCCAAAAATCCTCGTCATTCCAAATGTCTTCGCAAATGCTCACCCCGCAGGAGCAGCCGCCGATGGTCACCGGCAAATTCTCCCGGCCCGGTTCAAAATAGCGGTCTTCATCGAAAACATCATACGTGGGAAGCAATGTTTTCTGGCGCCTGGCCGCAATCTTGCCGTGTTGCAGTACCGCCGCCTCATTGGTCGCGTTGCGGCCCGGCGGAATTTTATTCTCCCCCACATAACCGACGACTATCGCCGTCTTTCCGCTGGCCGCCGCCAGCCGTTGCAGCACCGCCAGATTCCCGGCGATAAAATCCGGCCTTAGCAACAAATCCCGCGGTGGATAACCGGTGATCGTCAATTCCGGAAAGAGAACCAGGTCCGCCGACTCCCCCTCGGCGCGCCGGGCCGCCTCCAGGATTTTTCCCTCATTCCCGGCGAGGTCGCCAACGGTGGTGTTGATTTGCGCCAAAGCTATTTTCATGTTCTCGCCCCCGAAAAAGCTTCTGGCGGGCAGGGAAGAAGCCGGTTCATGTTTCCACACCATGCCTGGAAAACGGGCGGATTTCAACAAAACACTTTCGCGCCAGCCAAAACCACAGCGTTACGGCGCCACCGACACCTGGTAAAAGACCGCGCCAGCAGGCGGAGCGGGGAGCGTCCATTGCGCCTGTGCATTGGTGGCCAGAACGGCGCCGACCGCCTGAAACGCGCCGGCCAGATCGGTCGCCGCCAAGACGGTGTACTGCCGCCCTGCGATCGCCGGCCAACTCAGCGCCTGCGGCGGGCCGATGACACTCAGTTGCAACGCCGGCACTTGCTCCCAGACCGTTGGCGTCTGGTATTGATGGCCGTTGGCGTCAGTCACCACGGCATGAAAGGGATGCAGCCCCACGCCCAGCGTCGCAGCCGGCGCCGCCAGTTCCACCGCCACCTGGCTGGTCGCCACCGCCACCGACCCGCCCGTGCTGAATAACTCGATCCGCGCGATATTGGTGGCGTTGGCGGCGATGGCAAATCGGAGATCTCCGTCGCTGGCGGCCGGAAGCGCGGCGAAGCTGGCGCAGAGGGCGGTGTTGCGGAATTGCGCCATCTGCTCCACCCGGGTCTGCGTGCGGACGCTGGTGCCCTCGTACGCCACCACTGTCAAATCGTGGAATCCGTCGGCAAACTGTGTCGTGTCCAACGTGAATTGAACCGGCAGCGACACGGCCCCGGAACTCAGATAGATGTGGGCGCGCGGCTGCAAGTCGCTCACGTTGTCCTCCAGCGCGTTGGTGCCTCCGGGCGTTGCGTCCAAGTCGGGGGAGCCGGTGAAAACGGTTTGGATTTGCGCGGCCGGCCAGCCCGGAGACCCCGCGTTGACTAGGAACCCATAGATCCCGTTGCCCTCGTCAAGCAGGTCGGAAGCGTTCGCGCCGTCGGCGGTTTGCAGGGCGGAAGTGGCGTTGATCTGGTTCATGAGCGCCTGGAGAAGCGAGGCGATGGACGCGCCCGATTGCGTGTTGGTGGCGGCCACGGTCACCTGCGCGCCGTTGGTCTTGATGAACGTCATTTGCAGCCAGTCACCCACGCCCGGATTATTGCCCGCCTGCACGTAATGGTAGCCGTAGGCGGTGCTGTCCAGAAACGTCGGCTGCGCGGGCGTGGCAAACGAGGTCAGGGCCGCCGCGGAGCCAATCGTCGCGCCCGCCTGCACCGAAATCTGGCTGCCGGGCGTCGCGACATTCTGTGACCGCAGCACCAAGCGGTCGCCCACCGCCTCCGCGAGCACGCCGGTCGCCTCTTCCTGCGCCGCCAAGGCAGACGCCAACCCGATGGCGGCGGAACCAAGCGAATCGCCATTCGCCACCGTGTAAGTGACCATCACGCCCCCGATGGTCACGGAAAGAATGTTCCCGGCGCCGGGCGGCAGGTTGGTGAGAGTCTGGACAAAGCCGCCATCCACAAATAAGTCCGCCTGCGCCAGAGGAAGGTCGGATTCGGCGGCGGCGAACGAAAGATTGCAGGCGGCCAAACCGCTGAGAGCGCTGCCCGCGGCGGGGGAATTCCAGACTGCCGAGCCGGGCCGGGCAAACGGCGCTGACAGCGGTTCGCCAACCATCAAGCCCTCCCATGGACTGGCCAGACTTTGGTAATAGGCCTCGGCGAGGCAAAAACCGCGGTTCTGGTAAAAATACACCATCGGGTCCGGGAATTTATACGTGTAGTTGCACGGCTCGACCACCGTCCCGTAACTGCCGCAGGCGCCCGCCTCCAAGAAGGCCAGCTGCGTCGTCTGGCCCGTGTTCTCCAAAATATACCCGCCAAAGGACGTCAAGTTGTCCGCCACCGCGCCGGGGACGAAGGCGTAGTCCGGCAGCGAGAAATCGGTCAGGCCGGTGTCCAGCCCCAGGGCGCCGGTCAACGCGGTGGAATCGGTGTTGGTTCGCGTCACATCGTCGTCGCTCCGCGCTCGGCACTCTTGAATGGCGTTGTCAAACAAAATGAAACGCACGTTGCGCGCGGAGTCCGAGGTTTTCTCAAGATACACGGTTTCTGGAGGCAAGGTGCTGTCGCTGCTCGCGCCCTGCTCCAGCGTTGCTTCCGCCTGGGCCAGGTTGGTGTCCGTCAGCATCACGGCCAGAAATGCGTTCGTACTGGCTGTATCCGGCGCCGCCAGCGCGAAGGGCAATTCGCTGTAAGCGTAGCTGTTGGTCGAATCCACCGGCAGCGAACAGGTGGCGGGCAGGTCCGGCGGGGGCGCGGTGTTGGTTTTGAAACCGTAGAAGAGCGCCGAAGTTGTGCCGTTCTGGCTTTGGCCGTCACTGGAGATCACCCGGTACGGGATGTCCATCGAGAGCAGGACGATCTCGGCTTGATTCGTCAGTCCGCTGCTGGAAATCATGGTCAGCAGCGGATTCAGCAGAGAGCTTTCAAAATCGCTCTGCGCCCAATTGATCGTCCCGCCCGTCCAGCCGATCATGCGAAAGAGGTTTTGCGGAGGCACCCCGCGCCGTTCGCAATATTCGTTGCCAAGCTGGAGGGAATTGCTGCTGTTTTGGTTGACAACGACGATGACATTCAGGCCGCTCTCCCCTGCCCAAGCGCCGCACGCGGCCCTCATCATCATGGCCATCCACAGAATGCAAAAACGACTCAGCATGTTCCCATTCATTGGCGGAACGAGAGAGAAAGTCCAGCCTTTCCGTCGCGCCAATTGCCCAAGGGGTGCAGGACAGAATTCTTCAATTTTGATTTTTCGCTCTTTTTTTGTTGCCTTTTGCATATGCCATACACATATACTTCCGGCCATGGATTCCAAACCCACTCCGCAATCGCTCCTCCAG
>JBEKOF010000345.1:0-4535 GCA_049522055.1 Verrucomicrobiota bacterium | reverse complement strand
GCCCCTCCCCTGCTTTTTCGGCTCTTTTTTCCAGCCTCGATTGCCCCCATTTCGCCCCCAACATATCCGGGACTTGCACCGGGGTTTCTCACCCGGCGACTTTTCCCCCGGATTTGCCGGCAATCTGTTCCCGGTGCATTGCCCTTTCGTTGTCCCCCATCATCGGCTGTTCGTTCCCGGCTCATTCTCACCCGCAACGTCCTCCCCCAGCCGTAAGGATTCTTTTCTTCTCCGCGTGCCGCGCCGTTGGTCGAGGACCAATCGGCTTTTCTTATGAGACCAATTTTTTGTGCGGGTTAAACGTTCGTCTCTCGACCATCTATTTATCCGCAAGTTCCACCGGCCGCGATTCTGCGCTTTTCGGCGCTTCGCATTCCTGCGGCGGGGAAATCTCCCTTCTTGGCGGGATGCTGATAAAATTCGTAAGCCGCTCTTGGTTGTCCGTAAATCTCTTGAGAAAATTAAAGAGCACTTCTTTGTAAAACTCGTTTATTTTCTCAACGATTTTGTCATCCCCATCACATTGCTGGGCCAGGCGGACCAGTTTGTTCAAGTCGTCATCAATTTTGAAGACGCATTGCTTTATCCGGGCCGCTGCTGGTAAGGACTCGTCGTCGAAAAGAATGCTCATTTTTAGTTGCAGCGCCTTGACATATCCGACAATATCCAACCAGTTTAGTTGGCTGTCGTTGCCGGATTCGATTCGGGAGATTTTACTTGGGTGGCATCCCATGCATTCCGCAACTTTGTCTTGAGTGATTCCCTTTTCCACCCTCATTGTGAGAAGCATTGAAACCAGCGTGTTTCTCTGGATTTCACCTCTTACCGCCTCCGCAACCTCTGGATTTTCGGCGAGATGGGCGGCTGCGTCCGCTGTATTTTTGAATTTTGTGCTCATTGTGCTCCTGTGGTTTGCTTTTTTATTTCATTTGCAGTTGCTTTAGCGCCGTTGATGTCCTCAGATTGATGGTCCTTAGTTCCGATACCTAAAATGTACATTATCTGATTTTTTTGATCCGGATAAATGTAGAGTCTGGACTCTTTGGCGCTTTCCACGCCTGTTTGCCCGATTCTGAACACGCCCTCCCCCTCTGATCGGAAGAATCCGATTTGAAAAGACCCCATTTTGCTCCCTTCTCGAAGGATCCCCAAAACCTTATCGAGATTCGCAAATAGGGACTCATATTCCCTCGGATGATCCTCGGCAAATTTCTTGAACTTCCCAGGACTCGCATAGCCGTTGTCAATTGGCCATTCATTATTCATACCCAGCAATCGTTGTGCCAATCCTGCATGTAATATACTCCAACTTGCATTAGATGCAAGAAGACTGCACAAAACTTGCGGATATGGCAAGAAAAATCCACCAAATATTCGATTTTTGTCTTATTATTTCATTTCTGAGGCATGATTGCGCCTCTCTTTTGGCCTGTTTTGGCCCTTTTTTGGCAAAACTTGCCTTCTTCCTGTACTGTACGGGCCTGTCGGAAAGTATTACACTTTCAGCAAAACCTCTCCTTTTCGCAACTCTTCACATTTGCCTCTCGTTCACCGAGTTACAGACTGATCGACTTTTCTTGTGCCAGTGCCTTTTTTCCCTTGTTAAACGGTGCAATTGTTTCCGCCCTTTGACTGGCTCCCGTTTCTGGAGCGATTCCGTATGGATCTGTCTTGCCTTCCGGTTCCGGACGGCCCGCCGCCGGAAAACCCCGCGCGTCCGGCCATCCTCCCTCTTCCCGGCCCTGTCGCCGCGCCCGCCGCCATTATGGGTGGTCGGAATGGCGTCGCAAACTTCATCAACACCCATTTCCAGGGCCGGCTCAACACCCGGAGCGGCCTCGTCAATCAAATGTCCATCAGCCGGTGGCTTCGGGGGCAATTCCTGCCTGGCCCGTGCCGGGAATTTTTCCCGCCTCCTGATGGGGCTGGCCGGTTCTCCGTGGCGGCGGTTTCCGCCTGGGTGGACAAATACCTGCTGGCCGCGCCTTCTCCCTCGGCCTCCGCCGCGCCTCTTCCCCAGGAATTTGCTCCCGCTCCTGACATTCCTGATACCGACGAGGAGATCAAACGCGAGAAATTGCGGCGCCTCAAGCTCGAAAACGACCTGTATGAGCAGGAAACGGACAGGAAATACGTCCTCTTTGCTGACAGCGTTACCGCCATCCAACAATTCGCCGTCTCCATCCGGCACGACGTCATTGAACTCGTCCAACGTCAGCTCCCCGCCGACTTGCTTGACCTCGTTGATCGCGGCTTGTCCCCAACAGAAATTCTGGAGGCAATGCGGCCAATTTGGCCCAATCGCCTTGACGAGTTGTTCGCCCGCTTTCAGTCGTACGCAAACTCACACTTGCCCGCCGAGCCGCCTCCAGATCCCCGGGCTCTTCATTCCCCCGCCCACCGCCCGCAACCAATAAACTTGAATCCGCCCTCGGTTTCCTAATTGCCCCGCTTCTCCGCACTTCACCCGCTAGTCCTCCCTCAAATGCCGCCACTCCATCTCCCTCCTTTCCTTCATTCTCGGCAGGTAATCCATCCGCCTGCTGCTGCTGCCGGATACTAAGTATATCCGGCAGGCAGGCAGGCCGGATTCAAGGCAGCCTGCCGGAATTGCCGGAAATAGTTTCCGTCAGGCTCTCCCCTCCACGAAATTCCGCCCTTTCTCCGTCAAATACTGGCGAGCGGCGTTGCCTTCCCCTGTTGTTGCAATCCATCCTTTTTTGCGCATTTCCGGCACGTAATCGGCCAACGTCTGCCGCGCGATATTCCCGGCCGCCGCCCAGGCTGACATGCTGATTGGCTTCTCGTCGGTGGTTTCGGCTATGACACTGAGGAGTTTTCTCGGATCGTGCTCCTTTTTGCGTCCCGCAACCTGTTTCAATTCCTCTGGATTAAACTCCGGTGCCACTTTCATAATTGGAAAGTTCCATTCGACCACGAACGGCTTTTGCTCCGGCAGATTCCGCAGGATCAAATCAACCGTGAACGCCCCTTCAACCTGATGTTTGGTCAACGTGATGATCGTGTCTGGGTCGCGGCCCCACACACCGCTCCCGCCGATTCGGTCAATCGCTTCTTTCGCCGCCTGGTTCCCCTTGCTGAAATACGCCGCGAAAAGTACCGCCGCCCCTGTGGCGACGGCGATTTGTTCCAGTTCGTTGCACAGTTCGCCGATGTCCCCCGCCGAATTCTCGTCCCGCCCGCCTAATGCCTTGTAAATCGGGTCAATGATGATGAGCAGGTACTTGCCCGTTTCGATCTTTGCGAGCATCGCGGGGAGCAAGCTCCACAAAGCCGCCCCATGTCCGCGCAATGTCCAAACGTCGAGATTGGCTACGTCAGCCACCCCCTTGCTCTCGCAAACGCGTTGGATGCGCCACCGGATGAACGCACGCGGAATCTCAAAATTGATGTAGAGCACCCGGCCTTTGCATGTACGCCATTTCCAGAACGGCTGGCCGGTTGCGACGCTGATTGCCGCGTCCAAGAGAATCCATGTCTTCCGCGCCTTGCTGTTGCTGCCAAGCACCCCCTTCAGCCCCTGGTGCAACACACCTTCGATAATCTCTGGCGGCAGTTTGATTTCCTCATCCGCCAGCAAAGCGGTGGCGTTATCAATTTCGGGCAGCACAATCTTCTGCACATCCGATGCGGCTTCCACATCAGGCGTGCTGAGAATTTCGTTTTTTTCAACCAGCGGCTTCATTTTGTTGCCTCCATCGGTTTTAGACTCAGGAAAAAAACCGTCTGGCGCTTGCCGTTGTCCCTTGTGCCGTCCGGCATCCGCACGAATTGCGAGCGCGTCCAAGTCGCCGGGTCTGCGCCCAAGCTTACGGCGTAGCGGAAGAACCTCCGCACCTTTTCTTCCGGCTGTTCGTAAACGAAAAACCAACCATGAAGCGATTTGCCGCCCGAATGAACCGCGCAAACGGGCGGCGCGAATCTGCCAAGATGCAAGAGCAAAGCGGCTTGTTCGTCTGTCTTGCCGGTGTCAAATTCGCAAATCAGGAATCGGCGCGCCCCGGTCATGCTCAAGGTATGACGGCTTGGCTTCCCTTCTTTCGTTAAGCCTTCAATGGCCGTCATGGGTGACGGCACGATGAATTGCAGTGCGGACAACTGCTCGCGCCAGCCATCTCGCGGGCGAGTGTCAAAATCGGAGTTCGATTTTCCGCAACACAACAGCGGATTACCAGGAAAGAGCCAGTCAACTATTTCTTCCGTGTGTCGGCGGGTGTCGTCAAACCGCACGGGCGACAATTCGCAAAGCTCTGCCAGTCCGCCTCCGTCTCTGATAATCGTCTCGCGTTGCTGCTCGTTCACTGACGGCCATTTTGCGACAGATTGTGCCGCCGTGTTCCCTCCCTTTGGTTGCCACGCGCCCGCGATGGAATTTTTCACGGCATCTTCTATTTCTGGACAGTGAAAAGTTCATGCAGCCAAGTCCAGTTCAAAGATTTGACGATTCGAGGCCCTTTGCAGGGCGATTTTGCGGGCGAGGAATTTCTTGAGGGTAATGGCTTGAGGCGAAAAAC
>JBEKOF010000344.1:0-4537 GCA_049522055.1 Verrucomicrobiota bacterium | reverse complement strand
CCTTCTACAATCGCCAACGCGCCCACAGCGCGCTGGATTACCTTTCGCCCGTTGACTTCGAACTCAAAAACAACTAACTAAATGACTCGGTTTTACTGTCCGTTTTTTCGAGGCAAGCCCAGATTGCACGGATAAATCCATGGGTTGTCTAAATATTTGTTGACGCTCTGGAAGGCCCTGGGAGTGGGGCTTGGCTCCTGGGAGGCTCCCTCACATCGTTCAGGCGGGGGGGATGACTGAGGCTATCAGGCCCTTTTGATGTTCTTCCCACGTCGGCGACAGGGCGCGCAGTTTGGCCACGATTTTGGGGAATGTCTCAATCACGTAATCCACCTCTTCTTCCGTATTGTCCCTGCCCAAGGACATGATGATGTTGCCCCGGGCCAGCGCCGGGTCCACGCCGATGGCGGCAAGAACATGCGAACTCTGCCGCGACTTGCTCACGCAACTCGAACCGCTGGCCACCGCGATGCCCTGCATGTCGCACAATAACAATTGGCCTTCGCCTTCGATGAACTCGCTGGAAATGTTCAGTGTGGCCGGATGGCGCCGGGGGCCTGGCTCCGGTCCGTTCAATTTAAGATGCGGAATCCTGCCGCGCAGGCCCTCCCACAGGCGCTTCTGCAAACGCGCGCAATGGGCACTCCGTTGCGCCATCTCCCGCCCGGCGATTTCCGCCGCCGCCCCCGCCCCGACGATGGCCGGCACGTTCTCGACGCCGGGCCGCAGTCCCCTTTCCTGGTCGCCCCCGTGCAGGATGGCCGCCAGCGCCGCCCGCCGGTTTTGATAAAGCACCCCCACTCCTTTTGGGCCGTAAAATCGCTGCGGCGAAAAGGACAGCAGGCTCGCGTTCCAGTCCCGCGCATCCAGCGGCAGCCAGCCCGCGCTGGCATCCGCGTCCACGTAAAACAGCACGCCGCGCGCGCGCGCCAGCGCCCCAATCTCCCTGACCGGCTCAATCGCCCCGATCTCGTGGTTGCTATGATGCACCGCCAGCAAAATCGTCTTCTCCGTGATCGCCCCGCCAATGTCCTCCGGGTCAATCGTCCCTTGCCCATCCACCTTGACCCGCGTGGTCGTGAATCCCTGCGCCTCCAGCATTTCCGTGGAGGCGATCACCGACGGGTGTTCAATCTGGCTGAGGATGATATGATTCCCGTTCCGCCGGTTCGCCGCCGCGGCTCCTTTGATGGCTAGGTTGGCTGCCTCCGTGCTGTCCGCGGTAAAGAGGATTTCTTCGGGAGATTCCGCGTTGATGAAGGCGGCGATTTGCGAGCGCGCCCTGGCCAGCGCGTCCCGCGCCAGCAAGCCATGCCGGTGCAACGAAGAGGGGTTCCCATAGGCCTCGGCGAAAAATGGCCTCATCGCCTCCATGACTTCCGGCAACACCGGGGTGGCGGATTGGTAGTCGAGATAGACGGGGCGCATGTTCAGCGGATTGGCTCGCCGGGCGTGGGCTTGGCCGGATGCTTCTGCTGGTAATCTTCCAGCGCGGCCCGCAGCGCCTGACTGGCCAGCAGCGAACATTGGATTTTGGCGGCCGGCAATCCGCCCAGCGCTTCGACGACTTGCCTGTTTGAAAAACGCCGCGCTTCCTCCAGGGTCATTCCTTCGATCAATTCGGTGGCGATGCTGGAACTGGCGATGGCTGCCGCGCAGCCAAAAGCCCTGAATCGGGCCTCGGCGATTTTGCCTTCCTTGATCTTGAGGCTCATTCTCAGAGTGTCCCCGCCATTGGATTGCGCGGCCTCGCCGATGCCGTCCGCCTCCTGGACATCGCCCACATTGCGCGGATTCAGGAAATGATCCAGCACGGTGGGATTGTAAAGGGCCGGAGTTGGACTCATGGGCGGCTGGCCGGCGCGCAAGCCGGGGGCCGGCGCCGGCGCGGCCGGCGGGCGCGGCTGGGGGCGGCGGCGGCAATTCCTTGCTGATCCACCAGGGCGCGCAAAGTCGTGCGGGAGAACACATCCTTGACCCCATCCTGCGCCTGTTCATACAAGCCGCACAAAGCGCAGCCGCCCGGATGTTCACAATCCGGTTTGGCCAGCTTGCACCGTTGAAAAACAATCTTCCCTTCGATGGCTTCGATGATCTCCAAAACGGTGATTTGCGAGGGCCGGCGCGCCAGCGCAAACCCGCCGCCCGCGCCCCGGTTGGAGCGCACCAGCCCGCCCCTGGCCAGTTCCTGAAATATCTTGGCGAGAAAGCTCTTGGGAATTCGCTCCGCGCGGCTGACCTCCTCGATCATCGCCATCTGCCCGGGAGCGCGCCGGGCCAGATTCATCAGGCCCAATACCCCGTATTCTCCTGCGCGGGTGATGTGCATCGGGGAGGGGGTTAATCCGGCGGATGGGGAATGTTAATCACCTGGCCCACCTTGGTTTTTTTCCAATCAGTGACGGACGGATTGGCCTCCTCGGCCTGTTTCTCGGTGATGGTTTTCATCCCCTTCTCCCTGAAGTAGGCATTGTAGTACTTGACAATGACTTCCAGCGTGTCGCCCTCCTTGAGCGTATAGCTGTAAGGCAACGTTTCGCCCGCGGGCGGGGAGGGGGTGGCGGGCTTGCCGGGCGCGGGAGCGGTGTCGGTGATGAGCCTTTCCAGGCGAATGGCCGTTTGCTTGATCTGATCGGAAATGAGCTCTTTGTCCTCCATGCGTTTCTTGTCCACCTCCTCAATCTTGCCGGCCAGATTGGCGGCCAAAGACTTAAGCTCCTCCGGACCGATGACGTTGCTCTCCAGACGGGCCTGCTCCTGGCGGATTTGTTGCAGGTCGCCCTTGAGAGAAGAGAGTTTATCCCCCAGCGCCTCCGCCGCGGCGCGCAGCCTCTCGATATCGGCTGCCAGTTGTTTGAACCTTTCATCCAGGCCTTGTTGTTCGGCGACCGCGGCGGCGTTGGTGGCGGCGGCGTTGGCGGGGGCGGCATTCGTGGAGGGGGCGGTCGTGGCGGCGGCCTCCTGCCCGGGAGCGGGCAGCCGGAAAACGGCAAGGCCCAGGAAAACGCCCGCCAGAATGCATACTCTTCTCATGCCTGAAACTATAGACTTGCAGAGCGGGAATTCAAAGTTGAAAACGCGCCCGTTTCCCCATCCGGGCCTTGCGCAAGATTTTTCTGTCGCAAGATTTTTCTCGATTTTTCCAGCACATCGTTTATTCTGCCCGCACGAACCCGAACACAAACCTGCACAAAAGCGACTAAACCTATGGACATCGTTTTCAAGTGTCCCCATTGCGAACAAGAACTGGAAGTGGACAGCGGCGGCGTCGGATCAACTCTCCAATGCCCCTCCTGTTCCAACATCATCACCGTGCCCGCTTCCGCCGTGGAAGGCGCGGACGCGGACCCAGCCCCGGCCGTGGACCTGGCTGCGCCCCCGGCCACAGCCACGGGCCAGGCCGCCATTACGGCCTTTCACGAATCGTTGCACCTCTCCGTGCCGACGCACGACACGCCCGCCGCTGCGCTGATCCAAAAGCCCAATCGCCCGCTGGATGTGGTGGCCAAGGAAGGCGACAAAAAAATGCGCATCAGGTCCATCAAACGTGTGGATTGCCAGGAGGTGGGGAAGGACAAGTTCGACGAAAAAGTCTCCGAGTTCCTGGACCACGTCGGGCAGCTCAATATCATCAGCATCAACACCATCAATTACAGCACCATTGACATGGCCACCCGCACCTTGGTTCAGGACTACGGCGTGATGATCGTCTTCAAGGGTTGAGGCCTGTAAAAAAACCTTTCAGCCCGTAAACCGGGTGGCGATCACCGTGGCGTTGTGCCCGCCAAATCCAAACGAATTATTCACCACCGCGTTGACCCTCCATTCCCGCGCCGCCCCAGGCACGTAGTCCAAGTCGCATTGCGGATCGGGATTTTCCAGGTTGATAGTCGGCGGCACTATGCCCGTTTGGATGGCTTTGACACACAACACCATCTCCACCGCCCCGGCCGCGCCCAGCATGTGCCCGGTCGCTCCCTTGGTGGAACTGACGGCGATTTTTTTCGTCCCGTCCCCGAAAACCGTCTTGATCGCCTGCGTCTCCGCGATGTCCCCCTGCGGAGTGGAAGTCCCGTGGGCGTTGATGTACGAGATGTCACCGGGGTTCAGCCCGGCGGAGCGCAGCGCCATCTTCATGCAGCGGGCCGCCCCTTCGCCACCCGGCGACGGCGCGGTCAGGTGGCTGGCGTCGGCGGTGTTGCCGTAGCCGGTGATCTCCGCGTAAATCCTGGCCCCGCGGGCTTTGGCATGTTCCATTTCTTCGAGCATCAGCACTCCCGCTCCCTCCCCCATGACAAATCCGTCCCGGTCGCGGTCAAAGGGCCGGGAGGCATGTTGGGGATCCTCGTTGCGCGTGCTCAAGGCCCGCATCGCGCAAAAGCCCCCGATGCCCAGCGGCACAATCGTCGCCTCGCTGCCCCCGGCAAACATTATTTTCGCGTCGCCCATCTTGAGCGTGCGCCAGGCCTCCCCCAAGGCGTGGGTGGCGGTGGAACAGGCCGAGCAGGTGGCCAGGTTCGGGCCGCGCAGATTGTGC
>JBEKOF010000343.1:0-4553 GCA_049522055.1 Verrucomicrobiota bacterium | reverse complement strand
TCAACTCTTTGCTCATGTTCATTCACACCATTTGCTGGTGTCTTTTTCCCATGAGTCAACGACCCTTTTTGCCTCCCCTCAGTTTCACTCCCCCGGTGTCTTTTAATTTGAGTCAACTCGCACTTCTGGAATCCTTCACCAAAAGCCTCGACAAATTGTCGTTTTCTGATAAAATTTCCCCATGGATCGAAATCTTGCCGAACTTATGGATGAAGCTTTGCGTCTGCCTGAGCATGAGCAGTTGCGGCTGGCTCGCACGCTCTTGGAGCGATCTGAAGCCGTTGGAGATGTGGGCGTCAATGCGGCCTGGGAAGACGAAATTGAAAGCCGGATTAAGTTGCTTGACTCCGGCCTGGCAAAAGGACGCTCCTTTGCTGACGTGTTGCAGGACATTGACCGTCAGTTGGGGAGATGATACCAATCGTTCTTGAACAGGCGGAGGAGGAGTTCAGCCAATCGGCTGCCTATTATGAATCCAAGGAGCCGGGCTTGGGAATCCGATTTCGAAACGAGGTTGCCGCTGTAGTGGATTGGATTCTGGAGCATCCCGAAATTCCGCGGTTGAGGCGTCGTGGCTACCGGCGTGTAAACCTTCGTGTATTTTCGCATTACGTCGCCTATGTGATTCGTGGAGACGCCATTTGGATTGTTGCGATTGCCCATGCGCACCAGCGCCCGGAGTTTTGGATCAGGCGGATTATGCAGATGTAGCAAGGTGCCGAATTGGAAACTCAAATCGGCCTGCCGACGCTTGGTAATCTGGCATCGAAAGGCTCAGGAAGGCGTAATCCGCGCTCTCCAGGCACGTCCCGCGCACTCCCAGCGCCATACTGAACGCTCCGCGGCTGAACGCCATCAGTGGAGCCGTTTTGGCTCCCATGCGCAGAATGTCGCCCAGATGATCTTCCAAGTTCATGTCCGGCACAAGCTAACCAACCCCCGGGAAAACGTCCAGACCCGTCATGGCAAATCCGGTCGCCCATTTCCGCTGCCATCGTCGGCGCATTCCCGCAGATTCGCGCTTCTGGAATCCATCACCCAAAACCTCGACAAATTGTCGTTTTCTGATAAAATTTCCCCACGAATTAAAGACGGGAGCATCAGTTTATGATTAAATCGAAAGCTTACTCGGCCGCCAGCGGGACATCGCCGCTGGCTTCCGCCACGATCCCGCGACGCGATCCAACCGAACGCGACGTGCGGATCGAGATCCTCTTCTGCGGCGTCTGCCATTCCGATCTCCACCAGGTCCGCAACGAGTGGAGCAGCATCATGCCCACGGTTTACCCGATTGTCCCGGGCCATGAGATTGTGGGGCGTGTCACCCAGGTCGGCCCCGCCGTCAGCAAATTCAAGCCGGGCGACCTCGCCGCCGTGGGTTGTATGGTGGACTCGGACGGCGACTGCCCTCACTGCAAGTCTGGCCAGGAGCAGTTCTGCCCGAACATGATCCTGACCTTCAACTCGCCGGACAAGCACCTTGGCGGCGTCACCTACGGCGGCTATTCCGAAAGCATCGTGGTTGACGAACGATTCGTTTTGCGGGTTCCGTCCAATCTCAAACTCGCTGGTGCCGCGCCACTCCTCTGCGCGGGGATCACGACCTATTCGCCGATGCGTCGCTGGGGCGTCACCAAAGGCAAGAAAGTTGGCGTGGCCGGTCTGGGCGGGCTGGGACACATGGGCGTGAAGTTTGCCCGCGCCTTCGGAGCCTATGTCGTTGTCTTCACCACTTCACCCGGAAAAAAGGACGACGCGCTCCTCCTGGGCGCCGATGAAGTCGTTGTTTCTCGCGACGCCAACGCGATGCAAAAACACGCCGGCAGCTTCGATTTCATCCTCGACGCCATCTCCGCCCACCACGACATCAACGCCTACATCAACCTGATTCGCTCCGACGGCACGATCACCATCGTCGGCGCGCCGGAAAAGCCCCTGGCTGTTTCGGCCTTCAGCCTTTTGGTGGGGCGCCGCAATTTGGCCGGCTCGCTCATCGGCGGCATCGCCGAGACACAGGAGATGCTCGACTTTTGCGGCGCGCATAACATCACCGCCGATGTCGAGGTGATCCCGATCCAGAAGGTCAATGAAGCCTACGAAAGACTGCTCAAGTCCGATGTGAAGTATCGCTTCTCAATTGATATGGCTTCTCTCAAGCTGGAGCAAATGACTGGCCGCTGAGGAGACATGCCACTGGGCCGTCAAACGACGGAAATTGAATATGGAAATCAAACGAAACGGCTCACAGCCTTCGGGCACGGGACCGGCGGACTATTTCACCGGCACGGTGCGCATTGACTCACCCTTTAAGGGAAGCGCTCCCGCGCGGGTTGGCGGCGCCGTCGTCACATTTGAGCCTTGCGCTCGCACCGCCTGGCACACGCATCCACTGGGTCAGACCCTGATCGTCACCGCCGGTTGTGGCAGCGCGCAGCGGTGGGGCGGTCCGATTGAGGAAATCCGGCCGGGTGACGTGGTCTGGTTTGAGCCTGGCGAGAAGCACTGGCATGGCGCGACGGCAACCACGGCGATGACCCATATCGCCATCGCGGAGGCGCTCGACGGCCAGGTTGTTGACTGGATGGAAAAGGTCAGCGACGATCAATACAAGGCCTGACTCAACTTTTGCCGCCGAATCGGTTAGGAATGGAGCCAGTTTCCGGACTCGAACCGGAGACCCACGCTTTACGAAAGCGTTGCTCTACCAACTGAGCTAAACTGGCATCCTGCCCCGCACGCTATCCTGGCGCCAATTCCGCGGCAAGCCATTTTGCCTTCCTCCGCTTGGAAATCCATACGCCCGGCCGGCCAACGGCGACGTGCTTGTCGCCCATCGGCCGGCCATGCGGCGGCGGGATTAATCCACGTAGCCCTCTTCGCCGTGATTGGCGAGGTCCAAGCCCTGGGATTCTTCTTCTTCGGTGGGGCGCAGGCCGATGGTGAATTTGACAATGTAGGCGATCACCGTCGTGCCGAGGATGGCCAGGACCAGTGTCACGCCGACGGCCTTGAGTTGCTCGAGCACAAGGGGCTGAAAGCACTTATCGGTCACGAAGGTCTTCAGGTTGGTGGCGAGGTTCCCATTGGCGGAATTTCTGGCCAATACGCCGGTGAGGAACGCGCCGATGGTTCCGCCGACGGCGTGAACGCCGAAGGTGTCCAGGGCGTCGTCATAGCCGAACCAGGCCTTGACTTTGAAGCAGAAGAACCACGGGACGATCCCCGCGGCCACGCCGATGAGGACCGCGCCGCCGGCGGTGACGAAGCCGCACGCCGGCGTGATGACCACAAGCCCGGCCACAGCCCCCGAACAGAAACCCAGCACGCTGGGCTTGCCGCGGGTGATCCACTCCATCAACGGCCAGACAAAGGAGGCGACCGCCGTGGCCAGGGTGGTGGTGGTAAAAGCGTTGGCGCCAATTACGTCAGGGGCGACCGCGCTGCCGGCGTTGAATCCGTACCAGCCGACCCAGAGCATGCCGGTGCCCACCATGCAAAGGACCAGGCTGTGCGGCGAGAAGTTGGTTTTGCCGAAGCCCATGCGCTTGCCGAGGATCAGGCACAGGATGAGGGCCGACCAACCGGAAGTCATGTGGACCACGGTGCCGCCGGCGAAATCTATCGCGTGAATCTTGGCGCCGGCATTGGACACTCCGTTCATCATTCCGTCAACGCCCCAGATCATGTGGGCCTGGGGGAAGTAAACCACAAACATCCAAAGGGTCATGAACAGGCACACCGCCGAGAATTTGATGCGCTCGGCCACCGCGCCCAGGATCAAGGCCGGGGTGATGATCGCGAACATCAACTGGTACATGGAAAAGACATTTTGCGAGACCCACGGCGAGTAATCGGTGTTCGGGCTGGAATCCACTCCATTGAAAAAGGCGAAATTCAAATTGCCAAAAACAGGGCCGCCGCTGTGGAACACCAGGCTGTACCCGCAGGCCCACCACAAAATGGTGACCATGCCGGTGATGAAGAAGCACTGGGCCAGGACGGAGAGCACGTTTTTGCGCCGCACCAGGCCGCCATAAAAAAGGGCCAAACCGGGCAGCGTCATAAACAACACCAGCGCGGCGCAGACCATTTGCCAGGCGTTATAGCCGGGGCCGGGGTTGGGGGTGAAGGTGACGCCCTTGTCATCCACGCTTCCAAGCTTGGAACTGACGTGGTTGGTGGGGGTGTCGGCCAGTCTGCCGGCGTTGTTGATGTAGGCTTCCAGGTCTTCGAGGCGTTGTTCCACGCTGGGATCGGCCAGTTTGGCCGGCGGGGCCTCCGCGGCGCGGGCGGCCAGTCCGGCGGCGCAGAGAGCGGCGAGCAGAGTCAAACAGAGGAATGTCTTTTTCATAATTTGGTTCAGTGGTTTTGGGGGCAGAGTGTGGGTCAAATGCGGTGAATTGCAAGAGGAATTTTAACAGCGTGGCGGAGGAGGGTGCAGGACAAAATTCTTCGTTAAGCAGACAGGCTGAGGGTGTCATTGCGTTTGGCGTGTTGATTGAGCCGGTGTTTCCAGAACTCGTCCAAGCGTCGGCTGCTGTGGATGCAGCGCA
>JBEKOF010000342.1:0-4563 GCA_049522055.1 Verrucomicrobiota bacterium | reverse complement strand
GTTTTTCGCCTCAAGCCATTACCCTCAAGAAATTCCTCGCCCGCAAAATCGCCCTGCAAAGGGCCTCGAATCGTCAAATCTTTGAACTGGACTTGGCTGCATGAACTTTTCACTGTCCAGTTTGGTTAAATTGAGTTAAATTGATCGCGCGGGTTTGGCGGCCAAGTCCCTCGGTGGTCCGCAAAATGACCCGATCTGCTTTTTCACACTGGAAACGGTAGCATAGTTGCTAATAAATGTCAAGCTTCCTTTGCGTTTTTGTTTCCTGGCAAAAATGACCGCAAGGAGCGCCACAAACACCCTGTAAAAAAGGGGTGAAGCCGAGGCGGAAGCTCAAGAAGCGAAAATCGCCATGACGATCTGACGCTCCCGCGTCAAATTTGTGCGGTCAAACACACACATTTTTTAACGGGCCGCAAGGCTTCAACTAGACTTGCCTTTGTCTCCAAACATCTCCCGCGCCTTCGCGTGTCCCTCTTTTCGAAATTTTATCTGCCTGGCCAGCCATGTCCTGAGAATCTGCAATTGGGCGGGCGAAAGGAAATCAGCGGCCTGATGGAGGACCTTCTCATTGATGGCTTCCTGCCGGATCAGCTTTTGGTTTATCGCATCGCTGGTGTCGGCGATGCTGAATTCCGCATCCATGCCGGTGGCGGTGCCCCCGACCGTTTTCCGGCCCGATTCCATTGCCTTCAGAAGTCGTTGCTGCTGTTCCCCGGTGAGCGGGTTCTGCGCAAAGTCAGTTTTCATCATCTCCAGCGCGCTCCGGTCGCCAACGCCTGCCTGATATTCCTGGAACTGCGCAAAATTGGCTTCGCCGAGCAAAGTTTGCAGGCTGGCGTTCATCTCCTTTTGGGAATCCGCCACGGTTCTGCACATCCTGCCAATATCGCCATGGGAAAGAAGTTCTGATCTCTGGGCGATGCCGCTCATCTTATTGTCCAGCAGCACGCGGTAAAACTCCTCGCTTTGTTCCGGCGTGAAGTGGAGTTGCGCAACCCGTGGAGAATACAGCCGTTCAACTACTTTGGCTGCTTGCGGACGCATTGATTCAATGGCTGGATGAAACTTCGACATGGAAATCAGGTGGCCGGATGTTAAAAGGGGGAATGCGGGAATGTCCAGTGTTTATCGGCCTCCGGCGCATGCATGAGGGCGGGTACGGATAGGCGCGTGCGTCGCTTCGCCATGCAGTCCAAAACTCCTCTCAGCAGCAATATCCATAGTTTTTAACGGGCTGCGAGGCGGGCAGCGACCCGGGGATCATTTGGGGCGGAGGGCCAGGGGGAAAAGCTGGGAGATGTCGTTGACGAAGTGGGCCTTCATTTTCTGGCGGACTTCGGCGGGAACTTCGAGCCAGTCGTTGTGGTTTTGCTCGGGCAGGATGACGTTCTTGAGGCCGGAACGGGCGGCAGCGAGGACTTTTTCCTTGATGCCGCCCACCCGCAAGACGCGGCCGCGCAAACTGATTTCGCCGGTCATGGCGACGTCGGAGCGGACGCGGCGCTGGGTGAGCAGGGAGGCCAGGGCGGCGACAATGGTCAGGCCGGCGCTGGGGCCGTCCTTGGGGGTGGCGCCGGCGGGGACGTGGATGTGGATGTCGCGTTTGTCGAAGTCGCTCAGATCAATATTCAATTCGGCGGCGCGGTTGCGCAGGAAGCTTAAGGCGGTTTGGGCGCTTTCTTTCATCACCTCGCCCAGGGAGCCGGTGAGGATGAGTTGGCCTTTGCCGGGCATGCGGGTGGCTTCGATGAAGAGGATTTCGCCGCCGACAGGAGTCCAGGCCAGGCCGATGGCGATGCCGTTCATGGCGATGCGCTCGGCCATTTCGGAGGTGTAGGGCGGCAGGCCGAGGTAATCCTTGAGCGCGCCAGGCTTGAGGGTGAGCGGTTCCTCGAGTTGCTTGCTGGCGACGATTTTGCGGGCGGCCTTGCGGGTCAGGGCGGCGATTTCGCGCTCCAACTGACGGACGCCGGCTTCGCGAGTGTAATCGTGAATGACACGGCGCAAGGTGGCGTCGGGAAAGCGGACGAGTTTTTTCTTCAGGCCGTGTTCTTCGAGCTGGCGCGGGACCAGATGGCGTTTGGCGATTTGGAGTTTTTCGGAGGCGGTGTAGCTGGGCAGTTCGATGACCTCCAGGCGGTCGCGCAAGGCGGGGTGGACGGGGTCCAGCCAGTTGGCGGTGGTGATGAAAAGGACGCGGGACAAATCGTAGGGCAGGTCCAGGTAATGGTCGGTGAAGGAACTGTTCTGGCCGGGGTCCAGGACTTCCAGAAGGGCCGAGGCGGGATCGCCGCGGAAATCGGAGCCGACTTTGTCCAGTTCATCCAGGAGGATGACGGGGTTGCTGGATTCGGCGCGGCGCAGGGATTGAATAATGCGGCCGGGCAAGGCGCCGACATAGGTGCGGCGATGGCCGCGGATTTCGGCTTCATCCCGCATGCCGCCGAGGGAAATGCGGGCGAATTTGCGGCCCAGGGCGTCGGCCATGCTTTTGCCCAGGGAGGTTTTGCCGACGCCGGGAGGGCCGACCAGACAGAGGATGGGGCCTTTGAGTTGCTGCTTGAGTTTGATGACGGCCAGGAACTCCAGCAGGCGGTCCTTGACTTTGCTCAGGCCGAAATGTTGCGCGTCGAGCAGGGCGGCGGCATCGGCCAAATCGAGTTTGTCTTCGGTGAATTTGGACCAGGGCAGGTTGATCAGCCAGTCCAGATAGTTGCGCGTCATGGTGTATTCGGCCACCGAGGGAGGCATTTGCTGGAGGCGGTCCAATTCCTTGAGGGCGACTTTTTTGGGTTCGTCGGGGAGCTGGTTGTGCTCGACTTGATCGCGCAAGTCCTTGACTTCGGCGGCGCCGGAGTCCGTTTCGCCCAATTCGCGCTGGATGGCGCGGATTTGCTCGCGGAGAAAGAAGTCGCGCTGGTTTTTGGACATGGAGGTAACGACTTCGTTCTGGATTTTGGAACCGAGCCTGAGGACTTCCAGTTCGCGGCTCAGCAAGGGGAGGAGGCGAGTCAGGCGCACCTTGGCGTCGGGCAATTCGAGGAGGTGCTGGCGCTCTTCCAGGCTGAGGTTCAAGTTGGTGGCGATGAGATCGGAGAGGCGGGCGGGGTCGCCGGTATTCAGGGCGGCGACTTTGACTTCCTCGGCCAGGGATGGGGAAAGTTTGATGATTTCCTGGAATTCGCGGGCGGCATTGCGGGTCAAGGCAGCCAGTTCCAAAGTGGTGTCCACCACGTCTTTGAGCTTTTCGATGCGGGCCACCAGATAGGGGGATTCGGAGGTGTATTCCTTGACGCGGAAACGGCGCAGACCCTCCACCAGCACGCGGACGGTGCCGTCGGGGAATTTGAGCATCTTGAGCACGCGCCCGACGCAGCCGTGGAGCCACAAATCGGAGGGGGCGGGATTTTCCGCTTCGGGATTGCGTTGGAGAATCAGCCCCAGGAAACGATCGCCGGCCACGACGTCATCAATCAAACGGATGCTCTGGGGTGTTTCGACCAACAACTGGGTGGCGGTGCCGGGGAAAATGACAATGTCGGCCAGACCCAGGATGGGCAGGGATTCGGGGAGGGATTTGGACCAGGTTTTGGTTCCAGAAGCGTCGCCCGTGCCCGGCGCGCCGGACCCCAGGATATTGATAAATTCAGATTCCGGTGTGGTCATGCCGTGGGAGCATAGAGTGGGCCGGGGTCAGGAATCAACCCTCGGAACTCGGAACCGAACCGATGGCGGGCACATCAATGCGCAGGAAGCCGTTGAGATAGGCGGCTTTGGCGTGGTTCAAATCGTAGCCCTCGGGCAACTCGATCAAGCTCTCGAAAGTGCCGTAGTTGATCTCCATGACGAGAAACTTGCATTGGCCGCCGCGACAACCGTCGGCGCGCTGGCCGCTGATCTTGAGGCGGCTGCCCTCGATGACCAACTCCAGGTTTTCGCGCTGCATGCCGGCCAGCTCGACCTTGATGACAATGCCTGTCTCGGCGACATACACATCGGTATTGGGCACCCAGTGGGTTTCGGGTTCCAAGGTCATCGGCAGGCGGCGCTTGGAAAATTGGAGAGAGGAACTTGTCTTATGCATGGCTCTTAAGTAACATTACCCCACCATCGCGGGGCGCGCAAGCAGGATTGCGCGGCGACGGATGGCATTGCGACGCAGCGAGTTCATTTCATTTTAACGATCAGTTGCGCGCGCCGGCCCTTGCGCGCGTGGAAGACGATGGAATTCTTCATCCCCGGCCGGCTGGCGGCGCCGCATCCGCAATGGGTGTCGCGCGCAAAGCTGAAGCCACGGCGGCGCGGCAAGGTGCGCGCCAGGAATACGGCCGCCGTGCCGGCCACCACTGCCAAGGCCGCTAGTTTCTGCCAGTCCATCCCAGCAATATAATCCACTGCGGCCAGGACGCAACCGAATGTTTTTGGCGGGGCTGGCGGAGGGTGCAGGACAAAATTCTTCGTTAAGCAGACAGGCTGAGGGTGTCATTGCATTTGGCGTGTTGATTGAGCCGGTGTTTCCAGAACTCGTCCAAGCGTCGGCTGCTGTGGATGCAGCGCAAG
>JBEKOF010000341.1:0-4564 GCA_049522055.1 Verrucomicrobiota bacterium | reverse complement strand
GCCGAGGGCGTTGCCGGTGGCGGCGGGATCGGTCGCGTCGGCCTCGATGAGAATGGCCGGACGGCTGCCGCGGAGGGTGTCGCGGTTGAAATTCTGGGGGATGTTGACGACAAATTGGACCTCCCCGCGGGCCAGGAGAGCGCGGCCCTGGGCTTCGGAGTTGACCTGGCGGACGAAATCGAAGTAGGTGCTGTTCTTGATGGCGCTGAGCATGGTGCGTTGCATGGGGCCGTCGTCGGCCTGGAGCAAGGCGGCGGGCAGGTGCTTGGGGTCGGAGTTGATGGCGAAGCCGAAAAGGATCAACTGCATGCAGGGGACGCCAACCATCATGCCAAAAGTCAGGCGGTCGCGGCGCATCTGGATGAATTCCTTGACGATCATGGCCCAAAAGCGCGCCCCGGAGAAATGGCTGGGTTTGTTCATGTGAAAGAAGCCGGAACCTGGTTCATGAGGTGAATGAAGACATCCTCCAGCCCGGACTCGACTTGACGCCATTGGCAGGGAGGGGCGCGGAAGGGGGCGATGGCTTGTTGGAGGGCGGCGGGGTTGTCGCCGCTGACGTGGAGCAAGGCGCCGAAAGCGGCGGCCTGTTCGACGCCGGGGCGCCCGCGGAGTTGGGCGGCCAGGGCGGGCAAATCGGGGCCGGAGACCGACCAGGTGACCAGGCGGGATTGGGCGATGATCTGGGCGGAAGTGCCGTGGGCCAGCAGTTTGCCCGCGGCGATGAAGGCCAGGCGATGGCATCGCTCGGCTTCGTCCATATAGTGGGTGGCGATGAGAAAGGTGAGACCGCGGGCGGCCAGTTGATGGATCAGCTCCCAGAAATCGCGGCGGGCCTTGGGGTCCACGCCGGCGGTCGGTTCGTCAAGCAAAAGGAGTTTTGGGTGGTGGATCATGCAGGCGGCCAGGGCGAGGCGCTGTTTCCAGCCGCCGGAAAGCTGGCCGGCGAGCTGGTCTTTGCGCGCTTCCAGGCCGAGGCCGGCGATGCTTTCGCGCACGGCTTGGCGGCGCCGCGGGACGGCATACATGCGGGCGACGAAATCCAGGTTTTCCTGGATGGTCAAATCGTCGTAAAAGCTGAAGCGCTGGGTCATGTATCCGACCTGGCGCTTGATGGCCTCGCTTTGGGAGACGATGTCGCAGCCGAGGCAAACGCCGCGGCCCTCGGAGGGGCGAAGCAAGCCGCACAACATGCGGATGAAGGTGGTTTTGCCGCTGCCGTTGGGGCCGAGGAAGCCGCAGATTTCGCCGGCGCGCACCTGGAGGTCCACGTGATCCACGGCGGTCAGGCGGCCGAACCGCTTGGTCATGCCGCGCACATCAATGGAGAGATTTTCGGGCATGGTCAGGGGCCGAAGAAGACATCTACGGGCTGGCCGGGATGAAGGTTGGCGGCGGTGGCGGCGTCAAAGACGGTCTCGACCATGAAGACGAGTTTGCCCCGGCTTTCCTGGCTGTAGATGACGGGCGGGGTGTATTCGGCCTGGGGAGAGATGAAGCTGACTTTGCCGGCCAGCGCGCCGGCGACGCCGTCCACGAGGACGCGGACGGGATCGCCGGGATGGATGGCGCCGACGGCGGTTTCCGGGACGAAGGCGCGGACTTTGACGTTCTGCGGCGGCAACAAGGCGACGACGGGCCGCCCGGCCGCGACCCATTCGCCCGGACGATAGATGGTGTCAAATACAAGGCCGGCCTGGGGCGCGCTCTGGCGTTTTTGGGCGAGGTCCCAGTCGGCGCGGGCCAGGGCAGCCTGGAGGGCGCGGACGGCGGCTTCGGAGGCGGCGATCTGATCTTCGCGGGAACCGAGCCAGGCAGTTTCCAAATCGGCTTCCAATTGGGCGACACGCCGGCTGTCCTGGGCCTGGGTGGAACGGGCGCGGTCGAGGTCCTGGGCGGCGGCGCCGCCGGGGGTGGCGGCGAGAGTTTCCTGGCGGGCGAGGTCCTGCCCGGCCAGGGCCAGGGCGGCCTGGGCCTCATCGAGCTGGGCCTGAAGGGAGGCGATTTCCGTCGGGCGTTTGCCTTTTTTGGCGTCTTCCAATTCGGCGCGGGCCTGGGCCAGTTGCCCGGCGGCCTGGTCGCGCGCGGCTATTTCCGGGGTGTCGTCGAGCGTGAAAAGGGGATCGCCGGCGCGGACCTGGTCGCCGCGCTGGACGGGCAGGGAGGCGAGCGCCCCGGCCAGCGGGGAAGAGACATAGACAAATTCTCCCTCCACGTAGCCCTGGACGGCAGGGGAATGGGGAGGGCGGCAACCGGGCAAAAGGCAGAGGAGGGCCAGAAGCAGAAGCCCGGGAGGAGGGGGGAGTTTTGAGTCAATCATAAATGTGATGTTGGGTCACGACGCCATGGAGGACCACTTTGATGATGCCGGCAAAGCCGGTTTTGGGAGTCAGGCCCAGCTCGGCCAGCTTGGGCGGATTGATGACGGCCTGGACGGCGCCGAGGAGGATTTCCAAAAGGAGGCGCGGGGAGATGTCCTTGCGGATAAGGCCGGCCTTGCGTCCCTGGGCGAAAAGGCGGCCGAAATGGCGCTGGATGATGTCGCGGCGGCGTTGCTGGACCAATTGGAACAATTCGGGGGTTTCGCGGCGAATATCGCGGATGAAGTGGGGCTGGATTTCATCGGCATGGTATTGGACCCGGGCGAGCAGTTCCCGGAGCGCGGCGGGAAAATCGGCGGAGGAGGCGCGGGCCAGGCGGGTGAGGTCGGCGTCCACCTCGACGAGTTTGTCGGTGAGGACGGAACGCAGGAGCTCGTTTTTGCTGGGGAAATGGGCGTAGAAAGTTTTCTTGCTCATGCCCAGTTCGTCGGCCAAGTCGTCCATGGTGACGTGACGGAAGCCGTTGGCGAAGAAATGGCGGCGGGCGCCGGCGACAATCCGCCGCCGGGCGGCGCGGGCGGCGTCCCGGGGCGCGGGAGGTGTTGGCTTGCGATTCATGTTGCACCGGCCAGCAATATACGCTAGAAACTAGATTAGTATTATCAGTTTCCAATGGTTTGTCAACAGGGAAAAGGCCTGGATTGAAAATGGTCACGGGCGGCTCAGGAGGGCCCGGTTGAGAGAGTGAAACCCCAACAAAGTAAAAACCTCTGAATCGTTTCCAGCCCATGTCGGCTGTGTGGTCCTGGGCGGTCAATCCCTCCTCAGGCAGGATGGTAACAGCAAGACGGAAAGAATCAGGCTGGGCAAGAGATTTGTTGCTTTTCGTGGGGTTCGACTTGTAAAATCACCGCGAGATTACAGGCATGGTTTCAAACGCCAACAAGAGAAGCAGAGGACCGTTTATATGAGAACGCCGCAGCCATTTCCATACCAAGGCAGCAAAAGAAACCTCGCCTCGGCGATCCTGCGATACCTCCCCAAGGGAGTCGGAACACTTATTGAGCCTTTCGCAGGGTCGGCAGCAATCACCATTGCTGCTGCCGCCAACAATCTTGCCGAAAAATTCGCCATCAACGATTCCAACCAGCCGCTAATCGAACTTTGGTTAGAAATCATCAACCGGCCAGAGAAATTGGCGCGGCGATACGAAACACTCTGGCGGGAACAGCACGCGGATCGTCGTCGATTCTATGACGATGTGCGCGATAAGTTCAATGAAGACCGGCACCCTGACCACCTCCTGTATCTCCTGGCACGATGCGTTAAAGCCTCCGTGCGCTACAACGCCGATGGCGGGTTCAATCAAAGCCCTGATAATCGCCGCAGTGGCATTCTGCCAGGCACCATGCGCAAGAATCTTCTTGCCGCTTCCGCGTTGTTGCGCGGCAGGACCGAGTGCTTCTCTCTCGATTACAAGGAAATTGTGGCGCGAGCGACGACCGAAGACCTCGTTTACATGGATCCGCCTTACCAAGGCGTCTGCGGCGAACGCGATCCGCGTTATCTCAAATCGGTTCTGTTCAGCGAGTTCGTTGAGGTCTTGGAAACGCTCAATGCGCGTGAAATTAGTTATCTTGTGAGCTACGACGGGCGGACGGGAGATAAAGTGCATGGTCGTCGGCTTCCCTCGCACCTGGCACTCCAATTGGTCGAACTGGAGGCCGGGCGTTCCTCGCAGGCCACCTTGCTTGGCCGGGCCGAAATCACATTCGAATCGCTCTACTTGTCGCATGCCTTGGCGGATAGGCTTAAGATTCGCAGACGCCTTCCAAAAGTTCAGGCGGAACAACTGAGCCTGGTGGAGGCCCAATAATGAGCAAGCCGAAGCTGCCGAGCGATTTCGTGAAACGCTGCAAGTCGGTCACGGCAAAACGTCCTAAAACGGTGATCGACCATATGCTCAAGCATGGGTTCATCACCACGGAGCAACTCAAAGACGATTACGGTTACAATCATCCGCCTCGCGCCGTGCGCGATGTAAAAGAGCACGGCATCCCCATCGAAATGTTCCGGGTAGAGGGCCGCGACGGACGTAAAATCGCCGCCTATCGTTTTGGTTGTCAGCGGGCAGTGAAAACCGGCCAGGGATGGGCACTTCAAAATAGGCCACTTTGAGGGACGCATTGCGTATTGGGCAGCGAAGGCTGCTCTTGAGCGCAATGAATGAACTCAACGTGAAC
>JBEKOF010000340.1:0-4572 GCA_049522055.1 Verrucomicrobiota bacterium | reverse complement strand
GAAAATCTTGCGCTGGGCCGACCGCCGCCGCGCCGCCGCGGAGCCGGCCGACGCGGGCGCCCGCTCGCGCACACTCATCGTGACAGAAAGCGTCTTTTCGATGGACGGCGACCAGGCGCCCCTGGCGGAGTTGTTTGAGCTCAAGGAAAAATATGGCGCGTGGCTGATGGTGGACGAAGCCCATGCCACCGGCCTTTATGGAAAACGGCGGCGCGGGCTGGCCGAGGAATTGGGCGTGGCCGGGAAAATTGAAATTCAAATGGGCACGCTGGGCAAGGCCCTGGGGGCTTCGGGTGGATATATCTGCGGCTCGCGCGCGTTGATAGATTATCTGCTCAACCGCGCGCGCAGTTTCGTCTTCTCCACCGCCCCGGGGCCGGCGGCGGCGGCGGCGGCCCGGGCGGGAGTTCTTTTGGCGCAAAGCCAGGCGGGCGAGGAGCGGTGCCGGCAACTTTGGGCCAATGTCGCGATGGTGGCGGCGCGCCGCTCCCTGGCCGGCAAGGGAACCACGCTGGCGGATCGTCGCGGCAAAACTGGCGCGATTATTCCGTTGATGATCGGACGCGAAGGCAAGGCGGTGGAAATCGCCGAACGCTTGCGGGCGCAAGGCATCTTTATTCCGGCGATTCGTTATCCAACAGTGGCGCGGGGCCAGTCCCGCCTGCGCCTCACCCTCACCGCCGCCCACACCCCGTCCGATGTGGATCAAATGCTCAGGGCGGTCGAATCGGTCTTGAACCCCAAACCGTCTGCTTGAAACCCGCTCCCCCGCCTCTCGCCCAGTTGGATCACCGTTATCTTTGGCATCCCTTTACGCAGATGCGGGACTGGCTGCGGCGCCCGCCGATTGTGATTCTGAGCGGCCGCGGCGCGGTGCTGCGCGACGAGGCGGGCCGGGAATACCTGGACGCCAACGCCTCCATTTGGACCAATCTCCACGGCCACGCTCATCCAAAAATCAACGCCGCCATCGGTCGCCAGCTCAAAAAAATCGCCCACTCCTCCGCTCTGGGATTGGCCGGCGAGCCGGCTTCGTTGCTCGCGCAAAAACTGGTGCAATCCGCCGCCCGGCCCGCCTCGGGGCCGACCCGGGCGGCCGGGCGCCATCCAAAATTGGCGCGCGTTTTTTTCTCCGACGACGGCTCCACCGCCATGGAGGTGGCGCTGAAGCTGGCCTACGAATTCGCGCGCCGCGCCGGGCGTGCCCGGAGGCCGGAGTTCCTTTCTCTGGACTCGGCCTATCACGGCGACACGGTCGGGGCGGTCAGCCTGGGCCATATTGATTTGTTCCACAAGAGTTTTGCCGGGTTGCTTTTCAAGTCCGGCAAGGTGATGTCCCCGTATTGTTACCGCTGCCCGTTCAACCGGGCGCGCCCGGAGCGGGCTGACGCGCGGGAATACCGCAAGTGCCATTGGGAATGCGCCGGGAAGGTCGAAGAAAAATTCGCCGCGCGGAAAAAAAAAGGCGGCGCTTGCGCGGCGTTTGTTTTTGAGCCGCTGATCCAGGGCGCGGCGGGCATGATCCCCCAGCCCGCGGGCTGGCTGCGGCGGGCGGCGGAAATCGCGCGGGGCCACGGCGCGCAATTGATTGCCGACGAGGTGATGACCGCGTTTGGCCGCGCGACGGCCAATCCCGCCGGCCTGCTGGCTTGTCATAAAGAAAATGTGCATCCCGATTACGTGGCGCTGGCCAAGGGGCTGTCGGGCGGCTATCTGCCGCTGGGCGCCACGCTGACCACGCGGGAGGTCTTTGCCGCGTTTCTGGGGGAATACGAGGAGTTCAAAACATTTTTCCACGGCCACAGTTTCACGGCCAACCAGATTGGGACGGCCGCCGGGCTGGCGAGCCTGGAACTGCTGGAGTCGCCCTCCTGCGCGGCGGCGGCGCGGACGCTGGAGGCGGCGTTGCGGGAGGAATTGCCGACCTTGTGGCCCCTGCCCAACGTCGGCGACATCCGGCAAGTGGGATTGGTGGCGGGGGTGGAACTGGTGCGGAACTGGAAGACGCGCGAACCTTTCCCATTGCGCGAGCAAGCGGGTATTCGCGTCTGCGAGGCGATGGCCCGGCGCGGAGTCCTGACCCGCCCCGTGGGCAGCGTGATCGTGCTGATGCCCCCTTATTGCACGACGAAAGCCCAGGCGCAAAAAATGGTCGGCGCGCTGCGCGAGGCGATTGCGGAAACCCTGGGGAAGTGAGGAGAAGAAAATGAGAGGGCAAGCTCGTAGTGGTGCCCCCTGACAATCCGCCGCACCCCAACCGCCGCCTCTCATTTTGTTTCCATTAATCGCCCGGCGGCACTGGAACGGAAAGGTTGCGGCAGATGGAGCGCGCCAGATGTTTCTTGATTTCGTTGTGGCGGGGAATGGCTTCGTTGCGGCCTGTCTGGGGGTTTCTCCAAATCGAATGGCTGCCTCCTTCTCTCAAGGGCGTACAGCCATGTTCCTGCAAATGGCCGAGCAATGCCCGGCGTTTCATGCCAGCAAGAGTTCCGCCGTCTCTGCCTGTGGGTCTAGTCGGAAGGCCTCTTCCCGTCCGGTATCCAGCAACAGTTGAACCGCCTGCGCCAAGTTGGCCAGACATTCATCCTTGCTTTCCCCTTGTCCATTGGCGCCAGGGACTTCCAGGCAGGTCGCCCAAAAACCGCCTTCGTCCGGCTCGCCTTGATGGATGATCGCGGTGAACTGTTTCATGTTCCCATTTTGCCATCTTTCCAATCCGGTTTCAAGATGATATTGAATTGGTCGGCATTACACTCCACTAATCATATATGACCAACAATCTCAATCGCCGCTTTCTCGCGGTATCCGTCTTTCTTGCGGCGTTGCTGGCCTGGCAAGTATCCGCGCGCGCCCAAAGCGGTCCGCGGGCGACGTCGGAAATTGTCGCCGCCGCCGCGGCGGCCGATCCGCAACTCCCCGATGGCCCGGCGCGGAGTGTTGACCCGGCCTGTGGGCAGTGTGATCGTGCTGATGCCCCCTTATTGCACGACGAAAGCCCAGGCGCAAAAAATGGTCGGCGCGCTGCGCGAGGCGATTGCGGAAACCCTGGGGAAATGAGGGGAAGTTTTGTTGATTATGCCAAACGGAAAAGGTTCACTTGAATGTTGTTCCAGTGTCCAACAGAACTTGAACAGCCCAGGCCAAATTGGCCCGCAGGCCCGGTTCAAGCCTTCGTCAGTTCGGCGCGTGCGAGCGCGGCTTCAAACACGCCCATCAGCCTTTCCTTCTGACGCACAACGGCGTCGGCGGGAGAGAGCTTTTTCTCCAGAGATAAACCGGATTGCGGCTCGGTCAGGCGCAGGATGCGTTCGCCGTTGAGCAGCTTGATCAGGTCACACTGGATTCTATCACGGTCAACCATGCCTTTATTCTTCACTAAATTCGTAAAATTGCAACAGTCGGTTTAAGTTGCTCGCGGACGCGTTGCCCCACCGTTCATGAGCGGCACGCGCAGCACGCTCGAAATCTCCCTCATTAAGATCCATCACGCTTGCGGCGGGCGGGCGCCGGCAACGGAGGCAGCTTCAAGAACTTCGTGATACAAGGTGATCGACAGTTCATTCTCTGGCAGGTCGGAACGGATGACCATGCGAAACTCCTGCCCAACAATTCGCGTCTGCGCGATGGCATCCCGCCCCAAAGCGTCCACCAATCGGTCAGGCGTGAACTCGATTTCAACAATGATGAAACCGCCCAGAAGCCGCAGGTTCTTAAAGCTGTTGATTTCAATCATGGGCGCATTGTCTCACATTCCCATTTTGAAATCTTTCCAATCTCGTTTCAAGATGATACTGAATCTCTCGGCGTAAATCACCCCTAATCATATATGACCAACAATCTCAATCGCCGCTTTCTCGCCGCATCCGTCTTCCTTGCGGCGTTGTTGACTTGGCACCCCTCCACCCGCGCCCAAAGCGGTCCGCAGGCGACGGCTGAAATCGTCGCCGCCGCCGCCGCGGCCGATCCGCAACTCCCCGATGGCCCCGTCAAGCCGGAGTGGGACTCGATCAGGGCCGATTATAAGGTGCCCGATTGGTGGCGGGACGCCAAGTTTGGCATCATGATGCACTGGGGCCTCTACGCGGTCCCCGCCCACGGCAGCGAGTGGTACGAATTGCACATGTACAACGACGCAGCCGCCATTCAGTGGCACCAGCAGCATTTTGGCCCGCAAAATAAGTTCGGCTACAAGGATTTCATTCCCATGTTCACCGCCGCCCAGTGGGACCCCGACGCCTGGGCCGATTTGTTCAAGAAAGCCGGCGCCAAATTCGTGGTCCCGACCGCCGAGCATCACGATGGTTTCTCCCTTTGGGACAGCGCCTACAACAAATACAACGCCAAGCTGATGGGACCCAGGCGCGATCTCATTGGCGACCTGGGCAAGGCCGTGCGGGCCAAGGGGTTGAAGTTCGGCGTCTCCAACCACAGCATCGAGCATTACACCTTCGTGCGCATCAACCCCAGCCTCCAGACCAACGACCTCTACGACCCGGATTGGGCGGATTTCTACAGCGTGGCCAACCGCTACAAGCCCGGCGATCTCCAGAAGTTCCTCACCTTGTGGGTGGA
>JBEKOF010000339.1:0-4581 GCA_049522055.1 Verrucomicrobiota bacterium | reverse complement strand
TTGCGTCTTCGGATCAGTGAATCAAGGAGTTGGCGCGGTCAATGGCGGCGGGTCGTGCGCATGGCGGCGCTGTCCCCGTTTTTTTGCCTGGTGGCGCGGGGAACGATCTCCAGTTTTTCCCCGGCTTCCGGCCAGCCCGGCACCGTGGTCACCGTCACCGGTTCCGGGTTCACCGGCGCGACCAACTTCTTTTTCAACGGCGCCACCTATGCCGATTTCAATGTCATCAGCGGCGGCCAAATGCAGGTCGTCGTGCCGCTGGGCGCCACCACCGGGCCGCTGAGCGTCGTCGTGGACGGCGTGACCAGCCCAAGCGCGGCCAGTTTCACAGTCGCTCCCATCATCACCGGCTTCACGCCAACGACCGGCGCCTCCCCGGCCCCCGTGACTATCTTCGGCGCAAATTTTGTCATGGGCGGAACGACCGTCACGTTCACCGGCGCCAGCCCTGTCGCGGGCACGGTGACGACCGAAAGCGGCGACCAGGTCGTGGCCACCGTCCCCACTAATGCCGCCGACGGCCCGATTACCGTGACCACCGCCGCCAGCGGCCTGAGCGCCGTGTCAACCAACAATTTCATCGTCAGCGCCATTCTCGATGTCACCGGTTTTTCCCCGGCCTTCGCCGCCAGCGGCTCGCTGGTCACGGTTTACGGCGACAATTTTGTCCCCAACGGCACCACCGTTCAATTCGGCGGCTTGACTTCTCCGCTGGTGACCGTCGTCGCCACCACCGAGCTTGAAGCCCAAGTGCCCGCCGGGGCGACCAATTGCCTGATCAACGTGAGCACCTCCAACGGTGTCAGTCAAAGTGCCAGCACCTTTCTCACCGGCTCCAACTCTTTCATCACGGATTTTACCCCCGTCCTCGGACCGGCCGGCACGTTGGTGACCATTGACGGCTACAATTTGTACCCATCCGTCACAGGCGTGAAATTCGGCGGCATCGAAACCAGAAGTTCCAATTTCACCGTCTGGAATGCCACTCAGATCCAGGTGGCCGTTCCCAGCGGCGCCAGCAACGCGCCCATTACCATCCTTGCCTCCGGGGGCAGTTACACCACCCCTTCCAATTTCCTCAGCTCCACCGGGCCGGTCATCACCAGTTTCAGCCCCGTGGGCGGCCCGGCCGGCGCGCCGGTCACCATTTACGGCTTTAATTTCACCAGTGTCACCAACGTGAAATTCGGCGCCGGCGGCGTCGGGATAAAAGCCACGCAGGACACCCAGCTCCAGCCGTTGGTTCCCACCGGCGCCACCACCGGGCCGATTGAGGTCTCCACCGGGTTGGCCAGCGCCACCACCAGCAGCAACTTCACCGTCACCGGCGATGTTCCTGTCATTTCCGGTTTTTCCCCGGCCAGCGGAGTGCAGGGCATGACCGTCTTGATCGAAGGCAATTTTACCGACATCCCCGCCACCGGCGGCGTGACGTTCAACGGGACCCCGGCCAGCTCCGCGCCATTCACCAGCTACAACCAGGTGCAGGCCGTCGTTCCGGCGGCGGCCACTTCCGGCCCGATCAGGGTCATCAACAGTTCCGGCGAAACGGCGACCAGCTCCGCCCTGTTCTATCTTCAGCCCTGGATCACCAATTTGAGCCCCGCCGGCGCGGCGGCCAACGCCACCGTCACCATCACCGGCCGCAACCTCACCAACGCCACCGCCCTGACCGTCAACGGCGTCTCCTGGAATTTCACCGGCTCGGCGACTCAAATCCTCGCCACAGTGCCCTCCAACGCCACCTCCGGACTCATGACCCTCACCGCGCCTGGCGGCCTCTTTATCGCCCCCAACATCTTCGCAGTGCTGCCGGACATTGACAGCTTCAGCCCGGCTCTGGGGCCAACCAACACCCTGGTGAGTATTTCCGGCACCAGCCTCTTTAACGTGACCAATGTCCAATTCAATGGCGTCAGCGCCCCGCCGGTTTTCGTCACCAACGACCAGGTGCAGGCCAGGGTGCCGCCGGGCGCGGCCACAGGTCTCATCACGGTCTTCACCCCATACGGCAGCGCCGCTGGCACCACCCCTTTTACCGTCACCCAGCCCAGCCTTGTCCTGCTGACCGAAACGGCTTCCCCCCAGCTTCTGCCTCCGGGCAGCAACGTCACCTACACCCTGGGCGTGACCAATGAAGGGCCTTCCATCGTCACCGGCCTGAGCGTGAGCGATCCGCTGCCGGAGTTTCTTAGTTATGTTTCCGCAACCTCGACCCTGGGGGCGTGCGCCTCGAGCGGCGGCGTGGTGACTTGCAACGTCGGCATCCTCACCAACAACACCGGCTTGACCATCACCATTGTCGCAACCTGCGCCACGACCGCAGCCTTGACCAACACCGCCACCCTGAATTTCCTGGAAGGCAATTTGGACCCGGCGGACAATTCGGCCTCCGCCGTCGTCTATTATCTCACCCCCGCGGCGCGGTCCCTGAGCATCCAGCCCCTGGCCGCCTCCTCCCGGGTCGTGATCTCCTGGCCCGATTCCGGCGTCCCCTTCCTGCTGCAATCCAACCACAACCTGGGCCTGCCCTCCTCCTGGCAGACGCTCACCCCCGCCACGGTGGTTGTGGGCGGCCAGAATTATGTGACCAACAGCGCCGCCGGGGCGGCGGCCTTTTTCCGCCTCGCCACTCCGTGATGGAAGAATTTACTTGACAATCTCGATTTGAATCCTGGCCGGGGCGCTCACGCCCAGTTCCAGCAACGAAGCGTTGTGGTACAAATCCAGGTTGGCCTCCCCTCCTTCCATTTGCCGCGCCTTGCGCTCGCGCTCCAGCTCCTGGATGGCCAGAACATCCAGCGCCACCGGGTCTTTGCTGATCCAGATCTGGTTGACAGGCGTGGAGTAGTGCAGCAGGCTCTGATGCTCCCCCTGATACTGGCCAATCAGCGCGTCGGTGACGCACAGGACCACGCGATCGCTCAAGGCCGGCAGCGCGTAAATCTCCGGCACCGCCTCCGCCAGAACCCCGGCATGGGATTCAAACCGCCGCAGGTTGTCCACACTGCCCATCGCTAGGCTGTATAGATGGCCCGTCACCCCCGCCAGGTTATTGTTCAGCAGCGGGGTCACGGTGATGATTTTGCTCATGTTGCTGCTCACCAGTTTGCTCACGTAGGATTTGCGGCCCGTCGTGTTTCCCATTTTGTCGAATTCATAATCGCCCGCCTCCAGGTTCCCAATCAACTCGTTGGTGTAGGCCGCCTTTCCGTCGTAGCCGCTGTCCGCGCTGCCGGCCAGCCGCGCATCGTAGTGCCGCGCCACTTCGTCGAAACCGGCGGCGCGCAAGTCGGCCAGATGGCGGTCCCAGATGATGATGTTGCTGGAGGCCAGTCCGGCCGCCAGAAGGCCCCTCACGATGGCGCTGACCACCGCGGGGCGCGTCCCGCAGACCGTTCCCGGAGCTGAATAAACTTTGATTCCCACCACGTCCTGCGTCGCGACAATCGTTTGCCACGCCTGCACGATCTCCTCCTTGCCCGTGAACTTCAACAGGCCCCGCGTCACCATGTCCTTGACAATGCCCGGCTGCGGCTCGAAGGCCGCCGTCGCCCGCCCATCCACCACCACCACCACCCGGGCCGCGGCCGCCGGGCCGGCGGCGGACGGCGTGTCCTCCCCGCGCCCCGCCGGGGGAAACGCGCCGGCAAGGCAAATCGCCCAAACCAGAAAATTATTTTTCACAAGCAAATGTCGCCGAATCTTGACACCGCGGCCACGCAATGTTACCACGCTGGCAGATGCTGACGATAAAAAAACGGGGGCCTCGCGCGGTGGCCATCGTCGCTGCCGCGTGTCTGTCGTTGACCGCTTGCGGGCCGCCGGGGGCGCGCGCCCTCCAAAAGGGCAGCCGGCTGATTGAAAACACCAATTATGACCAGGCCGTCCTGGTGCTTTCGCAGGCCGTCAATCTGCTCACCAACGATCCGCCTGAAGTCCGCGCCACGGCCTGCAACCTCCTCGGCCTGGCTTATCACGGCGCCGGCAACGCCCAGAAGGCCCGGCAATATTATCAGATGGCGCTGGCTCTGCACCACCTCCCGGCGGCCGATTTCAACCTGGGCTGCCTGGAATTGGAACACTCCAACCTGGCCGCCGCCAGGGATTTGTTGACAACCTACACCTCCCTCCAAAAGTGGAACGTGGACGGATTCTTGAAACTGGGCAACGTCCATCTCCGTCTGGCCTTGCAAGCTCCCATCGCCTCCGAAAGATCCCGCCAATTTGATAACGCCAAAAAGGACTTCCAATCCGCCCAGAACCTGGCGCGAACCGCCGAGGCCGGCAACAACCTCGGCCTGATCGAACTGCTGGACAAACCGCCCCCCTCCGCCGCCGCCATCTCCAATGCGCTCCTGAAATTCAATGTCGCCCTGGCGGTGGACCCCCAGTATTCCCCGGCCCTGCTGAATCGGGCCATCGTCTATGACAAGTATTTGAACGACGGCCGTCAGGCCCTCCTTGCCTATGGCAAATATCTTGCCCTCAGCCCGCCGCCTCCCTACGCCAAGGAAGTCACCGCTTTGACCAACAGCCTGGATCGGTCCATGCGATTCCAAATCCAGTTGCCCAACCATG
>JBEKOF010000338.1:0-4595 GCA_049522055.1 Verrucomicrobiota bacterium | reverse complement strand
TTGGCTTCCGCGTCCAGGGTCAAACGCCGGGCGCGTGGAATGCCATTCGGAAAGACCAGATCAGTCCCCGCGCATCCGGCTGGCCGGTGAGCCGTCAATGCCTCGACAATTTCCGGCACCAGTTGCACCGATTCCTGTTTCTTGTTTTTGGCCGCATAGTCCCGCACCACCACGAACGGCACATCCGCGCCCAGGTTCAAATCGCCCCATTTCATTTGCTTCAATTCCTCTTGCCGCAATCCTGTCCGCGCGGCGGTGAAATAGATTATGCCCCGGTCTTCCGACCCGGCCACCAGCTTGCGCAATTCCTCATCCGTGAAGGCCCGGCGCACCCGCTTCTGTTTACCCCGCTCATCGGCCCTGGACACGTTCTTTAACGGGTTGGTTTTGATTCTGCCGACCCTTTCCATCCAGTTCAGCAGCGAGATCATCCCTTGCAGGTAGTGGTTCAGTGTGCGCGGCGAGCAGGTTTGCCGGTTGCGCCAGACGATGAACGAATCGGCGGTGACATTGCACGGCACCTGCCAATCGCAGTCTTTCACCAACGCCTTTATCCGGGAGGCAACCAACCGCGCCCCACGGCCCACGCGACCGTTCCGGCCCCGCGCCGCCAGATCAGCCACGTAATCGTCCAAGTGAGTCGCCAGCGGCTTTCTGGCCGAGTCGCGGACGGCTTGCGGTTCAAGGATGCCCGCCGCCTCACGCTCACGCTCCTGGATGAATTTATGCGCCTTTTGGTCAGCAACCTGTTTGTCCGTCACGCCAAGCGACTTCCACTTGTCCACCGGCATGTCACCGATGCGATACCGCAAATAATACGACCGTGTTTCCTCAACCTTGCCATCCCGGCGGAACCGCCGCTTTTCAATGGAGAAGATCATGTTGTTCCTTTCATCATAATTTGCTCAATGTCACTTGACCGAAACCGCACCGCGCCCCGAATCTTAACCGCCGCCAATGTCCCCGACGCCACCAGTCTTTCCACCATGCGGATGGAACAGGCCAACAGACGCGCCACGTCCTTCTTGGTGAGCAGTCGCAACCCCGCCGGGCTTCCCGGCTTGTCCATGCTGTTTTTCTCTGGCATGGAGGCAATATGGAGTGGGCATTGCAATATGTCAAGGCCCTATTTTACTTTAGTCAAGAGCCGCCTTGGCCGCTCCGTCCTTTCACAAATTCTTTCCCGCCCTCACGCGCCGCCTTCCACATTTCCTTTGCGCTTGGCCTGTATTGGTTTTCGCCCTCTCCGCGATGGAGCTTGGCGAACGAAACCAACTCGTTTTCAGAAAGCCATTTCATCCCGTAGAACGTCCAGTGGTTCAATGTCCCCTCGGTCACAAGCTGATGGACACGCTGACGGCTTACACCCAGGGCCGTTGCCGCCGCCGATTGTGGCACCAGACCGCCCTGCAATTTGGAAATCCTCTTAAATTCCCTCATGTCCGCTAAAATACCGCGCAGACCATAGGGCTTTTTTTGTGTGGCAGGAGAACCGGCGGCGACGTCATTTTGTGTCATATTCCGAACTGTGCCACCGTTCATGCCGCTTGTCAACCGTCAAGGTGCAGAGGTTTCCCCGCCGAGTTTTCCCGTGTCGTCATTCGGCTTGCTAAAGGCGGGGGGGCCAAGCCGAACGCCAACACGCGAAAACTCAGCCCCGACAAGTGCCAGGTCGTGCCGTCATTGCCGCCAGGATTGCGCCCCGCTGCCCTCGCAACACTGGCGGCAATGACGGCACGACCTGGGGGGCTTGCGCCGGTTCGTCGCTTTTCTCGGACAATCTGCTCGAATTATAATTCCGAATTCCGGGCTTGACCCTACTCAGTCCCCCACGGAATCGGCCCAAGGTGCCGTCGTATGCGCAAGAGCCAGTTGTGGCCGGAAGAGTTTACAGTCAAGCTATTCTCCAACGTTGAGTTCTGGCGGCAAAAGTTCATTAATAGCAGCACCAATAGCATTCCAATAATCATTGCGTAGTCCACGAGTGATTGGGTGTCTCGTTTGAACTATTACCGTTTGAGAAGCATGGTGTACCGTTAGGCAAAAAGCGTGGAGTCCATCCAACGGAACCCAATTAATATCAAAGCCGATGGCTGCAAAGAAAATGTTAAAGTATTGCCGCGGCAGACCGTACGCTATAATGATTCGATGTCCCGGCGGGAGCGCATTAAAGGTTTGTTGAAAGTACGTGAGTCGCGCGTCTCTGCAATGATTGAGGGCGTTATTGCGACCCCTAATATGATTTCCGGTCACGAAATCTGGAACTTGGCCTCCCTCCCACCAGTCCGCCCTGGTATAATTCCAATGTCCTGTTCCTCGCGATGGCAATGGAAGAATTTCGCTTAAATACGTACATCCGTCGGCACGACCTAGCTGGACTCGCTGGTAGCTGCGGATTTGCTCACGCTGTTGGATTAAGCCTTCATGTAATCGTCCTTCTGCGCTAAACACTGTCCTAATCAAAGCGGCCCATGTGCGCTGTATCGGCGGACGTGGATTCTCCCTAAACCATTGTTGCAATCCGTGACCAACGTGGTCACAGTAGGCGCAAAGATCCAGAACGCTTTCTCCCGCATCGTGCCACGCTTGAACGCGAGCACACACTTCGTCCAACGTTCTGCCGCCCCCCTCTTCGGGGCCGACAAACCACCATCTTCCTTCGGGGTTGCCGTATCCAAAGAACCCGCGCATATAGTCCTCCACTTGGTTTGGATTTAGAGGCATAACTAATATTCGTTAATCTGGCCTTGCAAGAAACCAGTTCTATTGCCTGCAGTCGCATTGAAAACGACCTGAATTGTTCCGTCTGAACAGTCGTAGTACCAATAGGCGTCGTTTCCGTTAACTTCTGAACGGTCGGGTTCTCCCATGAGGCTGACGAATTGTTGTTTGAACGCCTGCAGCACGGTTCCGGTCTGCGCAAAAAGGGGATTCTTTTCGGCGAACTTGGCCTTCCATTGCGCTTTTGTAGGTTTATCTGAGTGATTTGGAAAGGCCGATCCGACCCGCTTTTGAAGGGCTTCGTCCGATTCGACTATGCCCTCCCTCTGCAAGACAGCGCATCCGATAGGCCAGCGGGTCTTGGCGAACAGGTAGGAAGTTCCCGTGATTTCATCAACATTGATAAAAATCTCGGCGAATCCAACACCATGACGAGGGACTATTTTTATCCCGATGTCGCTGCCGGTGATGACGTGAAAAGTTCCGAGAAATACGAAGGCAACCAAAATCGTCACGCCGAGCCCACCAAATAGAAGACGTTTTCTTTTGGGATTAATTGTCGAACGTCGTGGTTGTGGTTCTCCTGCGGCGAGGGAGGGGGAAAACTCATTTTCAAGTGAACGCCAGTCGGGCGAGTTTACTGAACGGAATACTGTGTCCGCCGTAATTGCACCGTTATCCCACATAGAGCGCAATTGCTCTCTCGTATATGGGCCTTTTTCCTCACCCATTGACTTGATGTGGAATAGTTCCATTAGAATGAACCTACGCCCGATCAAATTCGTTGAACAGCATAAAATTCCGTCGCCCTACTCAATGGAAGGGTCAACCTCGGAATTCTGAACTACATTTGAGGTATTCCCACGAATGCCGATCAATTTCGGCAGACGTTCCATCCAAAACTCGACGGTGCAAAACAGTTTGGCCGTGAAATCTTCCGACCACAGTTGGCTCTTGCGCAGAAACTTCCGTTTCTCCGGCGGCGTATTCGCCAAACGGTATCGCCGCATCACCCGCCGCAGTTTCACCGCATCGCTGGCGCTCACCTCCTGGTCTTCCCGCTTCCCAAGCGGCAGGTGTTGCCGGCCAATCACACCCCAATACCGGCCCGGCTTTTCCTCCATCACCGGCATTTCCTCCTTCTTCGCCATGTAACGCTTGCCCGCGTAGGCAAACGCGCCTTTGATCGTCCTGAGACGCTCCACACGAGTCCCGGCCAGGTAGTGCGCGAAATCGCCGCTTCCGACCACCCCAAACCAGTTGCGGGACGCCCAACACTTTAACGAGTCCGCGCCATAGACTTCGCCATTCGGGAATTCCCCGCCGTCCGGCAGTTCAGCCCAAACGCTCATCACCGTACACTGTCTTGAGCCGTTCAGCTCAATCTCCTCTTTCCAGTGTTCGCCGCCCGCGTGAACACGCACCCGGCGCAGGCGCGCGGATTCCCCACGCTCCTCTTTGAAACGAAACCGCCAGGGGACACCGAAAACAAGCAGGTGGTAATGCGGGGCGATCTTGCCCTTGTTCTTCCCCGATTTCCGCGCTTTGAATTCCAGCTTCCAAATAATCGCCGCTCCGGGCCAACGCCGCTGCATTCGGTCACAGAATGCCTCCAAATGGCCTTTGTAATCCTCCCGGTAGAGAGGGAAGTTGTCCGGGTAGGTGAGAGTGAAGGCGAGAGGCACCGCCGCCTGTTCCACTTTCGCCAGCAATTCCAGCATCCGCCGACGCGAAGCCGGGGTGAACTCGACAATTTCACCACGCGGGCCGCAGCCGCTCGTCTTTCCTGCCGCCACATCCCCACGGAGGCGCACCTGGATCAGGCTGGCCCCACGGTAACAGGTCACGCTTCCCCTTCGTTGTCGCGCCGGAAT
>JBEKOF010000337.1:0-4658 GCA_049522055.1 Verrucomicrobiota bacterium | reverse complement strand
GTCCACAGCTTTTTCCCCCAACCGCTGGACCCGTCCATCACCGCCACCGAGACAACCTATGGGCAGCGGTTCGCCTCCTCCGTCTGGCGGGACAACGTCTTCGCCACGCAGTTTCATCCTGAGAAAAGCCAGGACATCGGGTTGAAACTCCTCCAGAATTTTATCGCGCTGGCGGAGTGAAACCAAAAAACCTGTCCTTGTGTTCGGACGCCCGTCTGCTATTTTTTGGCGGGTCATTGAGACTCAAAATTGCCCGCGCGGCAACAAAATCTAAACATTAACACGCAAAGTCTATGCCATACGTACTACCCCCGCTGCCCTATCCCAAAGAAGCCTTGGAACCGACCATTGACGCCCTCACCATGGAAATCCACCATGACAAACATCATGCCGCTTATGTTGCCAACGTCAACAAAGCCATCGCCGGCAAGCCCGATCTGGAAGCCAAAACGGTCGAGCAGCTCATCAGCAACCTGGAAGCCGTCCCGGCGGACATTCGCGGCGCCGTGCGCAACAACGGCGGCGGCCACGCCAATCATTCCTTGTTCTGGAAAATCCTCGGCCCAGGCGCCGGCGGCGCTCCCTCCGGCCCCCTGGGCGACGCCATCAACAGCGCCTTCGGCGGTTTCGCCGCCTTCAAGGAAAAAATTGAGGCGGCGGGGACGACCCGTTTTGGCAGCGGCTGGGCCTGGCTGGTGGTCAACCACGGCAAGCTGGAAGTCTGTTCCACCCCCAACCAGGACTCTCCGATCATGGGCAAAGCCGTCGCCGGCTGCGAAGGCCAGCCCATCTTCGGCGTGGACGTGTGGGAGCACGCCTATTATTTGAAATACCAAAATCGCCGCCCCGATTATCTCAAGGCGATCTGGAATGTCGTCAACTGGGCGGAAGTCGCCAGGAACTTCGCCGCCGCCAAAAAATAAGCCCGCGGCGCCCGCAGGCCATTGCACAGATCCGAACAATGCTTTTGCGCGCCCGCCAGTTTGAATTCGTCTTCCCACGCCCCGCCCTTCTCATGGGCGTGGTCAATGTCACGCCGGACTCCTTTTCCGACGGCGGCGAGTTCTTCGCCACTGACCGCGCCCTCGCTCACGCCCTCCGCCTGGCGGCCGAGGGGGCCGACATCATTGACATCGGCGGGGAATCCACCCGGCCCGGCGCCCAACCCGTCCCCGAAGCCGAGGAATTGCGCCGCGTCATTCCCGTCATCCATGCACTGGCCCCCAAGCTTGCCATCCCCATCTCCATTGATACGATCAAACCGGCCGTCGCCCGCGCCGCCTTGCGGGCCGGGGCGAGCATCGTCAATGACATCGCCTCCAACCGCGAGGACGAGGAAATGTGGCGGGTGGCCGCCGAATGCGGCGCCGGTTATGTGCTCACCCACATGCAGGGGTCGCCGGAGAACATGCAGCAAAATCCTCTTTACAAGGATGTCGTGGCCGAGGTCAACGAGTTCTTTGGCCGGCGCTTGCGGCGTCTCGCCGCCTGCGACGTCAAGCCCGAGCAGGTCGCCCTGGATGTGGGGATTGGTTTTGGCAAGCGCCTGGAAGATAATTTACAGTTGCTTGCCCGTCTCCGCGCCTTTACAAAATGGGAACGCCCGCTTTTGCTGGGAGCTTCCCGCAAATCCTTCATGGGGACCTTGTTGGGCTGCTCCGTGAAGGAACGCCTGCCCTCGTCGCTGGCGTGCGCGTGCTGGGCCGCCCAACAGGGGGCGCGGATCATCCGCGCTCACGACGTGGCCGCCACGCGCCAGGCGCTGGCGATGACCCGGGCCCTGATGCGGCGGCAAGTGAATGGAAATGATCATGCAGACAGTCTTGCAGAAAATTCATGAGAGCTGGCGCCCGGTGCTGGAAATCGCCCTCCTTTCGGTGGGCATTTATTACAGCCTCAAATTCGTCCGCGGCACCCGCGGCGCCCCCGTGGTTTACGGCTTTGTCCTGCTCATTATTAGTTTGACAGTCCTCTCCCAGCTCCTCCATCTCCAAGTCTTGAACTGGCTCCTCCGTTCCTTCGTCGCCTTCGCCGCGGTGGCCGTGCTCATCATTTTCCAGCCCGAACTGCGCCGCATTCTCGCCGAATTGGGCACCCATCCCCTCTTCAACGCCACCCGCGAGCAGCGCCAGAACATCGAGGTCATCATCCAAACCGTCGAACGCCTCGCCGACGTGCGCATCGGCGCCCTCATCGCCATTGAGCAATCCATTCAATTGCAGGAAGCCACCGAGTCGGGCCTCTTGGTGGATTGCGAGGCCACTCCCGAAATGCTCGAAACCATCTTCTTCCCCAACAACGCCATTCACGACGGCGGCGTCATCATCAAGGGCGACCGCATCGCCTATGCCGCCTGCATTTTCCCCTTGAGCCAGCGCCAGGACCTCGCCGCTTCCTTGGGCACGCGCCATCGCGCCGCCATCGGCCTTTCCGAACAAACCGACGCCGTGGTCGTCGTCGTTTCCGAGGAGACCGGCTCCATTTCCCACGCCTACAAGGGCCAATTGGTCCGCGGCGTCACCGGCGAACAGTTGCGCGCTTTCCTCTCCTCCGTCCTCCTCAATCCCGGCAAACCTCATAAGTTCCTGCGTTGGCTCCAGCCCTCTCTCCGCGAGCCCCCCAAACCCGGCCCCGCCCTTCCAAAATTGGAGCACAAATAGCCATGTCCCCGCGCGATCTCATCTTCCGCAATTTCTGGCTCAAATTATTCTCCATCGCCTCCGGCACCGTCATCTGGATGGCCATCCATTACAGCATCGCTCACGACATCGCCCTCGATGAGCCTGCCCCCGGCCTGGCTCTGGTCAAAGAAGACATCCTCGTCCCCGTCCTCATCATGGCCCAAAACAAGGATTCCATCCTCGCCCCCATCTCCAACACAGGCACCAACCGCGCCTTCAAGATCACCCCGCCGGACGTCCTCCTCACCGTCTTCGGCCCCCCCTCGGTCCTCGACGGCCCGGAGCGCGATAAAATCAAAGTCTTCGTGGACCTCACCGACTTTCATTCCAGGCTCCCCATCCAGGAAGACCTGCACACCGACGTTCCTCACGACGTCTATGTGCATGATTTCAAACCCAACTCCGTGAGCGTCCAACCCTTCACCCCTTAATCATGAACCGCCCCGCCAAAATCTTTGGGACCGATGGCGTCCGTGGCACCGCCAACATCGAACCCGTCACCGCCGAAACCACCCTCAAACTGGGCCGGGCCGCCGCCCACGTCTTCAAAAATCTCCAATCCCAGGCCCGCGGCCGCGGCAAACACAAAATTGTCATCGGCAAGGACACCCGCCTCTCGGGTTACATGCTCGAAAACGCCCTTTCTTCCGGCATCCTCTCCATGGGCGTGGACGTCCTGCTCATCGGTCCCCTGCCCACTCCGGGCGTCGCCTACGTCACCCGCAGTCTGCGCGCCGACGCCGGCATCGTCATCACCGCTTCCCACAATCCTTACGCCGACAACGGCATCAAGTTCTTCCGCGCCGATGGCTACAAGCTCGATGACGCCATCGAAAGCCGCATCGAAGAACTGGTCTTCAGCGGCGAAATCAACACCCTCCGCCCCACCGCCGATGCCATCGGCAAAGCCATGCGCATTGACGACGCCCTGGGCCGCTACATCGAATACGCCAAAACTTCCTTTCCCCGCCAGCTCACTCTCGAAGGCCTCCGCGTCGTCGCCGATTGCGCCCATGGCGCCGCTTACAAATCCACCCCCTGCGTCCTCCGCGAACTGGGCGCTCAAGTCCTCGTTTACGGCGACAAACCCGATGGCACCAACATCAACCAGGATTGCGGCTCCATGCACCCCCAACGCCTCTGCCAACTGGTCCGCCGCCACCACGCCCATTTGGGCATCGCCCATGACGGCGACGCCGACCGCGTCCTCCTCTGCGATGAAGCGGGCAACCTCATTGACGGCGACGACATCCTGGCCATCCTCGCTCTGGAACTTCTGGCCCAACGGACTTTGCGCGGCAAAACCGTCGTCGCCACCGTCATGAGCAACGCCGGCTTGGAAGCCCTCATTCACAAGGCCGGCGGCAAACTCCTCCGCGCCCCGGTGGGCGATCAAAACGTCCTGGCCGAAATGCTCAAGCACGATCTCAACCTGGGCGGCGAGCAGAGCGGCCACATCATTCTGCGCGATTTCAGCACCACCGGCGACGGACTGGTCGCCGCCCTCCAAATTTTGCGCGTGATGAAAACCACCGGCAAACCCCTCTCCCTTCTGGCCGGTTGCTGGACCCGTTTTCCCCAACTGCTGACCAACATCCTCGTTCGCGATAAAAAACCTTTGGCCGACGTCGCCGGCCTCCCCGCCTTGTTGGCCAGAGCACAGGCCGACCTCCAACCCCAAGGCGGCCGCATCCTTCTGCGCTACTCCGGCACCGAGCCAAAAGTCCGGCTGCTCCTCGAAGGGCCTAAGGCCCCCGCCTTGCATCGCTGGGACCAAAAAATCTCAACCTTGCTCCGGCAGCAATTGGGCGCCTGACCAGTCTTCGCGACCAAATCGCAAATCTGTATCAACCCAATAATACCATTTCTATTTTGTAATTGCACTATTTTAGATCTTGCGCAATCGTGGGCCATGCCGAAACGATTTCATCTCCATCAACCGGAACAAGCCAAGGCCGTCACCGAGGCCCTGGCCAC
>JBEKOF010000336.1:0-4723 GCA_049522055.1 Verrucomicrobiota bacterium | reverse complement strand
CGGCCGCTCTGGGAAAACGCAGAGCGAGTGCGGACCCTGGTCTCACACCCGTGGCTCGTCGAGCAAGTAAACGTTTCCGTAGCCAGAAATAGTGCAATTACGGACTAGAAATGGTATTAATTGCCGCCATCGGCCGGGCTCTGGCCAGCGTCACGCCCCAAGACGCCTTGGGCTGGTTTGTCTCATGCAGCTACAGTTTTTGTTGAAACGCTCTAGAGCGGTTGCAGGATTTCCGCCGGGAGGCTGGCGATCATCTGGGCGGGCAAACGCGGGTCCAAGCTGCCGGGGGCCATCTGCTCGGATTCCAGATGGCCGTCCACAAAGACCACGTTGGCGCGCTGTTGATGGCGGAATTGGGCGTTGGGCTGGGGGCTGGGCTGGCCCACTTCGTTGTCAATATAATACCATTCCTCGAACATGGGATTCCTGGGGGAGGCGGGCGCTTCAAAGGTGTTCACCTGGGCCGAGTCCGCCAGAAACGCCAGATGGGCGGGGGCGGCCAGCCTCCGCAGGTTGAGCGGAGGCCCATAAATGGCGGCGTTATAGCCGTAATCGCAGGTCGGCACGGAGGCTTTTAGCTTGAACTGCGGGGAGGAATAGTCGAAGGCGGGGCAAAAGTCCACGCCCGTGCCCAGCCAGGGATATAACGGGCTGGCGGTGGGATCGAAGGAGCGCGTCTCCTCAGGCCCCTGCCCCAGCAAGCCAAACCAATAGTAAGTGCCGTTGGTGGTGGTGGCGCCGGCGTAAGCAAAGGGGTTTCCGTTGTTGTCATCCCAATACATCTGGGCGGCCATGACAAACTGGCGCAGATTGCTGCTGCACTTGGCCGATCGCGCGGGCAATTTGCCCCGGCCCAGCACGGGCAGAAGAATGCCGGCAAGGAGGGCGATGACCGCAATGACCACCAGGAGTTCCAGGAGCGTGAAGGCCTGGCGCGCGGGTTTTGCCGGAGGCGGCATTGGTTCGCGCCGGGTCCTGGCCGGCTCTGCTGCCACCGCCCGGCCCAGGCAGGCCGGGCAAAGACAGTCGGTTTCTGCCTGGGCGGCGGCCAGGGGCGGCAAGTCCCCGCACCAGCAACCGTTGGGGGCGTGGCAGGCGAACCGCGCCCCGCAACGCGGGCAGGTTTTTTGTTCCGGTTCAGTCACAAGTCATCAGTCCTCCCGCAGGGCGTCCACGCGATAAAATTGCTGGCGCTGGATCGAATTAGTGTCGCGCAAAATCAGGTTGCCGCCCGTGCCCGCAACCACCGGCCCATTGGCGGACCAGGTGATCAGGTCGGGGCTGCTTTCCAGAACGTAGTTCCAATTGGTGAGGCTGGCAAATTGCACCTGCCCAACTCCATTGTGGAGCGCCGCCTGCAAGAACGTGACCGGCGGCGGCGGGGTCACCAGGACGATGTGGCCGATCGTGCCGTGGGCCAGAAGCGAACCGCCCGAATCCAACCCGGAGTAACTTTCCACCGCAAAGGTATCCAGATGATAATCGCCGAATCCATACAGACCGGGAAGCGCCACCACCACGGGCGCGATGACCGCCGCTCCATTGGTGGTGATGGTCAGCACACAGGTTTGATCCGCCGCCGTGTAGTTCATGGCGACATTCATCACCAGGTTGGTGGGCAGTTCCACCACGGCATAGGAACTGTCGCCGGCGTAATAAAAGTCATTCTCGCTGTCCACAAACGTCGGCCACACCGTGTTGGTGTCCGGGTATGGTTGGACGTCATCCCATTGGAAGAAATCAAATTCGGCCAGGTCCGGCTGGGTGGGATAGCCGCCGCGCAGAAAATTCGTGCTGGTCGCTTCCGCATAATTCAGCAAGCCAGTCGCCAGTTCAAAAGTGGCCGGAGCGGACGGGTTTACGCCGATGGCGTAGTCTGTCAATAGCAAGTCGAACGACATGGAAAAATCGTCGTTCGTGCCCAGGATCGTGCCAAGCAGATGGTAGAAATAGCTGTTGGTCTGGGATGAATCCCAGGTGACCTTGAGATTCTGATTGGTCGAATCCCACTGGAACAGGTTGGTGTCGCCGAAAACCTGCCAGCCGTTCTGCAACGGATTGTTGGTGAAGTTTTCGGTGAGGGTGGCCGCGCGCGCGGCGCCCAGGAGGGACAGGCAGGCCGCAGCCAGCGCCAAGGACGATTTGATTTTCATGACTGACTGATCTTTCAATGTGTTCCGGTCGGGGGAACGGGTTTGAGAGACCAGTGCGGGGGAGCCTGAAAATAAAAAAACCTTCAGACTCCGGCAAAACAGAGAATGAAGGCATTCGTGCCCCCCGGAACCCGGTTCCAGGGGCTGGCCTCATCCTTCTCTTGGACGGAGAAGCGGCCGGAAACGTTTCCGGCCCGACGAGCATAGCCAAGCTGATGTCCTGACTCCCGGGTTTCGGACCTTTCTCCCGCCTTCCCGGCTCCGCTAAACGGAACCAGTGGCCCTGGGAGATTGTAACCCGTCACAGTGGCGCAACCGTCCCCGATTTTCACGGGGTTTCCAGCGCTGGCTACGGTGGGATGGCAAAACCATCCACGGATTTTCAAAGAACAATGGACGGATAACTCCGCCCCGCCCTGCGCGCAAGAACATTTCGCGAAAAACCTCAGCCCCCCAGGTAGGCGGCGCGGACTTTGGGGTTTTGGCGCAGCGCGGCGGAGGCGTCCCGCAGCAGGATTCGCCCGGTTTCCAGCACATACCCGTACGCGGAGACTTCCAAGGCGAGGTTGGCGTTCTGCTCGACCAGCAAAATGGTCAATCCCTGCCGGCGGTTGATTTCCACGATTTTTTCAAAAATAGTCTTGACCAAGAGGGGCGCCAGGCCCAGGGAAGGCTCGTCGAGCATGAGAAATTTCGGGCGGCTCATCAAGGCCCGTCCGATGGCCAGCATTTGCTGTTCGCCGCCGGAAAGCGTCCCCGCGATTTGCTCCCGCCGCTCGGCCAGCCGGGGAAAAAGGCCCAGCACCATCTCCCGGCTCTCCCGGAGGGCGGGCTTGCTCTTTTGGAGATACGCGCCCAGGGCCAGGTTCTCCGCCACGGTCAAGTTGGCGAAGATCATGCGGCCCTCCGGCACCTGGGAAAGCCCCGCCGCCACGATCTGGTGCGGCGGCCAGTTGGCGATGTCGCGCCCGTCGTAAAGAATCTGCCCCCGCGTCTTGATCAGCCCCGAGACCGCCTTCAACGCCGTCGTCTTACCCGCCCCGTTGGCGCCGATCAAGGTGACGATCTGCCCTTGCGGAACCTCCAGGGAGATGCCGCGCAACGCCGTGATGGCGCCGTAGTTGACCGTCAGATTTTTGATGGACAACATGGGCGGCCTATTTCTCCTGCTCCTGGCCGAGATACGCCTCGATGACTTTCGGGTTGGACCTGACTTCATCGGGCGTCCCTTCGGCGATTTTGATGCCATAATCCAGCACGAGGATGCGGCGGCAGATTCCCATCACCACCTGCATGTCGTGCTCCACCAGCAGGACGGAGATTTTGTATTTCTCCTCCACGAACTCGATGAGCTTCATGAGTTCGGTTTTCTCCGTTGGGTTCATGCCGGCGGCCGGTTCGTCGAGCAAGAGCAATTTGGGGCGCGTGGCCAGCGCGCGGACGATTTCCAACCGGCGCTGGCCGCCGTAGGGCAGGCTCATGGCGGGCGCGTGCCGCGCCTTGGTCAACTGAAAAATCTCCAACAGATCCATCACTTGTTCCGCGATTTCCCGTTCCTCGCGCCGGAATTCCCCCCCGCGCCAGAGCGCGTGGCCGATGCCCTGCAAGAGATGCAGATGAAAGGCCACCCGGACATTGTCAAAGACGGACATGGAGGGAAAGAGCCGGATGTTTTGGAAGGTCCGGGCGATGCCGTGCGCGGTGATCTGATACGGTTTTTTGCCGACGATGGAATGCCCGCAAAACTCGATTTTGCCCGTGGTGGGTTGATACACGCCGGTGATGAGGTTGAAGACGGTTGTTTTTCCCGCGCCGTTGGGGCCGATCAACCCCACCAGCTCGCCCGGGCCGATATGGCCGGTCAACTCCAGGAGAGCAGTCAGGCCGCCAAAGCGAATGGTGCATTGCTCCAGCCGCAGCAGCGGTGGCGATGTCTGGGTCGCGGCCATGCCTAGACCTGCTTCCATTTTCCCCGCCAGGTGAACAGCCCTTGCGGCCGGGTGAGCATGAGGACGATCAAAAGAAACGAATAAAGCACCATGCGATACTGCGCCACGGGCCGCAGCCATTCGGGCAGCAGCGTCAGCACCACCGCCGCCGCGATCACCCCTGGCGTGTTGCCCATGCCGCCCAGAATCACCATCACTACAATGTCAATGGAGCGCATGAATCCGAATCCTTTGGGATCCAGCGACAAGGTGTAATGGCCGTAAAGCCCGCCCGCCATCCCGGCGAAAAACGCCCCCGCCACAAAGGCCACGATCTTGTAGCGCGTGGTGTTCAACCCCATGGCTTCCGCCGCCACTTCATCATCACGCACGGCCAGGAATCCGCGCCCGTAGGTCGAATGAACCATCGCCACCACCACGTAGGTGCAAACCACCGCCACGGCGAAGACCCAGAAGAGATTGGTGCAGGCCGGGATGCCGTTCAGGCCAAGTGCGCCCCCCAGGGCCGGGATGTTGCAAAAGATCACCCGGATGATCTCCCCAAATCCCAGCGTGACGATGGCCAGGTAATCTCCTTTCAACCGCAGCGAAGGCGCTCCCACCACCAGGCCCGCCAGCGCA
>JBEKOF010000335.1:0-4815 GCA_049522055.1 Verrucomicrobiota bacterium | reverse complement strand
GAACACCTGTTCGACCGCAACTCCGTTGCGCTTGAGTGCCAAGTATGGCAGGAGGCATTGGGACGAGCGCGGGGGGAAGGCTTCTCACTCTCCCAGCTCAAGGAATTCACGCGCCAGCGCGGATACATTCGGGACGTGAATCGGCCTGGCGAAGTCACATTGCGGGATGTGTTGTTGCGTGAATGGGAAATAGTCCAGACTGCGAAGGAGGGCGTTGGAAATTGCCGGCCGCTCGTTTCAAAGCCGCGTCCGTTGAATCCAAAACTCGACGATGAACAACGCCACGCGCTCGATGCTTTGCTCTCTTCGATCAACATCGTGTCTTTGTTTCGCGGTGGAGCCGGGACCGGAAAGAGCTTTGTCCTCCAAGAATTGGTGGCGCAGCTTCAACAGGCAGGTCGGCACGTTGTCGCTCTTGCGCCGCAGCGGCAGCAAGTGGTGGACATGGAAAGGGCAGGCTTCCCGTCGCCCTCCACTGTGGCGCGTTTTCTCCTCAAACGTGAACTTGCCGAAGGCGCAGTGGTGGTAGTGGATGAGGCCGGTCAAATTGGCGGACGCCAAATGCTTGAACTTTTGCGTCTCGCGACCGAACGGAGTGCGCGGGTGATACTTTCGGGAGATACGCGACAGCATGGAGCGGTCGAGGCTTCCGATGCACTGCTTGCGATTGAGCGACATTCGGGGGTGAAGCCCGTCGAACTCCACAAGATCCGCCGACAAGACCCAGCACTGGCCCACGATGCCGATGAGCGTGTACGCATTAGTCGGTATCGGAAAGCGGTTGAGATGGCAGCGACAGGAAAGCTGGCAGAGTCGTTTGAGCGCCTCGACAAGATGGGCGCGGTGGTGGCGTGCGGGTTAGGTGATCAAGCCGACAAACTTGGCGACGAATACCTCAAACTCGCGGTGCAAAACGCCTCCGTCGTTGTCGTCTCCCAGACGTGGGCGGAAGTCCACCGGGTAAATTTGCGTGTGCGCGATGCTCTAAAAACCAAGGGTCATCTCGGCGCAAATGACACAACAGTCCAGGCATTGGAGAGGCTCGACCTGACCAATGCCCAAAAGCGCGACGAACGATTCTACCCCCAAGATGCGGTGATCGTGTTCAACCAAAAAGTGCGCGAGGCCGGGCCGGGAGCGAAAGGAAAATTGAGGGGAGTGTTAAAATCGAGCGTATTGGTCGAAGTGGAGGGCCAAGTCGTCACCGTTTCAAACAAAGTGCTTGACAACATTTCCGTCTGCCTTCCGCGCGAGTTGCAGATCGCGCAAGGAGACCGGCTGCATCTCAAAGCAAACCGCAAATTGGCGTCGGGCGGGCGCGTGGCCAACGGTGAGCTTGTCACAGTGAAAACGACAAGGCCCGATGGTGGAGTTGAACTCACCGATGGCCGCGTCCTGGACAAGTCCTTCCGTGAATTTCTTCCCGGCTACGCCGTTACGTCTTACGGCTCGCAAGGCAAGACTGTGGATTACGTCTTGTTTTCCGATTCTACGGTAAAGGCGGCAACGAACGCACAGCAATGGTACGTGACCATTTCGCGCGGGCGACGTGGCATCCGCATCTTCACGCCGGATAAAGAGCAGCTTCGCGAGAATGTCGCACGTTCCGGCCATCGACCATTGGCGATTGAACTTACGTCACGGTTTCGCCGTCGTCGCGGCATCCGCCTTTGGGATCGGCTGCATGATCGTCTCCTCCGATTCGGCAAACGCGCTGCCGACTGTTTCTGCCGACTAAAATCAACTCGCCGGCACCACACTCAACCCACACAAAAACATGAACACAAAGTCACCAGAATGTTGGGGAAGCGACCCCCAGGCACGAGGATTACGCATTGAAGTCTCGGCGGATCATTCACTCCTGTTGCCGTTTGATCAGTTTGCTTTTGCCGAATTGACGAATGATGGCAAAGAACAATGCCTCCGATTGGTTTTCGCAACGCACGAGGTCACGGTTCGTGGCCATACGCTGCGACGGCTGGAAACCGCGACGCAACGGATGGAATTATCGTTCATTGCCAAGTTGCCGAGCAGTCAGCGCTCACTCATTGGGGAAGGCCAGCCGGTCATTCTCGAAATTACCGTCATTGCGGTGGAAGACGCCGAAAAAGAGATGGAAGCGGACCCAACTCGGTAGAAATCATCTAATCGGCTCAAATCAGGTTAGATCCGGGCGATGCTTGGCGTCTGCCGGTTTTGCTCAATCAAGCAGGATGTACAGATGGCTTTCGCCGTGGTCAGGATTGGGGGTGTAGCCAATGGAACGGCCATGCGTCTCACACCAATTGAAAATTAGCGCGCGTTGGTGAGGTTCGCACGGCAGGGTTACGACGAGCTTGACCGAGCGAGTTTTGTTTGTCCGCTTCTTCCGAATATGCACGGTGAAAACCTCCAGCGCCCCCGCGTCATAAAGCCTTTGCACGCATTTGACCGAGTCCAAATTGGTCTTGAAGCGCCCAAGGATACGGATGTCATCTGAGTGCCCACCTTGCAGCCATTGAAGAGCCTCCTCCTTCCTGGGGTCGGCCAGCAAACGAAAGATCAGTCGATCATGCGCAGTCGTGATCTCACCTGCGCCGGAATTCTCACTTGGTAATTGCGGTTGCATCTTCACAGTTCCACTTTTTAAAAATATCACACTTCGCTCGAATTGTCTCTCCCCAGCAAAGCGTTTAGAACACGGAAAACTCGTGCGGACCCCATACGAGGCGAATTCAATCACCTGGGAGAAAATCCGGGCAAGTCAGCAATGTGCTGCCGTCTGCAAAATGTGTATCACATACACCTTCAATTCGCCTGCCTGTTGTAAAGTTGTCTCGACATAAAATAACGATTCGAGCGCGAGTATGGACGGACGAAAGTACAGATTTCACGATAACCACGAGTATTTTCACACGGCTTGTGCCGTCGAATCCAAGCGCCGTGGCACGGTCCAAGGCCAGTCAGCCTCACGCCCGCAGTCGCGGCTTGAAAATGAGGCCCCATCGCCGTCCTTGGGCGGACACCGCCGACATTGCACGGCGGTCGAGATCGCCCAAGAACTCGGCTTTTCGGTCAGTTACATTTTGGCGGTCAAAAAGGCCATGTATCCGGCTGATACTACGCGGCCACGGCGTCTGGACCCTTTGGAGGTTTCGGAGTGGATTTACGCTCACCCCTCTTTTCGGATGCGGGATGTATATGAGTGTCATCCAAAGGACGTGGAACGGGGGCAGCGGCTGCTGGAAATTTAATGGCGTTCAATTCCTCGCGCACGTCGGCCACCACCAGCCGTTGATAGACCCGGTGGATTTCCTCGCTGGCATGGTTGACCAGCTTCATCATTTTGGACTGCGGAACGCCCTGCTTCGCCCCACGGGTGACGAACGTGACGCGGGTGCAATGAAAGGTCAGATGCGGCAGATTCAACTGTTCGTTCTGCTTGAAAAAGCGCCACCACATTTTTGAGGGCTTCTCCCATTTGCTGCCTGTCCCCACGAAGTCGTAGGCGGTCTGTTCGTTTGTCCGCTCCTGTTTGAGCCGGGTAAAGAGGGGAACCAGTTCCTCCCGCATCGGCACGGTGAAGGCCCGCTCCGTTCCGCCCTTCGGCTTTTCCAGCGTGATCGTCTTGGCTTCGACGTCAACGTCCTTGAGCGGAATGTTGGTGTCGCTCAAGCGACAGCCGGTGTAAATGGCAATCTCGAAACAGGTCCGCATCCACTCCGGCCAGCGCCCAAGCTCCTGACGAATCCGGGTGATTTCCTCATCGGTCATGGCGGGCTTCTCGGCGGGCTTGTGCTTCTGGATGCCGGGGCGTATGAGAGGATTGCCATCGGCGAAGCCGCGCCGGACGGCCTGTGTCATCAACATGCTCAGGAATTTGATTTCTTGCAGGGCGGTGTTATGGCTGGCCGCTTTGATGCCATCTTTGCCGCTCTTGCGCCATTCCAGATATTTCCAGGCATGGTCGTAGGCAATTTGCCGGGGGTACTTGATTTGATGGGTTTCCAAAAATTTGGTCACCGAATGCCAGCGCCAGCCGTAGGCTTCGTATGTTTTTGCCGTCTCGGGCCGGTTGTAATTGGAATCGAGGTAGCCTGGAACCCATTCCGTAAAGGCGGAATGTTGACGGTCGCCATTGCCGGCCGTCTTGCTTTCCTCCCGCTCGTAGCGTTCCACGAGCCGGTCGGCGCTGCGGGTTTCTTTCACGTTGTCGCGGCGCAAGCCCGACGAAACGCAACGGTAGTCGCCTTCGGGCGTTCGGTACTTGATCCACCAGAACGGCGAGTTTGTTCTTGGATATTTCGAGGCCATAATCTTATTGACTCCTTTCAGTTTTCTTCATTTTCGCCACTCTTTTGAGTGTAGCTTAATGTAGCTCATCTGACCGAAGGGCGCAAGCTTTTCCCTCGTAAAACAGAGGTATGCAGAGGAATAAAACGGGATACGTCGAAACGAGGGTTCGATTCCCTTCACCCGCTCCATTTGACAACTTGCGACAGGTTGTGACAGAACGTGACAAACACCAATGTTTACAGGGGTTTCGTGAGTGTTTGACCCTCCACCAATTGCGCCAGGCTGCGACACCGTTTGACCATTCCCGCCTGAAATCTGTGCGCGTATTTGTGTATAGCCCGGCACCGCATCCAGGCGCGGCAGGTTCTTGATGGCATCGTAAATCGGCAACTGCATTTCATCGGTGTAAACTTTGGAAGTCAGCTTGATGTCACTGTGCCGCATCAGCTTCATGGCGAACCGTTGCGCCACGCCGTTGCGTTGCAGGAATGTCGCCCAGGTGTAGCGCAGGGAGTGGAAATCCGCGTAGCGGCCCAACTC
>JBEKOF010000334.1:0-4821 GCA_049522055.1 Verrucomicrobiota bacterium | reverse complement strand
AAGGGTGGGCGCCTCGCAGAAGGGGTCCATGAAGGCGGTGTTGGGGTCGGGCATGGCGAGCATGTCCGAGGCCTCGATGGACTTCCAGCCGCGAATGGACGAGCCGTCAAAGCCCAGGCCCTCGGTGAAGACATCCTCCGTCAACTCCGCAATCGGGCAACTGAAATGTTGCCAGGTTCCGAAAGTATCCACGAATTTCACGTCCACCATCTTGGCGGCGCGTTTCTTGGCGAGTTCTAATACGCTTTTTGGGGTGTTCATTGTTTGTGTCTTTGTAATGTTTTGCGCGCCATTCGTTCTTTTTGGAGTGGCGATCTTTCCTTTCAGCAGTTGGAATGCCAATTGCTGAAAAACAGTCAAATTGGGTTGCTACCGCCGCCGACGGGGCGATTCTTTGTCACGGTGGCTTCCTTGGGGTCAGCCCAATGCGCGATGGGCTGTATGTTTTTGCTCGTACTGTTCCAATTTTCCCGCCGCTGATGGGTTGACCGGGATGCCAAAAAGGCCAGTCTCCTGCAAAAGACCCTGGGCCGCGCCAACCCAATTGTGGAACCACTAATCGCGTCGGTGGCTCATCGCGCCGGCGATGTTTCTCCGCTCCGTTTTGACCGCCCGTCACCCGGGCTTTTCAGCGCCTGTGTTGCAACAGGCCTTCAGAATACTTCCGCTTTCAATCCCACCTCGGTCTTGACCCGCCGGCAGATGGCCGCCAAACTTTGCAGGGGGATGTGCCGGCAATCCGGATGCGCCGGCGGACGCGTCGCCGAATAAATCTGCACCAGGGAAATCGCCGCTCCGGCGTCCTTTAGCTCGTGCAGGCGCTGGATGTATTGATCAATCTCCTCCGGCGGCGGCTCGCATCCGGCGATCAGCGGGAACAAGCTCTGGATCACTATGGGATGTCTCCGCCCAACCAGCAAGGCGTTCTCCATCACTTTGTCCAGCGAAACCGCGCTGCGGTTCACCCGGTCCATGTAGGCCTGCGTGCCGGCGTCGAGTTTGATCCAAATTTCGTCCTCACGCGTGAAGTACTGCAGGCCGGTCTGCACCGGCCGCGCATCCAGGCAGGTGCCGTTGGTGATCAGAACCAGCTTGAAAAACGGGTGCAACAGCCGCGCCCGCATGTGCACCACCTCCTGCACCGTCTGCGCAAACCTCCGGCTCAGCGTCGGCTCCCCATCCCCGCTCAATGCCACGTGGCGCAAGCGCAACAAATCAGGGTTCAACGCCCCGTATCCGGGCACTTGTCGAATTCCCCCCGAACGGATCAGCAGCAGCGTCTTTTCCAATTCGGCGATCATCACGCTCACATCCAGTTCCGGTTCCGAGGAGGGAACATCGGGGTTAATCTCGCAATAGATGCAATCGAAATTACAGAACTTGTCCGGGTTCATGTTCAGGCCCACCGACAGCCCCCCAGCTCGCGCGGAAATCACCACATAGACAAACCGGTTGCCGAGAAAATTGCGGGGACAGCCAAAAGCCGTTTCCGTTTCTGGCGCGCGCCCTTCATGCGCCTCCTCTACAGGACATAATTTCGCAGACATATTTATTCCTCCGCCTGCCACCCTGGGATCCGCAGTGAGAGCGCGGGACATGCGGCCTGGCGGACGACATGCTCGGTTTTCATTATCATCAACAAGGTAACTTACGGACAGCGCCTCTGGCCTGCTACACAATCCTTGCCATTTGCTGGCCATCTTTGGTTGTCAATTCCGGTTGCATTTTTGACAAAATTTGGCGAGCGCGGAATCCAGGCCCGACTACCATCGCATCTCGCAATGCGCGCCATCAAAAAAACGACGAGCCGGATTTGAACATCATGTTGAAACGGAAATAATCTCCCGCACCGAAGCGGCCACCAACCCTCCTCTCGCTCCGGCGCGCTCGCGCTGGGCGCCAGGGAAATCACGAACCAACAGGGCGCGCCCCCCGTGCCCTGTTTTTTTTATTCCGTTAGATACGAGCAAATGTACTGGCAGATGCCGGATTCGACGGCGATGTCGAATCCGGATTTGCCGGGGACTTCAAAGCTCTGCCCGGCGGCCCAGGTCTGGAGGCCGCTCTGCCCGTCGAGCTTCACCTCGCATTGGCCGGCCACGATCTCCATCCGCTCCCCTTGGTCCGTGCCAAAATGATATTTGCCCGGATAAATCAGTCCCAGCGTCTTCTTGCTGCCGTCCGCAAACAGCAGGCTGTGGCTGACGACTTTGCCGTCGAAATAAACATTGGCCCTCGTGACCGCGGTGACGCCCCTGAATTCTGTCGGTATGGTTGCCATATCCGCGCCAGCCTGACGGCGGGATTCCAAAACATCAAGCTCAATCCCGCTCACCCCACCACAGTTTTGCGGCGGGGCGCCCAAGAGCCGTTTCCGCAAAAAGCCCTTTCCGCTTGCAAAAACCCGCGGGCCGGGTATTTTGTCCCGCTTCTCTGAATGAGAATGGAATAAAACTTTACACATCACTACTATGGCATCCGCGAACGACTTGCGCAAAGGCATGGCCCTGAACTACAACGGCGACATCTCCGTCGTCCTGGACACCCAGCATCGCACCCCGGGCAATTTGCGCGCTTTCGTCCAGGCCTCCCTCCGCAGCATCCGCACCGGCAAAACTTCCGACGTCCGTTTCAGCTCCACCGAGAAAATCGAGGTCGTCCCCATGATGACCCGCAAAATGGATTTCAGCTACAAGGACGGCGACGATTTTGTCTTCTCCGATCCCGAAACCTTCGAAACCACCACCCTCATCCCCGAATTGGTCGGCGACGCCAAAAACTATCTCGTGGAAAACGGCGCCGTCACCGTCACTTTTGTGGACGACAAGGCGGTCGCCATCGAACTGCCTTCCAGCGTCGTTTTGAAAGTCGCCGACGCCCCAGACGGCATTCGCGGCGATTCCTCCAACAACGTCCAAAAGCCCATCCTCCTGGAAACCGGTATCACCGTCCAGGCGCCCCTGTTCATCAAGACCGGCGAGAAAATCAAAGTGGACACCCGCACCGGCAAATACATGGAGCGCGCGTAACGCGCAATTCCCTATGAATTCCGCCGGTCGGCAACGCATGATCATTGCGGCCGTCTTGTTGCCGTGCGCGTGGCTCGCGCGAGCATACTTTGTCGGCCCGCCGTTGAGCCTGGAAAAGCTTGCCGCCGAGTCAGACATCATCTTCAAAGGCACTGTGGTCTCCAGCGGGCCTGTTCAGGACGAGTGGTTCAATCCTTATCCGGGTTTCGTCGTTCAAGAAACACAGTTCACGGTCATTTCGGTCATCCAGGGGGAACCCCCGGGCCCAACGCTCAGATTCCGCCATTACGATATTAGTCCGCAACCCGGAGGACGAATGTTCGAGCCGCAGAATTACCATTTTCAAAACAACAGGACTTACCTCGTTTTTGCCAGGAAAACGAGCAAAGCCTCAATTTACCGCCAGCTTTGGGCAAACCATACCGGCAAGGCAGACCAAGGCGTGTTGTTATGCTCCGACAGCAAGCCCGTGATTGCAAAGCCTGTTATCCAGGCCGTTTGGAACGAACTGATGGTCATGCTCAAGGTCGCCGATGCCAGCGATGTCACCTACGCCATCAGCCAGCTTGACCAGATGAGTGGCGGAGCCAACTCCTTTGCTGGCACACAAGATTTCGACCGGACAAACGTAGTCACTGCAGTCCACGACTTGATGACCAACTCCGATTCAAGGATCGCCCAGGCGGCCATCGCCGTCATCGGCTCGCATAATCCTTACCTGTCAGACGAACGCGCCGAATTCTGGTTGGCAACGGTTGGAACCGCCGAGTTGCCCGGCCTTTCCAAGATGGATCCTAAAATGACAAACACGGGCGGAAGGTTATACTGGAAAGACCTGCAAACTATTGCGTCCACCCGGAACCCGGCGGAGACGCGGGCGCTGGCCATTCGTGCTTTGGGACTTGTGCGCGAGCCGACGCTACGGGAACCGATCAACCGATGGCTGGCCGACACCGAACAGGCAGTGCGGGCGGCTGCGACGGTGCTGCTGGCCGATTACCCAGGAACGGAGGCGAACCGGCAACTCACCCTTCTTGCCGGAGATCCCGATCCAATTGTGCGCTCGTCCGTGGCCCGCGCAATTGGCTTTTCACAACAGGCAGATTTGGCGGAAGTGCTCGAAAAACTCCTGGCCGACACCAACTCCGTTGTCCGCCGGATGGCTTCCGCCAGTTTGCTTTCATTCTCACCAAAGAACCAGGCCGTAGCCCGTATATTTCGGACAAACCTGGAAAACAAGGAATTCGATCCATTGTTCCTCAACGCCTTGGCCCGCGATCATCCCGACCAATACCTGGATGCCTTGGCACGGGTAATGGACGTGAAACCCGAGCCTCCGAATTGGTGGGGCGGGGAAATCCCGGCATTCACGTCATGGAAGATTCTCTTCAAGTACTTGCAAGGCCAGCCGGACGAGACCCTGCGCTCAGGCAAAATGGACCGCTGTCTCGACGCCATCGAGAAAGTTGGCAACTATTCGTCCTCCGAGCAGCGCGACATCTACGCGTTTTACCTTTTGACCGGTATGCCGGAGCGCGCGAAGAAGTTCCGCCAGAGAGCCAACCAGTCCGCCTCGTATGACCTGGATTACTTTTTCAAGCTGGTGGATCAGAACCCCTCGCTCTACAAGCCAGAGTAGTCACTCTCCAGAATCCGGTGGGAGGTATCTGGCTAGAGCATTTCAATAAATAGTGTAGCCATTTTAGAGAAGTGTGGTATGGTCTGTCCATGCGAACGCTTTCTTTGGATCTCCGTGAACGAATCCTTGTTTCCTACGACCGTGGCGAGGGCA
>JBEKOF010000333.1:0-4861 GCA_049522055.1 Verrucomicrobiota bacterium | reverse complement strand
TCCTGGATTGCTTTCTCCTGGTCAGGATAAATGTGGGGGGTGATGATTGGGTCCCTTTGGATCGGTGAACTTTTCATGTCTGTTTATGTTCTCTCAAAAAGATAGCGCAGTATCATTTCAATGTCAATGGCCATTTGCTCAGCCATAAAATGGCTGATTTATGTGTATTAGACCCGTATTTGGCGGCTAAATCCACCTAAAGATGCTGCACTATCATGTATTAAAACCAAAAGCTAATAATGATAAAACGTCAAGCCAAACAGGTTGCGCCGCTGGGACAGGAGGCGAGCGTTCATTTCCTGACACGGAAACCGAAAAATTACAGTTGCAATCCGAGCCCCCTTTTTAGGGGGCTTTCATTTTGAGCATGGCGATAGGCAAGGTCTGTTTCATTTGGAACCACTCCAAAACCAGCCTCGGGATGAAGTACGTCTTGCGACCGCGCCGGTAGTAGGGAATCTGACGGAGTGAGACTTGTTCCCGTAGCCAGCCCATGTGAGGCCGCGACGATTCAGGGAACACAATTTTTAAGAGCGTAGGGCCGTCCACTAGCTGATCCAGTGGGGCAATTATTGGTTCGGCTGGTTTCAGGGGTGCGGATTTAACGGTTTGAGGTTGAGTTTCCATAATCGTCAAAGGAGTCTCATACCTTTCATTGGTTCTTTGTTTTTTCTCTAAAACGGTCACTTTTTGTGTTTGGCCGTTCTTTCTTACGGTGTTTTCGGCGCAGCCGAGGCCAAAGTACAACTCAAAAAACTTCTTGAGTGGGAGGGTACAGAGCCGAATCTAAACGTTCTTAATTGAACGAAAACGACTTAAAGAACTTTGCGGAAACCCTTGATTTGCAGGAATTACGAGGGAGAAATCTAGAATTTATAAAACAGCAGTAGCTTCCGTGTCAGGGGAAGCGTTACCTAGGGAGAGCGTGCCAAAATTCGACCGCTCAATAGAAACTCAAGAAAACCTTGTGGTGGCAAACTGCGTCAGGGCCAGCGTCGGCCGGTCCAATGGTCGGGCCCAGCCCGAACTTCATCATACTTGGCGGTCAGGCGAACATTCGGCTGTTTGCGGCCCAACGACTTCACTGACGAGGAACATAAGGCTCAGCAGCGTTTTCAAGTCTCGACGTTCATTGCCCGCATCAGGAACTACCGGCTCCACATTGAAAGGAACGCTCAGAATGCGTTGGGCCTGGGGAAGAGGTTTTGCATCCGGGCATGGTTGATTCTCTTGGGCCAGTTCCAGTTCGAGCATTTCAACCCCCCGAAAGCTGTAAAGTGACCAGGCGGCGAGCGTTCGGGACGGGATCCGGCTCTCGGCTTCGATGAGCCGAGCCGGATATTGCGGCGGATTCCACTCGTCGCAAGCGGCTTGATTTGGGCAGGCCTGGTAATGCTCCTGGAAGAAGAGTCGGTTTAATTGTCCACTGAAACGTTGCTTTTGCTCGTTCAGGAGATTGGAATCATGAGTTGTCGTTGGTCTCGCAAACCGAGACGTCCGGTTCGAGCAGATCTAGTTCGAATGGTTGGAGGTCGGGTTCGGGCGGTGGGGACGTGCGTTGAATCCGAGAAGTTTGATCGGCCATTGTTCGGGTGCTGCGAAAAAAAGATGACAAATGGGGATTTGGCCTCCTTGGTGTTGCTGCGGTGCCGAAGGTTAGGCTTGGTTCCGAAAAGCGAGGTCAGCCTCAGCCTGGCATCTGCCGTGGTATTCATAAAAGGATGACTGCTTGGACATCCATCAAAACCATCAAAACCATCAAAACCAAAGATTGCTTCTAAGACTGAATCGGCACTGTGAGCACCGTCGAGCAAAAGCGACGGGCGAACTGGTTTCGACCGGCCGAGTGCATCACTGTGTCGCGGTCAACGCCGTTGCCGCGCCACTCATCTTTGAGTGCCAGTGGGAGGGAGTGAATCCACGAAAACCGTTCCTCGGTTATCGTTTTCCGGTTCACCCCAAACTCATTCGGCGCGCTACGGACTGAAAACTCTGCCTTAGTTCACGAAGCCGACTTGCGAGCTACAACGCTGAGGAATGATGCCACCCTTCCGGGTTTTGATGGTTTTGATGACCAAGGCCACGCTGATTTTCATGTCGGTGCGTTGATCCAAACTTAAGCGAACCAGTTTCGCGCTCCGCCCCGTATCTTCAAAACCGTCATTACCATCAAAACTACCAGTATAAGGAATAAAGGCCCAAACGATTAGACAGGAAATGATCCGTGCTAACGACATTTTGGGCCTCATCCCGAACGGCTGACCGCGCCAAGACCTCATCCGTGCGGCGATTTCCCGGCTTGTGACCAACGGCAGATTTGGTGCAGCGCCTTCTTGGATTGAACGCGAAATCACCCGTGCAAGAGGAGTTGGCGCGAGGCGGAGCATCAAAACCATCAACACCATCAAAACTATTGCCAGACGGCGCCAAACGCCTTGGCAAAACGCGCGGGCCAGAGCAGATCAGCATGTGGTGGTGACTTATTATGACGACGATCCTTTGGTATCAGATTGGGACAAGCTTCCGATTGCTCTAAGGAAAGCAAAAATGGTGTCGTTAAGTTCCCTTGTGAAACACCGATTTTCTTTCAACGGGTTTTCCTTAACGCGCACTGAAGTAGGCGCGGGGGCCGGTGCTGAGTTGATATATGACCGCAAGAAAATCAAGAACTTCATGGGCACCGACGAACGCGCAGGTGCTCGATAGAATTGAGATCTCTAGTGGATCGAAGGACGAGAACTCGAAACGAATCGACGTGCAAATTCCGCGCGGTGTCCTGAAGGACAATAAGCAGGATTTAGATGGTCCCGCTAATCCGCGCTTTTACAAACGCCTCGAACGGGCCTTGAAGACAGCAGACCCCGCTAAACATGGCATCAAATTTGCTCCTAGTTGGAAACAGAACCAGTGGCGGATTAAAAAGCTGCTGTGGGCGCACGAAGAGGCAAAAGAGCAGCCTTATGAGCCCGGTCCTTTTCCCATTAAGGCTTTGAGTCACCGACAGCGGCGCTTATGCCTAGCGCTGAAAAGAGCTTATCGCGCGCCGATTGAGATCCCAGCGATGGCAGCGCTGGCGGTGACAGCGGCCGCTCTGGGAAAAGGCTGGAAACTCACTGAGGCGGTGGAGGGACGAGAAAACTTCGGCAACGTCTACGTTATGATCGCCGCGCCGACTGGGGGTGGGAAAAAGGCCGTGGAGGACTTGGCGAAGCCCATTCTCGAAGCATCCGACAGTATGGAATGTAAATGGATCGCAACCGAAATGCCTGAGCTGAAGGCAGAACGGGATGAGCACAAGGCTCGCGCGCGGCACCTCGTTCAACGACACGCACGGGGGGGCCTTTCTCCTAAGGAATCAGTTGCCAATCATTCTGAATTGGTAAAAATTAACAAGAGGCTTGACGAAATTACGGCGCTCTTAAATCCCGGTTCCGGTTCTTTATGGATAGGCGACAGCACTTCGCCGGCCTTGAAAAAGGCGTTGGCGGCAAACAACGGCACTTTATTGGCGTATGCCCCTGAGGGCGGAGAAATCGTAAAGATAATGCTTGGCCAGTACACCCGGGGAGGGGATTTTGATCTATGGCTTTCGGGCTACTCGGTGGAGCGCAAAGGTTCGGCTCGCGCTGGAAGCGGCAAAGTCAACATTGAGCCGTGTCTCACATCGCTAATTTGTTGTCAGCCTCGTGTCCTACGGAAGCTTCTGCGAGACCCTGAAGCCTTGGATCGTGGCTTTGTTGGACGCGTCCTAGCCTTTATTACCGACCGCAGTTTCGCAGATGATGACCGGAACGTAAGAGGTGGATTGAACGCCAGCAGGAAAGCTTGGGGTGGCTTAATTGCTCGATTGTTGGAGACGCGGTTGGAAGCTTTGAAGAGTAACGAAACTCGCGTTGTAAAGTGCAGTCGCCGAGCTCAGAACGTTCTCTCTGATTTTCACCACGCGAGCAACGATTTGCTAAGGGGGCCTTTCACCGGAATGAGAGATATTATCGTTCGGTGGCGCGAAAATGCTTGTCGTATCGCATTGGGAATTTGCGTGGCCGACGATCCAAACGGAAAGGAATTGTCCGGTCGGCAAGCTGAACGAGCCGTGCAGATTGCACGGTGGGCGCAGCTCTCGACGCTCAAAGCCGTAGTTGCAAGCCAAATGCAATGGACCGAAGAACAAAGTGAAGCTGCGGAGAATGGTCGCCGGGAAGAGCTAATTGAAAAGTTGAAGGAGCGCGGTGGGAAAGCGACTCTCAGAATCCTGGAGCAAAACTGTGGCTTTCCTCGCAATGAGGTGAAACTACTGATCGCAAAATCAGAACGGTTCGATTTAAAGACCGAAAAAAAACCCCGTGGAGGGCGATGGAGTAATGTGTTGTATTTGATCGATTCTGTTAAATAAGCCTTCCATATCGGCCGAATTTGGAGCGCGTTCAACTAAACAGCGCACAAGTTTTCACATAAAGATCCCTGCCGACTTTGAGCGGTCTTCGCCGCGCTGCGCAAACATCGCGCATTTCGGGTTGTGAGTGACCCGGCAATTCCTGTAAAAGAAGCAGCCAGCGAAATCGACGAGAATCGCTAGCTCGCTACGGGGTTTTGTGATGAGTGATCAGCTTCCAGCCAGATTTTCGATTAATTCATAAGATCATTTAGCCATGGGAATCAACCGTGGTCTGAGCCGGGACCGCGGGGCTGTTGGCAGACGTGCGGGATCGAAAAGCACAGCTTCCAGATCCGACTCAATATACCGGCGCTCCGGTTCTCCAACCCGCATCCCAAACGAGGAGAAATTACCTGAACTTGTAGGGAACTTACTCATCCCTCCACTCAATGGCTCGTCGCTCGATTGATGCCATTGAGCAATCGA
>JBEKOF010000332.1:0-4983 GCA_049522055.1 Verrucomicrobiota bacterium | reverse complement strand
CTGGTTCCCACCGGAGATGCTGGTTTGTTCTGTTTCATAATCGTTTTTTTTGAATGGTTTATTGCCACGCTTATTGCGCCGCCGGGTTCGCCAACTGATAGAACTGCCCGCTGCCGCCCGCCGTCACCGTCACCGTCAACTGCCCTCCCGCGCTGACCGGGGCCGTCCCCGCCGCGCTCCAACTGCCGGGCAAGCCGCTGGCGCTGGTTTGCAACTGGTATGCGGTGAAGTCCTCTCCCGCCGGCCCAGTCGCCGGCCAGCTCAACACCGTCTGGTCTCCCGATTGCGTGATCTGCAAAGCCGGCAAGTTGATGAACGTGCTCACTGCCGAGGCCGCCGTGACTTGGAAGTTCCCGGAGGCCGGCGCCGCCGGTGTCTCTCCAATCGAAACCACCGCCCCGGCGCCCTTGGCGCCGAATCCTTCCACTACCACCGTGTTGCCAGTCCCGCCTGTAAGGGCGCTGCTGATGTCCACCGACAGGCTGGCTCCGTCGGCTAAGCCGTTGAGCGCAAAAACGGTCCCATTGACGATCAGCCGCGCATAACGCAGGCCGGGGGCACCGTTCTGCAAATTCACATACTTGTCGTTCTGGGAGACGTTGTTGAAGACGATTCGAACCTCGCCGCTCCGGCTCAGATAGAGGCTCGCGCTGATCGGGTCAAAGGACATCGTGTTTGCAGAGCATCCATCCGCCACGACCAAGGCATTGACCCGAGCGGTTTGTCCCTCCCCTTGAGTGGCTTGCGTCATGATCAGCACCAGATTGGTCGTACCCACGGGCAAGACGGTGGCCGTGCCTGATGTCGAACCGCTCCCATTGAATCCGATCAGATAGGGTGTTCCGGGGCCAACGGCAACGGTTCCACCCCCGTAAACGCTGGCTGTTCCGGAGCTATTGGTGCAGTTGACCATGTTGAAACCCACCACCGAGTAAATGCCATTGGTGTTCCCGAAGCTCAACTGCTCATCGTTCGCGTCCACCAAGGAATAGGCGCGAGTCCAAGTGCCGTTGGTGGCGACCAACCCGCCCACGCAGGCGTTGGGGTTGGAGATGGTCAAGGCCAAAACAGCAGAGCTGCCCGACCCCGACACCGCGATGGAGGCGGTGGTGCCCGGCCAGCCAATGGCCGTTCCGGTGGGCGTGGGAAAAGTGTCGCCCGCCTTGGCATTATAAGCTATGGCTCCGGTGCCGCTTGTGTTAACCACCGTGTAAATACCGGCTGGCAAGAGCGGTCCATTGATCGTGAATTGATTATTGCTGAGGACCAAGGTGCCTTGCGCAACGGTAAGGGCGGGCAGCGGCACGGCGCCAGCGACGGAAGTCAGGGTGAGCGTTGTCGGCAGCGGGTTGGTGACAAACCCGGCCGAGGCAATCTTGAGAATAGCGGGGGCATCGCCGCTGGCAGCGAAGGAGGTGCCGCCCATATTGTAAGGGGCAGCGGCAGTGGAGATGGCGGAGACATCAAAGGTCGCGCCGCCGGCCAGGCTGACGCTGGAGTTGGCAATCGAACCGCCGACACCGAGAGCCAGAGTGCCATTGGCGATGATGGTGTTGCCTGAATAGGTGTTCGCATTTAACAGGGTCACGGTGCCGGCGCCAAGATTGGTCAGCGCGCCGGCGCCACCAATGGAGAAGCCACCAGAGCTGCTAATAGTGTAATTATTCAACGAATTGCTGAACGTCACGCTGCCAGGCGTGAGATTGGCTGCCACATTGACCGAGAAAGACGACGCCGTGTCGCCAAACCCCGCCGCCTCGCCGTTGGCAAAAGCAGTCATGGGCACGGAGTTGGTCCAATTGGCGGTGGTGGTGTCCCAGTTATTGTTGGCGAATCCGGTCCAGAAAATAATGCCGTTAAGGGCCTGATAATCGCCGGTGACTTGTGTCGGCGTCAGCGCCGTCGCGTAAAGCGCGCCTTCGTCCAGCGTGACGGCGGCAAACTCTGCTGTCGCTGTGTTTTGGGTTTTCTCGGAATAGGCGGCGAAATCAATCGGATAAACGAATGCGCTGAAAACGGCGGGGGTGCTGCCAGTGACTTGGTTGGTCACCGTCTGAGCCACACCGTCCACATAGGCATTGACGGTCCCAGCGTTATAAGTAAGGACCAGATGGTGATAACTGCCGTTGAATAAATTGGTGGCAGAAAATGTCGCCTGGATATTATTGTTGCTATTGTCCCGGACGAAAAGCCGGATCATGTCGCCTTGAACGGTGGAATGAATCGTGCTATTGAGCAGAACTTGAAAGGAAGTGGTGGAGCCAGAGTTCGCGCCCGCGCATATCATCTCCGCGACGATGGTGTTGGTGGTCTTTAACACGAACTCGTAGCTGGAAGTGTTCAGATCCGCTCCAAAAGCTTCGCCAGCAGCGCTGCTGAGCGATACATATTGACTGGTTCCATTGAAAGTAACAGCCGTGTCGCTGACGCCGCCAGTGCTGTCACCTGGAACGCCCAAAGTCGGACTGCCCACATAAGCGCCAGCGTAGCCGTTGACGCTGGAGTCATTCGCGGTGGTGCCGGAGGTTTCGCCGAACTCGTAATAGACAAACGGTGCATTGGCTATCACGGCGGCTTGGTAGGCCGCTGGAGCCGCGAAGACCGGGTGCGGCAGCGCCAGCACGGCGGCCAGCGCGAAAACCGGCATCCACGCCGAATTCATTAGTGAGGGGTTTTGTAAACGGAAGTTGTGATTATTCATAAGTTTGCGTGTGAGGAGGATACGATGCTGTGCCGGATGCGTTTGCGACGCCGCAACGACAGGATGCGACAACATCTCCTGAAGGCCCGCAAACACAGTATACCTGATAAAGCACCTTTGAGGTTTTAAGCTTGCGGGGAAAGGATGTCAACGAAAACTTCGAGAAAGATTTGAATAAGCATTGGTTATTGTTGATTTAATCTTGATGGGCCCAAAGGAACGGGAATGGGTTGTTTTTTTCGATGCCGGCATGGTTAAGATTTTCATAGGTAACTTATTTTGAAGCACTTTTGATTTTTCCCATCCGGGTTCGTTTTGTAGAAAGCACCCCTAACGCATTAGTGCGCAACGGCACAAAAGCCATCGCACCGGCCAAACAGGCCGACCAGTTGAGCGGGGCAGCAATCCGATGATTCTGCGCACCCTGGCCGCGGCTTATGCCGAGACGGGGAGTTACGGTGCGGCAGCCGTCACGGCCCGGCGCGCCCTGGGGCTGGCCATCGAGCAAAAGAACAACGCGCTGGGCGCGACCTTGCAAAAGGAAATCGAACTTTACGAGGCGGGCGCGCCCGTGCGGGAGGCCAAATAACGCGCCGGTGGACACCTTCGGGAGCGGCGCGCGACTGGCGGTCCCGCGCCTGATTTTGGCCGGCCAGAGCACCAATGCGGAGTTACGGTCCCATGTCGCAGTCGCGATCCTAAAAATCGCGCCAGAAACGCCAGACGCGCTGGCTCCTTTGATAAGGAATCTGACTGAAAGAGACGTGAATACTCGGGAACAGGCGTTGCGGACGCTCCAATCGCTCGGAACCAATGCGGCGGAGGCCCTGCCGACATAGACCAAACTGTGCCTCCACGACCCAGAGGCGCAAGTCAGGTCGCTGGCCATGGAATGTATTGGCAAAATTGGAAGGTTCGACGACGAGGCAATCGAGGCCATTGGCGAAAATGCCATGAGCCCAAATGAGCAGGTGGCCCAAGAGGCAGTAGGCACCCTGGGAGGATTTGCCAATCGATCCAAACTAGCACTTCTTGCATTGGCGAAGGTGACGTCCGCCAGTCATGCAAGCTATGTGCCAGAGGAGGCCAGAAACAGTTTGGAAATGTTGTTGCGCAACGATACCACCATGCTGGCTGCTTGTCTGGCAGACACAAACGCCCTGATCCGGTATCAAGGATTGCGTATTGCCGAGAGATTTGGCTCGATCCTTCTGGAATTGCCGGAAACCATCCCAGCGCTCCAGAAGGCATTGCAGGATGAAAATCCAGAGGCGCGTGCCTTCGCGACCAACATGTTGATTCAAGTTGAGAGCGCGAACTACGAGCGGCAGGTGGCTGAGTTGCTGGTTCGCGGCGGAGATGTCAACGCCACCAATGACCAGGGACAAACCGCTTTGCACCTCCAATTCTTATCGCCGGGAGGGCATCAAATGGCGGCGATTTCCGCGTTGCTCGAGGCGGGGGCAAACCCAAACGCCAAGGATTAACTTGGACGGACACCTGCGCACCTATTGTTAACGGGAACATGGCCCTGGCGGGAAGTCGGAGAGAAGCTATCGCTTCTCCTCGATCACGCAGCCGACTTGTCAGCTGCCGACAATAAAGGTCAGACGCCACTTCATTATTTGGCCGCTTTGGGCGGCGGGAATCCTCTGTTTTTCATTCGCGGGATTGGCGACACTTTCATTGCAGCCAAGGTTGATATTAATCTGCGTGATCAGGCCGGCGATACGCCATTGCACATTGCCGCCAGGACCGGAACGAGGGACGTGTTTGATTGGCTCGTGAAGCAGGGTGCGGATCTGGATGCGACGAACAATGCCGGCGAAACACCGCGCCGGCTGGCGCACAATCTGCCCCCTGCTCGCCGCGCTGCCGTGCCGACCAATGCCGCCCCCAATGGCCAGTTGTTGCCTAGAGTGGATCCGACAACGGGCCAGCTTGTTTATACCGATCATTGGGGGGACACGCCGGTCCGTGACGTAAGCCGTCGAAGCAGGATCAACTATCTTGGCACGACCCTCGCCTTGGAACCCAACGGAACGAATCTCGAAGTGCGCCTGTTGACGGCCATCTTCGACAGCAGCGCCAAAGAATTTCCGGATGACAACGGTTTCAATTTTTCAATCCAGGTCCGCAGCAGTACCAATGAATCGAGTCCACAGCCATCCCACAATGCTGGAATCGTGATGGTGGCCCGTTGATTTGCAAGGCGTTGGGACGGTTTTGGCCAAAATCGTGTTCGGGTGTTTTCGCCGGTTTTGGCTCCTTCCATTTCGTTT
>JBEKOF010000331.1:0-5042 GCA_049522055.1 Verrucomicrobiota bacterium | reverse complement strand
ACGGTTTAGGGAGGAAGAGTGTCGCCCCAGCCCCGAGAGCTTTGGACTGACGTTCCTTGTCGGAAAGACCGCTGGTGGCGAGGACGCGCGCGACCGGATTCATCTTCCTGACGGCGAGGGTATTGGAGGGAAAATGAGCGTGACTGCTTTAAGGCGTCTTTGTGAGTTGGCCGAACGGAGGGCGCGACGAAGGGCCCGACGAATTGTTGACCAGGCTGCAAGCTGCCGCTAGAGTCCAATTTATGAAAATCCCAACTATGGCGAAACTCTTTGATCATTCAATACTTCGGCCGGATGCAACCCGCCGGGAGGTTGTTGGCTTTGCGGAAACGGCGGTGCGGCTGAAGACAGCGAGCCTGATGCTTCAGCCATGCAACCTTCGGTTTGCGGCCGAGGTGCTTAAAGGTTCCGGGGTGCTGTTGGCGAGTGTGATTGGATTTCCGCACGGCAACGAAACTGCCACGATGAAGGAATACCAGGCCAGGGAGGTGTTGCGACTCGGGGCGGAGGAGATAGACATGGTGATGAACATCCCCGCGTTGAAGAACAATGAGAAGAGCTTGTTTTTCGCCGACATCGAAGGTGTGGTGCGGGCCGCCCAAGGCTTCCAGGTGAAAGTAATCCTGGAAAACTGCCTTTTGAACGACGAGGAAAAACGGCGCGCCTGCGAGTGGATTGCACAAACTGGAGCCGCTTTTGTGAAGACCTCAACCGGCTTTGCGGCCGGTGGCGCCACGGTGGCTGATGTGCGGCTCATGTGCGCGGCCGTCGCCGGGAAGTGCGAAGTCAAGGCCGCTGGCGGCGTGAGGACGGTGGGAGAAGTTCTGGCCTTCTTGAGGGCTGGGGCGCGGCGCTTTGGCTCAACCCGGTCGGATAAAATCATCGAGGAATACCGGGAAATGACCGCGGACCAGCGCCAGGACTTTGGCGAGTTTGTGACGGATCTGGGCGTCTAACCATTGATGACTTTTTTGACGAGCGCTGGTCTCTGCGTCACCGGCGCGGGGCCGATGCGGTAGGCCATTTCGAGCAGCCGGCAGGCCTCCTGCAGCTTCGCCGGGTCATTGTAATAAATGGTGGCCATGCTCTCTCCAACGGCCACGGCGTCTCCAATTTTCTTGTGCAATTCAAGGCCGGCTAGAGGATCTATGATGTCGTCCTGCTGGATGCGGCCGCCGCCGAGCAAGAGGCTGGCCAGGCCGGCTTGCCGGCATTGCACGCCGACGACAAACCCGGCGGCGGCGGCCTTGAATTCGGACTTAAACCGGGCGGAGGCCAGGCGTGGCGTTTGGTCCAGTACCGCGGTGTCACCGCCTTGGAGGCGGATCATCTCGCGGAATTTGGCCAGGGCCTTGCCGCTGTCAATCATTTCTTCGGCGAGCAGCTTTCCGTCTGGCAAGCCCGGCGCGCGTCGGCCGAGGCAAAACATCCAGGCGGCCAGCTCAACGCAAAGCTCGCGGAGGTCCCGGCTCAGGGCGCGGCGTTCGCCGCGCAGTATCTCGACGCACTCCAGGACTTCGAGGCTGTTGCCCACCATCCGGCCCAGAGGCTGGTCCATGTCGGTGATGAGCGCGACGACGCGTTTGCCCATGCGTTGGCCGGTCTGAACCATCATCCTGGCCAAGTGCTCGGCCTCCTCCTGGCGTTGCATGAACGCGCCCGAACCGGTTTTCACGTCGAGCACCAAGGCGTCAATGCCCTCCGCCAGTTTCTTGCTCATAATGCTGGCGCAAATCAGGGACGGACTTTCCACCGTGGCGGTGAGATTGCGCAAGGCGTACATTTTCTTGTCCGCGGGCGCCATTTCGGCGGATTGGCTGATCATGGCACAGCCGCATTGCTCAAGGACGCGGCGGAATTGCTCCGGGGAAAGGTTGACGTTGAAACCGGGAATGGCTTCCAGTTTGTCCAAAGTGCCGCCGGTGTGGGCGAGGCCGCGGCCGGTGATCATTGGAACGAGCAATCCGCCCGCCGCGACGACCGGGGCCAGGATCAGGGAAGTTTTGTCGCCCACGCCGCCAGTGGAGTGCTTGTCCACCTTGGCGGACGGCAGAGCGCTCAGGTCCAGGACTTGGCCGGAGCGCAACATGGCCTCAGTCAGGGCGGCGGTTTCCGCGCCGGAGAGGCCGCGCCAGAGGGCCGCCATCGTCCAGGCGGACATTTGGCAATCGGGCAGATCGCCGCGGGTGAACGCTTCCACCAGCCAGAAGATTTCCGCGGGGGTGTGTTCTCCGCCGTCGCGTTTTTTGCCAATCAGGTCAAAGGGACGCATAGAGTGCGGAGCAGGGTAGCAGTGTGGCGAGGGTGTGCAAAGCCCCAATTCGATCTTGACACACGAAGACGAATACGAGAAATGTGGGGCCAAAATGCGTAATCGCCGCCATCTCTTTCCCCCATGCAACGCTGGACCGGCATTTTAGGAATCCTGGCCATCCTGGGCGGGTGCTGGGTGTTTTCCACCGACCGCAAAGCCATCAAATGGAGAATTGTCGCCTGGGGCGTTGGCCTGCAACTGTTCTTCGCCTTGATCGTGCTGAGATTTGACTGGGGCCAGCGCGCTATCTCGGTCGCGGGGGACGCGGTGAATCAACTGCTCTCCTACGCCACCGCCGGCGCCGCCTTCGTCTTTGGACCGCTGGCGGACCCGGTCGGCAAGGACGGCTTTGTCTTCGCGTTTGCCATTTTGCCGACCATCATCTTCATGGCCGCTTTCTTTGCCGTGCTCTATCACTTTGGCATCATGCAAATCGTCATCCGGGGTGTGGCCTGGGTGATGACGCGGCTGATGGGTGTCAGCGGGGCGGAATCCCTGGACGTGGCGGCGAGCATCTTCATGGGGCAGACCGAAGCGCCGCTGACCATTCGACCGCTGCTGGAGAAGTTGACCCGCTCGGAAATGATGACGGTGATGACCGCAGGCATGGCCCACGTCAGCGGGGGGATCATGGCGGCCTACATCGCGATGGGGGTGGAGTCCAAACACCTGTTGGGCGCGGTCATCATGACGGCGCCGGGCACGATGCTCGTCGCCAAGATGCTGGTTCCCGAAACCCAGGTGCCGGTCAGCGGCGGCAAAGTGGAAATCGCCGAGTTGGCCGAAACCAAACGCGGCAATCTGCTGGGTGCGATTGCTCATGGCACTGGCGACGGGTTGAATCTTGCCATCAATGTCGCGGCCATGCTGATAGCGTTTCTGGCGCTGATCGCCCTGCTCAACGGCATCATGGGCTGGGTGCATGCTTCCATCGGATGGTTTCCCGCCAGTTTGCAAGCCGTGCTGGGCTGGCTTTTTGCGCCCGTGGCCTGGCTGATCGGCATTCCGTGGCAGGATGCAACCCAAATTGGTTCCTTGCTCGGCATTCGCATGGCGGGCAATGAACTGATCGCCTACGGGCAGCTCCACGAATTGAAAGCGCAACTGGCGCCGCGTTCGTTCACGATTGCGACGTTTGCCTTATGCGGGTTTGCCAACTTGTCTTCCATTGGCATTCAGATTGGCGGCATCGGCGCGCTGGCGCCATCGCGCAAGGAGGATCTGACCCGGCTCGGCTTCCGCGCCATGCTGGCCGGCACCATGGCCAACTTGATCTCCGCGGCCATCGTTGGGATCATGGTTTGATTTTGTTTCGATGACGGCGAAACGCAATCCGCTCTAAAGTCAGCAGCATTGGAAACCATTGGCGTGACATCCGGGACCCATTCATTGTGACCCGGCTGACTGGATTATTCTGTCCCGGATTGCCTTGAGTTCCCGCCGCATCCGCGAAAGGGCGCCATCATTGACCACCACAAAGTCAGCGGTCTTGCGATAAGGTTCGATGAACTTCAAGTGCATCGGCCGTACGGTGGCCATGTATTGGCGGATGACAGATTCAAAGGTCCGCCCCCTCTCGCGCACGTCGCGGCAAATCCTCCTCAGGAGGCGAAGGTCTGGCGGGGCGTCCACAAAAACCCGCAGGTCAAACAGCGCACGCAGCCTTGGGTCCGCCAGGAGGAGCGACCCTTCCACAAGGATGATTCTGTGGCAGGCAAACGGCCGCCATTGGTTCAGCCGGCAATGGGTTTTAAAGTTGTAGGACGGGAGGCGGATGTCGTGGCCAAGCTTGAGGGCGGCCAGGTGCCGTCTCAGCAGTGGCACGTCCATCGCCGCCGGATGATCGAAGTTGTGAACATCCCCGTGTCGTCCCGGTGGCATGGAGCGATAATAAGAATCCAGTTCGATAATCCCGAGATCAAGCCCGGCCAGCAAATCCGCCAGAATGAGAGTGGCGGTGGTTTTTCCCGCTCCGGAACCGCCGACGATGCCAACGAGCAGCGCGGCCTTTTTGTTATTTGTCAAGCGGATCACAGGCCACATCACACTACAAATTACGCGGACCAAAAGGCGCCGCGAGAAGCGAGGATAATTTCCGCCGAATCACCTTCCTGCCGTCACACACACAGATGATGTCCGAATCCGGTCCGAACTCGTTAATCACCTGGCGGCAAGCGCCGCAAGGAGCGGTCGGGTGGGCGGTCGGTGTGTAAACCAGGACCGCGCGAATCTCCGACGCACCGTGCGAGATGGCCTGGAAAACGGCGTTTCGTTCCGCGCAAATCGTCAGGCCGTACGATGCGTTTTCGACGTTGCCGCCGGCAAATACTGTGCCCTCGCCGGTTAACACAGCCGCCCCGACTGGAAACCGGCTGTACGGACAATAGGCGTGCCGGCTGGCGCGGCGCGCCTTCCGGTTCATCTCCTGCAACAAGTCATCGGGGACCATCGTTTTCACGTTGCGGCTGAATTGACCGGTCGTTTTAAGCGCCAACCACGCCTTTGAACTGATTTCATAAGTTCAGGTTCTCTGTCCGCGAGTGATCGCGTGTTATCGTTTTCATGCTGCCTGATCCGCAAGAGCCTGCCCGGAACCGGCCGTACCGATGTTGAGTCTTTCGGCAGTCCAGCGCAAGGTCAAGTTCCAGATGTGAAACCGAGGGTTCTTCGGGATTTGATGGTCGGGGCGGTGAGATTTGAACTCACGACCTTCTGAACCCCATTCAGA
>JBEKOF010000330.1:0-5055 GCA_049522055.1 Verrucomicrobiota bacterium | reverse complement strand
ATCGCAACTGCATTTCAATAAGCACTTGCTGTGCAATATGTTGCGTGTTGTATTGGGCAAAGGTATTGATTGAGCCCTACGACACCCGATGTTTCCAGGACCCTTTCACAATATGTCATTAGGCATCCCTGACCCCTTCCATGCATGACCCCTTCCATGCACCAGCATCTGCGGTTTCGCAGGCTTGCTGAGTTAATCGGCCAACGGCATGTTCACTTGTCGACCGGCAGCGGCTTCAGCCTTGTCGAAATGAATTGGAACAAAGATGGCAGGAAAACGTCTGGCCCGATGGACTCAGCAGTGCGCATCCAGACGTAAAGTGTTTTGCCGGGGTATAGTGGAAACGTCCGGTTTTCAACATAGGCGGCCGCATCGCCGTAGAGATGCCCGGCACTGTCCTTTAATTGGACCAGCGGCACGTAATTGGCGATTGCGGGAACTCGGCTGCGCCTGGCCGGCACAAAGCGCAGGTCGCCGGTCCTGGGAAAGGGTGCAACGGCCGGCAGTCCGAATAGGACATTTGTTTTGGCTTGAAACATCAGTTCCATCCCCCCCGGAGGCTGATCGAAACCGTTGTCCACGCCTATTGACAAAGTATCGGTAATGCCGTGGGGGTTGCCTTGGCGGCTGTCATCATAAAGGAGCGGCCACGTCCCAAAGGGAAGCACCACCAGAAACCCGCCTTCGTGAAGATAACGAATAAGCGCACGCGTCACGTCATCGGTGGTTTTCACGCTGCTGGTGTAGTGCTCGTTGAGGGCGAGAAGCAAAACGGGAAAATTGCTGGCGTTAAAAAGTTTCGGGTCAATCAGGTCAGGCCACGTCAGCCTTTGGGCTTTCGCTCCGCAATAGAGCGACCAGAATTCAGCGTCAACATGAAGGTCCTGCATCATGACAGCGATGGTTCGGCCCGCCAGCAGGCGGTCTGCCGGGATCGCGGTTCCCGGCGCAACATCCTCCAGAGCGCTGCAAGCAGGCGCGTCAACGGTTGCGCTGTTGAGGAATCGCCTGGCATATTCCGCTGTAAGCTGGAGGTAATAGTCTGCCGATTCCTGGCTGGGTTCTATCTCTGTGCCCTCCGCCCACTCGTTCCATGAACTGATGAGAATCCAGTCGGGCTTGGTTTTCAGCGCCGCTTCCCAGAGCGCGCGATAGGTCTGAGCATCTCGGCGGTCCGCCCTGACTCGCGCGGGACTGGATTTAGTGTTATCAAAGCCGGGGATGATCAAGGGGCAGACAATCCGGCTCCGCTGCCGCGCCATCTGCGCTCCCTCCGTGAATTGCCGCTCCGCCGACTGGCAAAATTGGTTAAAACCATCACGATCAGGGTCCCGCAGCAGATCCAGTGGCATGGTAGAATAATCGGTGTGCAAACCATCAAAAAGGTAGGCCAGACTCGACCGATAGCCATGGCCGATCAGCAGAAAATCCCCGGCCTTGGCCCGAGTTTTTTGGATGATTTCAATGAGCGACGACAGAGGCGCCTGCGACTCGACGCGCTCATAAACGAAGATCACTGGCTTGCCGTCAACTTTGAGGAATGCTTTGCTTTTGCCGTAGCGTTCGAGCACGTAAGTCAAATCGTCCACCGAAAATTGAACCAGGTACTGGCCGGTGTCCCGATTCTGTTCCCAATAGACGGCAATTTTGAAATCCTTCTTTTCCGCACGCTCGACCAACAGGGCCAAAGAATCGTCATGCCAAGTTGATGCCTTGCCCAGCCAACTCACGACAAAACCCGTGATTCCATGTGCCTTGGCTTCGTCAATCTGAGAATCCACTGTGGCCGCGTCATGCGAATTATAGAAGCCTTTTGCCGGGTGATGCACGGTTATTTCGTATTCGTGTTTGTTTGCATCCATGCGCTTCCAGCTTCCGCTCCCGGGCCCGAACCAACCGTAGTAAAGCGCCAGGACTTCATGCGGAACGTGGGTGTATTGCCGTCGGCTTTGGTCCTGAACAAACTCAAAAAATGAATTTGTCGTCTGGGAAAATCCGATAAAGCAGGAGCACAGCAAAGTCACCAAGCCTAGCAGTGAAACAGCTTTTGAATTCGTCGCTTTCACGGTTGGTCCAAGCATGTGGATACCATTACATGCCGGTTGAGCCTTCCCGCAACTTGTTTGTTTGCGAGCGAAGAACGTCGCCGAAAACGAGCGCGAGGCAGAGGAGGAGTGTGGGTTTCATGGTTGTTCCGGTAGAGCCAGCTTCATTTTTCCGCGGGGGCATGCTTTCATAATTGCCGGGCAGGTGCAATCTAACCGTACACGACCGAATGTCGCCCCGATCATCAGCGGAGTTTCACCAAGTCGGCCGCCAATGGCTCCGCGCCGGCCAACTTGGTCTGGGCTTCCGGCGTCCTCCCGCCTCTTGCGGGGCTTCCGCCGTCGCGCTTTGCGCTATGGCGGGACAAGTGGGCGGGGGGCAGCGGGAAAGCGGCGCTGGCGCGGCCGCACTCCAAAACCTGTCGGCGTCTCGGATGCGCCGGGTGAACGCGAAGGGGCGTGACAAAAAAATGCGGCTTGTTCGGCGGGTTGCGGATCTGGCGACGGGAGATGGGCGGGCGACGGATAAGCGAAAGCTGAAACGCTGAAAGCTGATGGCGCGATTTCAGAGAGGGTGGAGGCGGAGGGGAATTTAACGCAAAGGGCAAAGGCGCAGAGGCGCAAAGAAAGGCGCAGATGGGGCGATGTAGGAGGGCGGGAGGAGATAAGAAAAGGCTGAAATGCTGAAATGCTGAATGCTGGCGCAGAGGGGGCGATTTCGGGGAGGGGGAGGCGGATGTAACAGGGGCTCGCGGGCGCTCGCCCCTCCCGGATTGGGGCGCAGAGGGGGCGGTGTCGGACGGCTCGGCGATCCGTCCCTACCACCGCATTGGTTCTTGGAAAGGACGAAAAGGACGAAAAAAACACGACAATGGCCCGGGGGGGAAAGATCAAAACAGACCTGGAAGGGCCCTTTCCCCTGATCCGAAATCGGCGAGGGAAAGGGGCGGGGCATAGACGCCTTGGTAATCGCGCCGCCACCAGCGGCCAGTCGCCCAGCGGGTGGCAAGGTCGGTGAAGCGGTACTGGTAGAGTTGGGCGCGGATGAATTTTGGCGGTTCTTTGGGGAACGGATTTCGCGCCAGCAGATCGAGGACCGGCGGGGAATTTTTCAGCAGTTGATTTTCCAGCCTGAGAAGCCACCCGTTGTCCTCCACCTTGCCCAGCGCGGCGAACCACATCTGCCAGTCCAGCCGCGGCTGATAGGGCGCCACAAAGGCCGGGGGGCGTGTGAGATCGCCGGGTTTGTATTTGAATTCATATTCTTCCCAGGTTTGGCCGTCGTTGCTGCCTTGGACGATGATTTCCGTCCGGGTCTGGGTCATGCTGGCAAAAAGCCCATACGCGTTGAAACTGCGGAAGTGCTCGAGCCAGACGTAAAGCCTGACCAGCGGACGCGGCCACGATTGCGCGACGAACCTCGGCATGGGCAGTGTCAGCGCCGTGAGCAAGAGGACCAGCAGCGCCACGGGCGCGGTGATTTTCCACGGCCAGGCGGCGCCTCCGGCACGGCTGTCCTGGTTGTTCGATCCCGCGCCGGAGGAGGGCGGCGGGTTGCGAAAACGGCGCGGGGCCAGTTTTTGCAATGCCTGGTCATCGAGCAGGGTGAGGCACAAAAGAAGGGTGAGCCAGTTGAAGAAGCAATAATTGCCGGTGAGCATGATGGCCGCCTGGAGGAGCGCGAAGAGCGCGGCGGCAATCCGCCGGGATTTGCGCCCGCAAAAAATCAGGAAAGGCACAGCCAGTTCGATCACGAACATGAGAAAAGTGAGGGCGCTCAGGACCCCGCCGGGGAGTTGATGGGCATACCAGCCGATCCACGTCGGCAGGGGCTGGGTTTCAAAATGCACGCGCAAGGCCGTCAGATGCCGCCACGACGGGTCGCCGCCGGCCAGCTTCACCCAGCCGGATTCAAACATGAGACGGAAGAGCAGCCAGCGCAGGAGCCAGAGCGCCAGGCGCGAAGGCTCGGGCCGCGGCCCGGGCCGCGGCAGCAGGCGCAGGGGCGCGAAGAAGACGGCCAGGAAGCCCGTTTCCAGAAGGAGGGTGTCCCACTGAAAATCGAGGAACGGAAGCGCAATGCTTGACAGTGAAAGATAGAGCGCCCAGAGCAGAAAGAGCGCGGGGGCGGGCGCGATCCCGGCGAGCAGGAGCAGGGAAAGCCCGACGCCCGCGCCGCACTGCCAGCGCAAGGCGCGGTCGCTGGCCGTCCACCAACCCAGGGTGGGCACCAGGCGAAAGCGATCCACCCCAATGTCCCGGCTGGCCGCGACCCCTTTGAGAGTCCCCATCAAGGTTTGCGCCGGATTAATGCCCTGGCTGCCAATCAGCCCCTGGATTTGCATCCAGAGGGAGGCAAAGGCGATGAGGTAAATCAACGCCAGACCGCGCAGAAAGACAAGCTGCACCAGGGCGTAACGGCGCGGGGCGGCGTCCGCGCCGAGGAAGAAGGCGTCCAGCCTGGAAAGGAACTCGCGATGGGTGGCCACCTCGTCATAAATCAATTCCGTCAGGATGGGGAAGGAGGGAATATGGAGGTAGCACCAGAGAAGCCAGCGCTCGCGTCCGCCCGCCGCCAGGGAGCGGAAGACCGCCTCCGCACCGGCGCAGACAGAGCCGTCGGAGAAAATCAAATGGACGGCATCTTGAAAAGCCGCGGGCGGGATTTCGGGGAAATTTTTTGCCACGGCTTCATCCTGGAATGGCTGGAAATCCACGGCGTCCCCGGTGGCGCGCCGCCAGCGGGCGACCCAGCGGCGGCAGAAGCCGCAGTCGCCGTCGAAAATGAGGAGCGGCTTGGGCGGCGGAGAGGCGACTCGGAAGGGAGCAGGCGGGTGCATTTGACTTTTTTGGGTGACTCTTCTTGGCGAAGAAGCGCTTTAAGATCTCGGACCTTTGGATTGAGAATTGGTCATTGAGAATTTGTCACAGCCATCCCATAGGAAAATAGAGAACTTGGCTGGGAGAGTTTTTCCTGTCACACGACAGGAATGAAAAATACAAAACAACC
>JBEKOF010000329.1:0-5080 GCA_049522055.1 Verrucomicrobiota bacterium | reverse complement strand
GGGCCACTGCGGCACGCTGGATCCCGGCGCGACCGGGCTGCTGATCCTGGTCTTGGGCCGGGGAACCAAGCTCTCGGAGAGATTGATGGGCGACGACAAGGTTTATGAAGGGGCGGCCAAATTCGGCGAAACGACGGACAGTTACGACGCCGACGGCGAATTGACAGCCTCCCTGCCGGTGCCGCCGCTGACGCTGGAGGAACTCAACGCCGCCGCGGCGCAGTTGCAGGGCGATCAAATGCAGATGCCGCCGATGGTTTCGGCGGTCAAGGTCAAGGGCGTGCCGCTTTACAAAATGGCGCGCAAAGGCCTGGAGGTCGAGCGCAAGGCCCGCCTGATCCATGTTTACAGCTTCCGTTTCAGCGCCTACACCGAGCCGCTGGGCCGGTTTCGTGTGGCCTGCACCAAGGGAACTTACGTCCGCGCGCTGGTTCATGAATTGGGCGCCAAAATCGGCTGCGGGGCGCATCTGGCCTCCCTGCGCCGGATCGTTTCGGGGAAATTCGACGTCAAAGACGCCATCCCGTTTGAGGATGTTCTGCGCCTCACCCCGGGCGAACTGGAAAAGCGGGTGCTGCCGTTTCTACAATTGACGGAGCCAAAATGAACCTCCTCCACAGGACCCAGGAATTGGAGTCCGGCGGCCGGCCTGTCTGCCTGGCCATCGGGGTATTTGACGGCGTCCACCTGGGGCACCAGCAAGTCATCCGCCGGGCCGTGAGCGACGCGGCGCAGCACGGCGGGCAGGCGGTGGTGATCACCTTTGACCGGCATCCCGACGCGGTCCTCGCGCCCGCGCGCGTGCCGCCGCTGATTTATCCGCTGGGCAAGAAGTTGAGCGTCATCGGGGCGCTGGGGCCGGAGACGGCTTGTGTGGTTCATTTTGACAAGGCCTTCAGCGAAATAACCGGGGAGGAGTTCATTCGCGGCTTGTGGCGTGATGGCCGGCCCATTGAGAGCATTTCGGTGGGCGGGTCCTTTACTTTTGGCTGGAGGCGCTCGGGCAATGTGGCGCTGCTGGAGGCGCTGGGAAGGGAATTGAACTTTGCCGTGCATGGCCTGGCGGAGGTTTCCCTGGACGGCCAGCCGGTCAGCAGCACCAGGGTGCGCGAGGCGGTGGCGGAGGGCCGGTTCGGTCTGGCCGGCCAGATGCTGGGCCGCCTTTACACTCTATGCGGCAAGGTCGTCAAAGGGACCGGTCTGGGGCGTCAAATTGGCGTCCCCACGGCCAACCTGGACGTGACCGGGCTGTTGACCCCTCCCTCCGGGGTGTACGCCGCGCAAGCCCTGGTGCGGGGTCGGACCCATCTTGCGGCGGTCAATGTGGGCTGCCGTCCCACCCTGGAGCCTGCCGCGCCCAAGATTGCGGTGGAAGCGCATCTGCTGGATTTTGTGGGGGATATTTACCAGGAGGAAATGGAACTGGCCTTCCTGACCAAATTGCGGGAGGAGCACAAGTTCCCCTCCCTGGCCGCCCTGCGGGAACAAATCCTTTCGGACATCGCGCGCGTCCGGAACGTGCCGTAGTTTTTTCAGCGGCGCCCGGCCGCGTGTCCAACGGCTGCGCCATGGCCCGCAAATCCCCCATGCGCAATACCGCCATGGGCATACCCGCCCCACCCATGGCCGAAACCGAATCCAAAATAGACTGGCGGCCAGTAAGTGTAGGCATACGGATAATAAGGATAATAATAATCGTAATCGTAGGTGGGATAATAAACCGGATAACTGGGGGCGGGAGTCGGGTAATAAGCTGGATTGGCGGCGCGCGCTTGCAAGGCGTTATTAAAGTTCTCCGCCGCATTATCCTGGGGGTATTGATACGAAACCGCCGGGGCTTGGGCTGCCTGGGCGGCGCCCTGCTGCCAGGCCTGGGCCGTTTGCCGCTGCATCTGGCCATTGCGCTGGATCATGGCTGTAATCACCTGTGGCGGAACACCTTGCTGCTGCAAGGCGATCACATTGTCGGCGCTCAGATAGAACGCCAACGGTGAGTTGTTGATGTAATTGACGATGATTTCCGCCGGGACCCCGCCTTTGTAGAGTTTGAGAACTTCGCTCACCCCCTCAGGATAACCCGGGGCCGGAGCCGCCGCAGGCTGGGCGGACGGGGTTGCCGCCGCGCCGGCGCCGGGGCCATCAGCCGCCTTGGCGCCGCAGGTTGCGATTGGAAGCAAAGCCGCCAGGATTCCGGTGATGGCGGCAACCCAGAAACTCGTTCGTTGCGTTCTCATAAAATGCCTCTCTTTAATGCTTTTGCATAAACACCATATCACCATACGCCTTGTTCACGCCCCCGGCAACTCCCCCGGCGCGCCCGCGTAATGCGACATTATTTTGCGTGACGGGGTTGCTGTTGTGTGCTACCCATTATTGAAAATGGAGATGCGTGACATCAGTTTGCCGTGCATGATATTAGACTCAAAAGCCGTTGAATTCCTTCAATGAATCTTGACCAAATCTACCCAATCCGGGCGGCCCGCTGGCGCGGCCTGATTGTCGTCGGCTTCGGCCTCCTGCTGGTTGCGGCGATGCTGGCGCAACGGGCCTGCGCCCAGTCGCCGACCATCATCAGTTACACCAATACCGTCCCCATTACCAACCCCGCGTATTACTATGGCCAGGCCTCGCCGTATCCATCGGTTATTACAGTGACGAACTTCTACGGAACATTGCAAGCGGTCACGGTGACCCTTTCCGGCGTGACTTCCGACGAGCCTAGTAAACTGGAAATCCAAGTCGCCGGCCCCAGCAGCGCTGGCGTGGTGGTGGATTTAATGTACAACGCGGGGTTTACCGGCGGCAATGACGCGGTATCCGACTTGACTTTGACCTTCGCCGACGACGCGGCCAGTCCTCCTCCCTTGCGCAGCCATCTGACCTCCGGGACCTACCAACCCAGCGGAACTGACGACAGCGATAATCTCGATGAAACCACCAACATGCTCGCCGGCTTCATCGGAACGGCGCTCGCGGGTGATTGGAGTTTGTATGTCTGGGACACGGGCAGTTACGACAGTCCGGATCCAAATATTATCAGCAACTGGAGCCTGACATTTTATTACCTGCCGCTGCCGGTGGGGCTGAGCGACCCGGGGTTCAACAGCCAGGGACAATTCGAAGCCACGTTGAGCGGGCCGATTGGCACGCCGATGGTGGTGGAGGGTTCAACCGACTTGCTGACCTGGACTCCGATCGCTACCAATGACATGGCCACTTCGAGCGTGCTTTTCACCGACACCAACTCCGTGGTCCCTTACCTCTTCTACCGGGCCGTGCTTCTTTCTTCGCTGCCGGTGGCGGTGGAGCTGAGCGACCCGCAGTTCAACAGCCAGGGACAATTCCAGGCGACGTTGAGCGGGCCGGTTGGAACGCCGCTGGTGGTTGAGGGTTCGACCGACTTGCTGACCTGGACCCCGATCGCCACCAATGCCATGGCCGCTTCGAGCGTCCTTTTCACCGACACCAACTCCGTCGTCCAGTACCTTTTCTACCGCGCCGTGCTTCTTTCTTCGCTGCCGGTCACGGTGGAGTTTAGCGCCCCGCAGCTCAATGGCTTGGGGCAGTTCCAGGCGACGTTGAGCGGCCAGGTTGGGACGCCGGTGGTGATTGAGAGCTCGCCAGACTTGAAGAACTGGACCTCCATTGCCACCAATGCCATGGCCACCGCCAGCGTTGTTTTCACCGACACCAACTCCCTCCGCAATGACCTTTTCTACCGGGCCGCGACTTCACCCTGAGGATGTCGCGCAAGCCGGCCGGGCGGCAGTTCCGCCGCCGGACACCTCGGAGATTTACCAACAAAGTTAAATTATGATTGTCGTTCTCAAGCCCGGCATCTCGAAAAAGGACGAGACGGCGCTGCTCCGCGAAATTAGAAAGCTGGGCTACCGTCCGCATGTGATGCGCGGGGTGGAACGGACCGTCATCGGGGCCATCGGCGACGAGCGGACCCATCAGAGCCTGGAAACCCTGACCTCCTGGCCGCAGGTCGAGCAGGTGATGCCGGTGCAGAAACGCTACAAGCTGGTCAGCCGCGAGGCCCATAAGGCGACCTCCACCATCCAAGTGCGCGGCGACGTCATAGGAGGGAAAAAAATCCAGGTCATGGCCGGGCCTTGCTCGGTGGAGGATGAGAGACAACTGCTGGCCACCGCCCATGCGGTGAAAAAGGCCGGGGCGACCATTTTGCGGGGCGGGGCTTTCAAGCCGCGCACTTCGCCGTATGAATTTCAAGGTTTGGGGCGCAAAGGGTTGCTCCTGCTGGCCAAGGCGCGCCGGGAAACCGGCCTGTCCATCATTACCGAATTGCTCTCCGAGGACCACGCGGAGCTGGTGGCCGAGTACGCGGACATTCTTCAAATCGGCGCGAGGAACTGCCAGAATTTCCAATTGCTCATCGCGGCGGCGCGCACGGGAAAACCGGTTTTGCTCAAGCGCGGTCTTTCCATGAGGATCGAGGAATGGCTGCTGGCGGGGGAATACGTCTTGTCCAACAACAACCCCAATTTGATGTTCTGCGAGCGGGGCATCCGCACTTTTGAAACTTATACCAGGAACACTCTGGATCTTTCCGCCATTCCCATCATGAAGCAGGAGTCCCATTGTCCCATCATTATTGATCCCAGCCAGGGGTCCGGCCGGGCGGATTTGGTGGCGGCCATGTGCAAAGGGGCGGTCGCCATGGGCGCGGACGGCCTGTTGATCGAAGTCCACCCCAATCCCGCGGAAGCCTGGAGCGACGGCGCGCAGCAGCTCACCCCCGATGGCTTTGCCAGATTGATGGAGGAGTTGAAGCCCTTCCTCGCCGCCGCCGGCCGCGAGTGATTGCGGTTTACAAAACCGTTGCTCTACCGCTGAGCTAAACTGGCTAAGATGTTCGACTTATGTTCCAGGCGGCACCTATTTTGGCCGGGTCAAGGTTGACGGCAAGTTAATTCGGCGGTCGCTCGACACCCACGAGTTGACTCAAATTAAAAGACACCGGGGGAGTGAAACTGAGGGGAGGCAAAAAGGGTCGTTGACTCATGGGAAAAAGACACCAGCAAATGGTGTGAATGAACATGAGCAAAGAGTTGAA
>JBEKOF010000328.1:0-5090 GCA_049522055.1 Verrucomicrobiota bacterium | reverse complement strand
TATCTTTACGACGTTTATTCGATCCTCTCGGTGAACGGCAAGGTGGCGGACGTGTGCAAGATTCACACGGGTTTCCGCAAGACGGAATACAAGGGCGGGGCGGGCACGGGCGGGGTGTGGCTGAATGATCATTTCGTGTGGCTCACCGGCTACTCGCAGCGCGCGGTCAACGATTGGCCCGGGCTGGGCCAGGCGTATCCGGATTGGATGCACGACTTCAACGCGGCGCTGCTGCGGGAAAGCCACGGGAATTACGTCCGTTGGATGCACATTTCCCCGCAGCGGGTGGATGTGACTTCTTGCGACAAATTTGGCATTGCCGAGGTCTGTCCGGCCGGCGACGGGGAACACGATGTCTTCGACCGCCAGTGGGAGCAGCGGATGGAGGTGATGCGGGACTCGATGATTTATTTTCGCAATCATCCGAGCATCCTGTTCTGGGAGGCGGGGAACTCCGGCATCATCGCCACGCAGATGCAGCAGATGGTGGACCTGCGGAAGAAATGGGATCCGTGGGGCGGGCGGGTGACGGGTTGCCGCTCGCTGCGGGATCTGGGGGCGGTCGCGGCCACGGAGTATTTCGGGGTGATGCTGGGGGGGCCTTACAGCGACCAGGACCGGGACAAGGCCCCGATGATCGAGACGGAAGATTTCCGCGACGAGGCCGCGCGCGGCATTTGGGACGACTATTCGCCGCCGTCCTTTGGGTTCAAGAAAGGCCGCAACGACAGTTACAATTGGAATTCGGAGACGTTCAGTCTTGCCGGCATCCGCCGCTATGACAATTTTGTCAACAACCGGATTGACAACCCCGATGCGGCGCATTCCAAGTGGTCGGCCTACGCTTCGATCTATTGGTCGGACTCCGACGCGGACGGCCGGCAGCAGAGCAGCGAGGTTTTGCGGGTCAGCGGCAAGGTGGACGGGGTGCGCCTGCCCAAGGAGATATTTTATGCCTCGCGGGTGATGCAAAGCCCCGTGCCGGATCTGCATATCATCGGCCACTGGAATTACCCGGCGAACACCAAGAAGACGATCTATGTGATCGCCAGCCATTGCGAGTCGGTGGAATTATTCGTCAATGGCCAGTCGTTGGGGGTCAATAAAACGCCGCAAAGCGGCTACATTTATGCGTTCCCGGAGGTTGCCTTCGCGCCCGGCTCGATCAAGGCCGCGGCGAGCCAGGGCGGGAAGGTCGTCGCGCAGCAGGAAATCCAGACCGCGGGCGAGCCGGCGGGCATCCGGCTCACGCTGCATACGGGGCCGAGCGGCTTGCAGGCGGACGGGAGCGACGTGGCGTTGATTGACGTTGAGGTTGTGGACGCGCAGGGCCGCCGCTGCCCGACGGATGAGGCGCGGGTGGATTTCGACATCACCGGGCCGGCCATCTGGCGCGGGGGATTCAATTCGGCGAAGCTCAATACGACGAACAACCGGTTCCTGGACACCGAGTGCGGGATCAACCGCGTGGCCATCCGCTCGACCCTGACGCCGGGGACGATCACGGTGACGGCCAAGCGCGAAGGCTTGCAGTCCGGCACGATCACGTTGGACTCCAAACCGGTGGCGATCCAGGACGGTCTGACGCTGGCAATGCCGCAAACGCTGTCGCCGGCGGCGGGCCAGCCCAATATGCAACGGGAATGACGGTTGGATTTGATTGATCTTCGTTCATGGCGTGATGAATGATCTATTCTAAACCCGTTAACGGGTGATGATATCCAGAACGCCGGACCGCAGGGCGAACCAGGCAAATTGCTGGAACTCGTCGTCGGGTTTTCTGGCGTAGTTGACCGCGCCCTGCTTGATCGAGCCGGATGCGTCCGGAACGTTGGAACCGCGGATTTTCAACACGTTGGCCAAAAATGAGGCGACGCGATTGTTGATCCCCTTTTCGGCGCCGGTTTGCTTGTCAAGAAGAGCAATCTCCAAATTGGTGTAGATGGCCCGCACATAGCCGCGGGCCTGGCCGGCGATCACGTCAACTTCGAACGTCGCCTCTTGCGCGCGGCCGGATTTAATGCGGGTGTGTTGGTCCAGGTCAAGAAAGGGGTTTAGACGGGTCAAATCCATCGCGCTGAGGGAACCGGAATAGTGGAGGGAGAAGTCGGGCGGGGTGATAGGAATGGACATCACCAGCCTGCCGATTGCGGCATCCATGAGGCTGCCCTGCGCGCGGAGCAGGATGGCGGCCGAAGCGTCGCCGCGATTGGCGATGCCCTGAGCCAAGAGACTGAGATCGGAAACAGTCAGGACGCCGGGATCGGCTCCAGCAGCGAACTGCTCCGCGAAACTGAGGCAACCATTGGTGAGAGTGAGGTTCTCGATGTGCAGCGGTTGGCGGATTGAGGCCAGCACTTCATGCAGCATGAGTGGAGGCTTCACGAATGGCTTGACCGGTTTATCACAATTGACCAAGGCCTCGAAAGTGGGGCGGGAAAACCGGACCGAGCTGGCGAAGTATGACTTCCCCTCAAGAAGCGCGGCATAGGCCAGGCCCGACACTCTGCACTCGGGCAAGAGCAGATGAAACCGCGTTGTTCTATAATCGTGCGCGGCAAAGAAATCCTGGTCGCCAGCCAAAGTCCGCAGTTCCGTTCCTTCGGCGATCAGATCGGAGCCTGGCGCCGATGCGCGCAATCGGGCGCAGCGGATGGCGTAGCGGGCTTGCGGGAGATCCACCTCCAGGTTGGTCGCGTCGAGACTCGCCTTGGCGAGGAGATCGGCCAGAGATGGCGCTCCCCAAAGAGACCGATTCCAGCGAACGCCCGCAAGCGAAAGCCGGCCGATCTTGAGCGTGGTGTCGCCGGCGCTCAGGGTGACGGATTGAGCGATCAGACAATTGGCGCCCAGCGAATAATCCAGTTTGCCGATTCGCAATACGGATCCGGGATGCGCCCGGGCAAACGCCCGCTCCGCCATCTTTTTGCCATAGCTATTGAGGATCGTCCCCCCGAAGACGATCACGGCGAGGACGAGCAGACCCAGGAACGCGCCCACCCAGGCTGAGAGCCTGCGCAGCGAGAGCTTGGCGCTATTCTTCACTGTTGGTTGGCCGTCAAACCGCCGGGGTCGCGGCGACTGGTGGCCGAGCGGCTGCCCAGGGGTTTCTGCTTCTCGATGGCGGTTGGGGGGACGAACTCGATGACATCGGCGCGAATGGCTGTTCGCGGGATGGAAAAGAGGATGTAGTAGGTGGCGTCCTTCTCCATGATCAGGTTCGCCAGAGTCTGAGGCCGGCCCGGTTGCATTTCGGCCTGGACATAGAGGCGGCCCATCGCTTTGGTGAATTTTGCGGGAACAATCGTCAGGATGCCCAGCAGAGAGAAGCCTGAGCTCTGTCCCATGACGTTGGTCCTGATGACGATGAAGTTCTTCTCTTGCAGCCGCACGTCGGTGTTGTTGTGGATTTCCAGCGCCGCGGCGTTCGGCGAACCAATGACCGACCCGGCGGAAAGCGCGGAACCCGCCGCGCAACCGCCGGCGAGCGCGGCAAGCCCCAGGAGGGCGAGAAGGGGCGGGAGTTTCTGACGGCTGGCAATGGCATTTGCCACAACTTGCCGCATAGCGGCCACAAAGGGTTGCATTGGTTTGAATTTCATAACGTGGTCTTTTCTTAGGTGTTAGTTGTTTTAAAGCTCCATCAGGTTCGCCTTACCCCCTGAAGATGTCGAAGGGTTCAATTTTAAGGACCTTGCGCACGCCGACGTAGCTTGATAAGCCGGCGATAAGGACGACCATGCCGAAGGCCAGCCCCAAATTCCAAAAGGTGATGGTGGCGGCGTAGTTGGGGAGCCGGGATCGGGCGATCATGATCATCAGCGTCACGAAACCGACGCCCAGGCCGTAGCCAGTGAGCGCGGTGAAGGTCGCCATGAAGAGGATCATGTAAACCAGCTCGCGGCCCTTGGCGCCGATGGCCTTGAGCGCGCCAAATTTCTCCAGGTTTTCGAGAATGAAGGTGTAAAAGGTCTGGCCGGAGATGGCCACGCGCTGTTGCTCGCCGCCCGAAAGCTTCACCGGCAGGATGTCGCCCCGGCCTTTGAGACCGACGATCTCGAGGTGCTTTCTTGCGGCGGTGATGGATTCATCCCAGTCGCGCTGCTTGAGGATCAGCGGGATGGCGACATTCTCGGCCGTGGTCAGCCGCGGGAAGAGGTGATAGTCCTGGAAGACGAAACCAACCGTATTGAGGCGAAAGTCAGCCAACTGGTCATTGTCGAGGGTCCAGATGTCGGTCCCTTTGACGGTGACCGTGCCCGAATTGGGGCGGAGGATGCCGGAGAGCATGCTAAGCATGGTGGTCTTGCCGCTGCCGGAGGGTCCGACGATGAAGAGCATCTCGCCGAAGTGAGCCACCAGCGCGACCCCATTGACGGCTTTGACCTTCGTTTCGCCCTGGCCAAACCATTTTGTCAGATCGGTGGCGACGATCGCCTGGCTTTCCAATGTTTTTGCGCCGGCGGATGGCATAGGCACACCTGTCATGGCATGACGGTAGTTTGAAAAGCGTTGCCCGCGCTATGGGGTGTTCACCCCACAGGCAAGCGGCGGCGTTAAGTCGGGCGGGGTGATGACATTGGCTTTGGAGACAGGCCCGGCTGGTTTGGCTTGAGATTTTGGATTGGCTCCGGCGGGATCGAAAATCCGATACGCGAGCAGTTTCACGCGGTCATTGACGAGGAACCAGACGAGCGCATAGCCCCAGACGAACGCCGCCCAACCCCAGCCCAATGGCGTCATAAACAACCCATAAACCGCGATCAAAGTCGCCACGATTTGCGTGCCGAGCACGGCGGCCCATAAAATCCGCGCGGGGCGGATGGACCAGAACGGGCCGCGTGTGCGGGTGAGGAAAATCGTCAGATGCCCCGCCACGGACAGTTTCAAATACATCAGCGTCTGTATATGCGCGCGGTCGAGCTTAAAGACTTTCTCGCCACAATAAAACAAGCCGAAGGCGGAGACGACCCCGATGACGCCCAGCACCGTGGAAATCCCCAGCACCATGCGCATATTCCAGGCCTCGGGCTTGTCCTTGTAATGCACGTTGTCATAAGCAATGGACAGGATCGCGCCGTCGTTGAGCA
>JBEKOF010000327.1:0-5129 GCA_049522055.1 Verrucomicrobiota bacterium | reverse complement strand
CAGATATGAAGAAATTGAAAAACCCCTTGCTTGGATCAAGAAAACTGATATGAATAGGCCACCTTGGAGTGGCCGGTTTTGAAGTGCCCGCGAGTGGCCGGTTTTCAACCGCCCGGTGACAGTTCACCAGAAGCTCGTAGGCGATTCTCAGAATGCCCAAGGTCGGCGTCTTCGGCGCATTCAACCACTTCATCTTGTTCAACCAGTTCATTTGGCTTGGGGACCTCATTTTTGATCAACTTGCGCGAGCGGAGGCGGAAGCTCCCGCCGCCCCCCGAACCGCCGGGGCCTGTCTGAGAGACTCCAAACATGGACTCAGGCCCGGAGGTTCACCATCAGGACGCCATTCAGGCCACCGAACGGATTGGGCGCGTAAGCCGGCGAAAGAGGATCGTCCGTCCACTGACCATCAACGACGAACCGATATTCATACCGCCCCGGCTCGATTAACAACTCCACTGCCCATCGGCCATCGGTTTGTCTTTGCAACGGCATGGCCGATGGCTGCCAATCGTTGAAGGTGCCAGCCACGAAGACGGTCTCCGCCGCGGGAGCATAGAAGCCGAGGCAGACGCGGCCCTTATTGGGGTTTGGAAACCGCTCAAGCAATAAGCCAGCAGGCTTGGCCATCGCCCGGGTCTTGGGAACGAGGACGCTTGCCGCGCTTCTCTTCGACAGCCGTTTGGATCTTGAGGGCGCCGCCTTGGCCGCGATCGGCGCCCGACTTCTTTTCTCCTCTGGGATTGCACGTGTTTTCGTTGGTGTATTCTTTGGTTCGATTTGTTGGTTTAATGACGCAAACTGAAATGACGATCCCTTGACCGGCCGATCACGTTTTGCGCGTTAGTTGATTTCCACAGTGCGTTCGGCGCCTGGCTCCGGTTCATGGAGTTCGCCCCGAAAGGCGTGCGCCATGCGGCGCGCGGTGATTGAAAGCATCAGCCGCGTAATCCCGCTAAAGAGCATGCTGATGCCCACCAGCGTGCCGATCACCCACCGGGTGCTGCCCGGCCATGTCCACCCGATCAAGATGGCTAGAATCACGCTGACTATCCCATCGAGCAGCAGCCAGCCCGACCCGGTCAACGGGCGGAGCTGGAATGCCAGAATGAACTCCAAGATGGATCCCATCAGCAGGGAGGCCACCAACACCAGCGTCAATGACGCCAGCCCCGCCATGGGATGCAGCAACATATAACCGCCCGCGAGGATATAGAGGACACCCAGAAGCAATCCCCACCAAAGTCCGCCGCTGCGGCGCGTCTGCCAGGCGTACGCCAAATGGGCCGCGCCACAAAACACCAGCAGCCAACCCACCAGGATCGTGACGGCGATGCCAGAGGCTGGCGGCACGATGATCGCCAGAACACCCGCCACCATCAGCAGCACACTCAGCACGATGGACCATCCCACCTCTCGATTGATTTCTTTGCTCTCGTTCATATTGATCCGCCTTCCGTTGAGGTTTTGATTACACGGGTTTCTTCATCAGCTCGCCGCCGCCGGCTTGGGGGCTCCCAAATCATGCTCATTCAGTACGGCTGGTTTCGTTGTGTGGAGAATCTCTTTGGCCTTGGCAACTTCGGCGGCAGTCCCGTGGGCGACCAGCAGGAACTTGTTAGACTTGACAGCGGTTTCGTATCTCAAGACACTGTCCTTGGGTATGCCAATGCTCCAGAGGGCCGCTCCAAGAACGCTCAAACCCGCCACCACGACAGCACTCTCCAACGAAGCGACGATGGCGGCCGCCAGGGGACCGGCGACCAGGAGCGGACCAACGCCCGGCACCCAAAAGAACGCCGCGCCAAAGAGCAAGCCCCACAATCCGCCCCATAAAGCGCCCCATTTGCCCCAACACTTCATTCGGTCTCCCGCATTGTAGTAGCCCACTACTTGTTCGTCGGTGTGGTAGTCCTTGCCGACGACCGACAATTTCTTCATGTCAAAGCCACCCCTCTGGAGTTCCTTCACGGCTGTTTCAGCCTCCGTGTGGGTGTTATCGACCGCGATCACCGCTTTTGGGTCTGATATGGGTCCGCGTGTTTTCACTGGTGTTGTCATAGATGTTGTTCCTTTGTTGTTATTTTGTTTGTGGTTTCCATGATGCGTCAGGCATCTGCCATGGTTGATCGGTTTCCGCCGACATATGGTCCATCACTGGTCCCCATTATTATTGACCGATTTTTTGGCAAAATCCCAACGCGCATGAACTCTCATAGTAGCGTTATTACAGAAACCGTGCCAATGGGCGGATGGATGCGCAACTGGCTGATAGGGAGCTGGATGGGCCAGATGGAAACCAAGGGCGATGTGGCGGCAAGCGATTGCAAATTACAAGATATTGCAACCGTACTGCAATTCCTTGCGTTCTGTCGGTCAACCCACCCGGGCTGCCGATAATGGCGAATTTGCCTGGCGAGAATCGCCCCTTGGGGAGAGGCGGTTTTTTGCGCGTCGGTCAGGCTCACTTGGCTTCTCGCCAAACGCGAACCCCTGCGGTAAAGTTCGACCATAAATGAAACTTACCGCATTGACACGATTGGAACGTAATGTCCACCGTGGAGGCGAGATTATCGGTGTGCTGGCAAAGTACGGCCTGGCCGATTGGGTCAAAGGCTTGAACTTCTCTTGGGTCCAGAATCGGTTTAAGAGCCTTGACGGCCAACGCATCCCGGACCTCAAAATCGAGGAGCGGGTGCGCCTGGCCTTCACAGAACTGGGCACCACGTTCATCAAGCTCGGCCAAGTGCTCAGCACTCGGCCCGACCTCGTTGGCCCCGACATAGCCCGGGAACTGGCCCACCTGCAAATCGCCGTCCCGGCCGATCCGCCCGCCATGGTGCGGGCCACCATTGAAGCCGAGCTTGGCAAACCACTGGGCAAGCTGTTTGCGCAATTCGATCTCGCGCCCTTGGCCTCCGCCTCCATTGCCCAGGTGCATTTGGCCCGGCTGCATTCAGGCGAGCAGGTCGTTGTCAAAGTCCAGCACGCCGGCATTGCCGACAAGATCATGCCCGATCTCGATATCCTCGCCGGCCTGGCCGAGTTGGCGGAAAAGCACTCTGCCCAGGCCCGCCTCTACCAACCTTCCGCAGTTGTCCGGCAGTTCCATCGCACCCTGCTGCGGGAACTGGATTTCACCTTCGAACGCCGCTATATGGAGGAATTCGCCACAAATTTCGCCAAGGACGACACCGTCCATTTTCCATGCCCTTACGCGCAATTGTCCACCCGCCGGGTCCTGACAATGGAATGGCTGGTGGGCATCCTTGGCACCGACTCCGGGGCGCTGGCCGCCTCCGGCGCGGACCTCAATGAATTCGCCCTTCGGGGCGCTAATATGTATCTGCAGATGATTTTCCGGGATGCCTTCTACCATGCCGACCCACATCCCGGCAATCTGATGCTCCTGCCCGGCGGAGTGGTTGGGGTGCTGGACTGCGGCATGATCGGCCGCCTGGATGAAGAACTGGCGGCGGGCCTGGAAGAAATGCTCATCGCCGTCGTCAACCATAACTCGGTGGATTTGGGCGATGTCCTCCTTCGCCTCGGCTCCGCGCCGCCGGACGCCCCTCGCGATCAATTGCGCGCCGACCTGACTGATTTCGTGGCCGACTTCGTGGGCCAGTCCATCCAGGACATGGATCTCAGTGGCGCTCTGAACAACCTGTTTGAAATCATCCGCCGCTACAACATCACCCTGCCGCCCTCTCTGTCGCTTCTGCTGCGCACCCTGGCCGAGTTGGAGGGGACCGCCCAGAAATTGAGTCCGGAGTTCAGCCTCGCCGAAGTCTTTCGTCCTTATTACGCCTCGATGGTCTCCCGGCGTCTGTCGGTCCGCTACGTTCTTGGCCGGCTCCAGCACACTTATCGCGACTGGGAGCGGTTGGTGCAGACATTGCCACGCGACCTTGGTGATGTTCTCAACCGGATGCGCGACGGCACCTTCTCCGTCCACCTGGACCACCGTCATATTGATCCGGTGGTCAACCGCCTGGTGCTCGGCGTGATGACCGCCGCTCTGCTGGTCAGCTCCGCCCTGCTCTGGAGCATGAAAGCGCCCCCACTGATCGCCGGCGTTTCGGTCTTTGGCGCCGCCGGGTACCTGATGGCGGCCTATCTTGGCTGGCGCTTGCTGCGCGCCATCAGGAAGTCCGGCGATATCAATTCCAAGCAATAAAGCCAGCCTCAGCCCTTCATACATTCAGCATATTGCATCATCAGACCCCAGCCAATGTCTTGATGGCTGATGATCCCCACCACTTTATCGTCTTGGACAACCGGCAATTGCTTGATGCGACGGGCCGTCATGGTCGCCCCAGCCTGGAGGGCCTCCAGATCGGGGGATGCGGTAATGACTTCTCTGGTCATAATCTCCTGAACTGGAACACTTACAAAATCTCGAAAGCGATCTTCCATGGACTGTGGATTTGTGGCGTACTCTTCATGTTCGATCAGTTCTTTCTGCGTTGGAAGCAATTTGCGACTCAGATCAGAGTAGGTGATGACGCCCGCGAGCCTTTCCTCGCCGTCCACGATCACAATATTATTCAAATGGTAGCGGAGCATAATCTGCAGCACTTCTCGTAGCGGCGTCTTGGGGCGAACTGTGATCACATTGGGATTCATCAATTCAAAGACTTTCATAAATTCCTTCATACAGAAAACGTGCCAATCGGCGGATTGATGCACAAACTACTGACAGGCAGTTGGATTGGCAACATGAGAATCGAGATCAATCTGCCGGCGAGCGATTGCAATTTGCAAGTTATCGCAACCCGACTGCAAGGATTTGTATCCCTTGAGACTTTCCACGCCTGAGTCAAAAGTTCTAACCTTTGGCCGGATGGAGCACGGCCCAACTTCCGACAATTCGGTGAACTGGCGGAGCGATTGCCAACTCATCCAAGGACGGCAAAAGCTCGCAGCTCGTTGGCGAGATTTTGCAACTTGCGAACGCTCGCAACACGGAACAACTCGATTTGAACATATCCAAGGTGCTGCATAAGGGTGCAGGACAGAATTCTTCAATTTTGATTTTTCGCTCTTTTTTTGTTGCCTTTGCATATGCCATACACATATACTTCCGGCCATGGATTCCAAACCCACTCCGCAATCGCTCCTCCAGG
>JBEKOF010000326.1:0-5133 GCA_049522055.1 Verrucomicrobiota bacterium | reverse complement strand
ACCACGCTGAAGCAGGCGGTTCATGCTCTGGGCGTGTTGCTCGGCCAACCGCCCAGCGCGCTGCTCGAAGAACTTTCCCGCACCGAGCCGATTCCAGCGAGGCCACCCACCGTGCCGGTCGGCCTGCCTTCGGAGTTGTTGAGGCGCCGGCCTGACGTGCGCCGTGCCGAACGTCAACTCGCTGCCGCCACTGCGGACATCGGCGTTCAGACGGCGGAGTTGTTTCCAAAACTCTCGCTGACTGGCACTGCGGGCTTGCAAAGTTTTAGTGCAAGCGATTGGCTTACCGGTGGCAGCCGTTACCGGTCGGTGGGGCCGACGGTCACCTGGCGTATCTTCGATTTCGGACGCATCCATGCCCAAATCAAAGCGGCGGACGCGCGCCAGGAACAGGCGTTTGACACTTATCAACAGGCGGTGCTCGCCGCCTTTCAAGATGTGGAAGACGCGCTCGTTGCCTACGCCAACGAACAAACGCGTTACAAGGCGTTGAATGACTCAGTCGTCGCCAATCGGCGCTCGTTGGAAATTGCAAACGCCCTCTACACCACGGGGAACGGCGATTTCCTCAACGTGCTTGATTCCCAGCGCTCTCTCTTTGGAGCCGAAGATCAATTGGTGGACAGCCAGCGCACCATGACCGAAAACCTCGTCAACCTCTACAAAGCCCTCGGCGGTGGATGGGAACCCACTTTGCTGGCGCAGTACGAAATCCATGAACAGCAAGCGATCAAAGAACACTGAAATGAGAAACCATTTCCTCTTGAGTTCGACCAACTGAGTCAATCCAGGCAGCCCCATCTCCGCCATTGGATCCCCCACAATTCTTTCGATCCGACGGCCATGCAGCCTGCCAATCGAGCTTTTCGTCGGTGGCCAAGTGGAATTTGCTCTCACCTTGAATGTATATTTCCTTGATGATATTCTTGGCGTCAGCTTTGGCATCGATGAACTAAAACTCTTTGGGCGACGTTCGCAATTCAATCGGTGGAAGACGCGGTAAAGTGTCTTGTTGCGGCACTTCATCGGGTAGTTTAAACCAAAACTTGTACTGTGGCGGTACTGCAAGCCATTCTTTCAGGTGATGTATATCCTTTAAACCCTTGATTTCAATGCGTTTTAAGCCGGAGCACGGAATAGATCAACAACCTGTTGCGAAGCTTCTTTCATATGAATTTCCTTTCCAGCAGAGGACTGCCCAATCCGGCAGCATCCCGTAATTGCGTTCTTGAAATTACCCTTTCCATAAGGCGGTGCCCAATGTTCTTATCGAATTGCGCTGGTGCGCCAATTGTGAACTGTCAACCAAAAATAAGCGTTTTTCACCTCGGCGAACACCCCTCACAAAATCCGGATTGTTGTTACTGTTGTTGTTACTTTTGGGAGGTTTTTTGTGTAAGTCGTTGATTATCAACGATGGAGCGGGTGAAGGGAATCGAACCTTCACCAAAGAATCCACAAGCGGCTGAAAATCAACATGCTCCAACGGATGCCGAAAGGGCCTATACACAACTACGCGCACAGATTCAGGGCAACGACAGGCGCGATTTGTCGCATGTAGTCAAAGCATGGGCGGGCCTGCCCGCCGCGTTCAAGGCGGCGATCTTGGCGATTGTCAATTCAACGCCTCCTTCCGGGGAGGTTTCTTGAAATACCACCCAACTGCCAAACAACCAGCCCTTCCCTCCACGGGTAAAAGGGCAAGCCTGATATTCCAAAAAAACCATCCTGGGCTAAGGGGCAACTCAATGTCTTTCCCCGGCATCTGGCCGGTGTCGGGGTGCAGTAATCGGCCAAAGAAAGGGGGTGAACGCAGATGAAAGTCGAAATTATTGTGGCGGGCGTGGCGCGTGAGGTTTGGTTTCGGGGCAGCCGTGATGAGCGGCAAGTGACCGTTTTGAACTGTCTTGACCGGCAGGCCCATGACGGCTTGAAGCTCAAACAGACGTTTGACTACACGCCGACCAAAGATGAGGAAGAGGGGCTTGATTTGGACAAGCTGGATGGGGCCTCGCTGGTGCTGGCGGTGAATGAGATCAAAGCGGCCAACGGTGGCCGGCTCAAGTTCAAGGGAAAGATTGACCGGGCCAGCGTGCCCAAAGCTGCGGTGCGGGTCGCAACGGCGGGCGCGGCCGAAAAGGCGCGGTAAAGGTGGCTCTGTTATCCGGTGACGGCCTCCCGGGTGGGGCCGTCCACGGATGGCATTAGCTGAATCCATATTGCTTAGTCGCTGCTGGTGTTGGCGAGTCTTTGGAACCGGCACATGGTGCGGTTTCGTTGAGCCCAGCCCGGTTCAGCAACGAAAGTTGACATTTGCGTTTCTTTACGAGGTGTCAAAAATGTTTGGCGTGCCCTTCCGTCGTCTCGTGTGGTGTCTCCGGCACGAGTATGGCGAAAAGTTCGGTCGGGGGCACTATCATTGGTTATTGGGGTGCAACGAGTGGTTCCCATCCAGGTCGGATATGTTCCGGTTGAACGCGCTTTGGGACGATTTCCCGAAACGCGGTTTCGCCCGGAATCATCTTTTTGACCAGCGGTTGAATGGCGTCGAGTATGTGTCCAAGTGCCTGTCAGGTGGGGCGCTGCGGGACACGCTGGCGGGCGACTTTTACGAGTCGTCGAAATTCGCTCTGACCACATCCCACGTTACGCTGAGTAATTCGCTTTGCCGTGCGATAGGCGGCAGGCGGGTCGTTGAGCTCAGATACGGCACTTGACACACTGACAAAAACGGCAGGAATGCGAAGCAGTCAAGGCCCAGGGTGATCCTGGGCGAATAGAGGGGAAAGTCCTTCCCGAAAAAGCTGTGGAGCGAGAGCCGACGGCGCTGGCCTGGCCAGCTTGCATGTCTGGACGCGGTGTGAAATGAAGACGGGCCCCCGGCGGGGTCGGGGCAGGGCGCGCGAAGCGCGCCCTGCCCTGGCCCCGCGGGGTTGCTTGAAGATGAATTATGCCCCGGTGGAATCGCGGCAAAGGACACTGTTGGCAGTCCGGGCTCAAACCACGTCCAGCGGACTGGCCACACTGAGCGCCTCGGCGTGCAGATATCCCATGGTCGTTTCCAGCGACTGGTGGCCCATTGCGCTTTGGATCGCCCGCGGATTGGCCCCACGATTAAGGCAATGCGTTGCATAGGCATGACGCAATTCATGGGGCAAGATGAATAATCCGGCTTTCTGGCAGGCAGTTCGGACCGCCCGTTGGACGTGAGCCTCGTGCAACCGCCAGCGCACAAGCTTCCCCGTTCGCGGATCGAGACAACATTTGTTTGCTGGAAAAAGCCAAGCCCAATGCCAGTTAAATTGCGCCGCCGGATACTTGCGCGCCAGTTGGTGCGGCATGGCGACTGGCACCTGGGCCTGTTGATCGCGGCGCCAGACCGCTCGCGCCGCTTGGATTTGCTCGCGTAGGTCCTCCAGCGCCGAACACGGAATGGCGACAACGCGGTCTTTGCCGCCCTTGGATGCGCGGATGATCAATTGCGCGGCCTCCAGGCTCAAGTCCTTGATCCGCAGGTTGAGCGGCTCGCTCACGCGCAGGCCGCAACCGTAGAGCAGCCGCACGGCCAGGCTTGTGGCAAAAGCGGCGTCGCTCTGGATGGTCTTAATTAACTGCCAAGTTTCCTCCGGCGTCGGGGCATGGCGAATCTGGGCTGGGCGTCTGGCCCGCAGCGCCTGGATGTTTTTCAACTCCGCGCCCATGACCTCTTTGTAGAAGAAAATAATTGCATTAAAGGCTTGATTTTGGGTGCTGGCGGCGACATCCTTTTGGGCCAGGACGGTCAGAAACCGTTCCAGTTTGTGTTCACTTGGCAAATGCAAGGGCAGCCCTTTGAGGAAGTCGCAATATCGCCTGAGCCAAGCGCAGTAAGTGCGCTCGGTGGCGAGCGCAAGATGTTGGCGTCGAACAATTTCCGTAAGCCGCCGCACCGCTTCATTCGTATTCATTTGGCCAATGTAATATACGAACAACCTGTTGTATATTAATTGTTAGGCGCTTTGACACTATGAACATTATTCGCACCAAAATAATTGCCTTCTGGCTGTCGTTTTTGTTGTTCTGTTTTTTGCTCTGGATTTCCTGGCATCACAGACTTCTGTGGATAGCCATTTTTATGCCTGCATGGCTGATTATCGGACTCATCAAGCCACGGTTGCCAGTTCCACCTCCAAAGATAAGGCTACTAATGCGGCTGACTTTGTTCGTATTTGTGTTTGCGTTGGTAGTTCACGGTTTGCTGTTTCCTTATTCGGCGGCTCTATACCTTGTGGTGAAAATCCTGCTTGCACTGCTTGTGGTTCCGGTGCTTTGCTACAAGGCGTATGCTGATTATATCGCGTTTAGGTCGTCACATAGCGGAAGCGCCTAACACCGCGCTGGAGCCAACGGCCACTGCCCCTGCGGTTTCGATTATGTTTGGATTCATTGATTTTCCTTTTGGTTTTGTGAGTCCGGCCCGTGGCCGTGGCTCAGCTTTGAATCGTTAGGCGGCGAGCGTCGCACCATGATATGAATTCGACTACACAAAATTGCACACAAAAGAAAAACTATGAGCATCTTTGGACGCATATTTGGCGTGGCTGATCCCTCGGTTGATCAGCGCAAGCAGATTTACATGGACTTGGACGAGTCCTTTTGCGAGCAAATGCAACGACTGCTCTACAAGGACTTGCAATCAATCCCAACAACGCCAAAAGCGAAGGCAGCGTTGGCAAATCAGGCGCTTGAGCTCGCGGCTCAACTGGTCGCAGCGAAGCACGGCATTTCGCGGGAGCGGCTCGTCGAGATCTACAATGAAGGGAAGAAGAGGCGCTGGCCTGCGCGCTGAAGGCGCTAGTTTTGGATGTTGCAGCAAGACGGAAACGAGTATTACGGTGACGCCGCCTAACAAGTCGCCGGAGCCAACCGCCGTTGGCGCTGGCAGTTCCGCTATCGCGGTTCACGTCGCGAGTCGGCGGTGGCTCAGCTTTTTTCGTTAGGCGACAACATCAATTACAATACGAAAGAACAAATCTGGAGAGTGAAACGTTCTCGCCGGGCAATCAAGGTTTCCGTTTGCGTTTCAATCGAGCCATCTGGATGGCCAGCCCTATCCACTGGTCGGTGGAACGCCTGAGGGATTTGTAATTGGCT
>JBEKOF010000325.1:0-5135 GCA_049522055.1 Verrucomicrobiota bacterium | reverse complement strand
GAAACGGCGGCTGGTTTACCTTCAACGGCATCATTGACCAGCCCACCCTTTACAGCAACGCGTTGACGGCGGCGCAAGTGCAATCCATTTACAACGCCGGCAGCGGAGGCAAGTGCATGAATGCACAGCCATGACCGACGCGCCACTGGCAAATGAAACCACTAATCGGCCAAAATCGCCCACCGCTCATGTTGATGCCGATTGACCCAGCCCAAGGCAATCTATCAACAATTCCTGTCACTTTGTCCAAAACCAAGATCAAACCATAAATGAGAATTACAATTATAGGAACAGGCTACGTGGGTTTAGTTTCAGGCACCTGCTTTGCCGAAGGCGGCCACACCGTCATTTGTGTTGATAAAGATGCCGGAAAAATCAAAATGCTCCAAGCCGGCGGCATGCCGATTTATGAGCCAGGACTGGAGGAGCTGGTGCAAAAAAATGTCGGCGCCGGCCGCCTGTGTTTTAGCGCCAGCACCAAGGAAGGAGTCGAGAAGTCGGACGTTATTTTTATAGCGGTGCCGACTCCTCCACTGCCAGGTGGGGCGGTGGACTTGAGCTTCATCGAAGGGGTGTCCCGTGAAATCGCGGGGGAGATGAGGGAATATAAAATCGTAGTGGACAAGAGCACCGTGCCCGTCAAAACAGGGGAAAAAGTGGTCGAGACAATCACGCGTTACTGCAAGGCAAAGGTTGATTTCGATGTGGTCAGCAACCCGGAGTTTCTGCGGGAGGGCTTCGCGGTGGAGGATTTTATGAACCCGGACCGGGTGGTGATCGGCGTGATGTCGGCGCGGCCGGTGCTGGCAATGAAGGAGATTTACGCACCGTACAACGCGCCCGTCATTGTGACGGACATCAATTCGGCGGAGTTGATCAAGCACGCGGCCAACTCGTTTCTAGCGATGAAGATATCCTTCATCAACGCCGTGTCGGTGATATGCGAGTTGTCCGGGGCCAACGTGCAAGAGGTGGCCCAGGGAATGGGGATGGACGCGCGGATCGGTCGGAGGTTTCTGGACGCGTCGCTGGGATTCGGGGGCAGTTGTTTTCCCAAGGACCTGAGCGCGTTTATCCGAATAACCGAGACCCTGGGCTACCCGTTTGGTTTGCTCAAGGAAGTGCAAAAGATCAATGCAGAGCAGATGGACCGGTTTGTCAAGAAAGTATCGGACACGTTATGGGTGCTCAAGGGCAAGACGATCGGGGTGCTGGGCCTGGCTTTCAAGCAAAACACAGACGACGTGCGCATGTCCCCGGCCATCGAATTGTGCCAGCGGCTGCAGCAAGAGGGGGCGCGCCTGCGCGTGCATGATCCGCAGGCGATGGAAAAGGCCAAGGCGCTCCTGCCCGACGCGACGTATGTGGCGAACATGGATGAAGTGGCGGAGGGATGCGAAGCACTGATCATAGCCACCGAATGGCCGCAATTCAAGAAGCTGGATCTTGATCGAGTGCGCAAGAGCCTGATGCACCCGATCATCTTCGACGGCAGGAATCTGTTTAACCCTGAGGAGATGGAGCGGCTGGGGTTCCTCTACAAGAGCATTGGGCGGGGCAAGGCATGAATGAGCGCAGCCGTTTCATCGAGGTGATGGATGGTTTTGCTGAACTCAATCTGAGAGGCGCTCCCAGGCAAAGGGAGCAAGTCGAAAGGATTAAAATATGGCCAAAAGAGGCATCATGAAAAAGGCGCAGCCCAGGTCGGTCGTGACTGGCGGGGCGGGGTTCCTGGGTTCGCACATGGTGGATTACCTGCTGGAGCAGGGTCACCATGTGGTGGTGCTAGACAATCTGGTGACTGGCAGCGTGGAGAACATCGAGCATCTGGCAGGTCGCGCGGATTTTCGATTTATCAAGCAGGATTTGACGGAATTTCTATTCCTGGACGGGCCTGTGGATTACGTGTGGCATTTTGCTTCTCCAGCCAGCCCGGTGGATTATCTAGAGTTGCCGATCCAGACCCTGAAGGTGGGGTCGCTGGGGACACACAAGGCGCTAGGACTGGCCAAGCAAAAGGGGGCGCGGTTCCTACTGACCTCGACCTCGGAGATTTACGGGGACCCGCTGGTGCATCCGCAACGGGAGGATTATTGGGGGAACGTGAATCCGATTGGGCTGCGCGGCTGCTACGATGAATCCAAAAGGTTTGCGGAAGCGCTGGTCATGGCCTACCACAGGCAACATAAGGTTGACACCAAGATTGTGCGCATTTTCAACACCTACGGGCCGCGCATGAGGTTGCACGACGGACGGGTGGTGCCGGCCTTTATCGGGCAGGCGCTGGCGGGAAAGCCGCTGACGGTTTTTGGCAAAGGCGAGCAAACGCGCAGTTTCTGTTACTGTTCTGACTTGATCGAGGGCATTTTTCGCTTGATGATGATCCCGTCCAACGAGCCGGTGAATATCGGCAACCCTGTGGAGCTGACGGTGCTGGAATTTGCCCGTGAAATCATCAGGGCCACGGGTTCGCGCAGCAAGATAGTCTTTCGGCCGTTGCCACAGGATGATCCGAGGCAGCGTCGGCCGGACATAGGCAGGGCTAGGGCGCTCTTGAAGTGGGAGCCCCGAGTGCCGCTGGCGGAGGGGATTGTCAAAACGATTGAATATTTTCGAGGCAGAATTTGAAGCAAACGTGAGCATGTTGTGAGGCTATTTTAGCAATCAGGCGCGGGGCTGGTCCGCAGTGTCATGCGCTTTGTGATCGTGACGTGGTGGCTCGAATGGCAAGGCAGGGATGAGTCGCGTAACGCAAAGAGCCTGGGATCACTTCCCCGGCAGATATGCGGATTGCGCAACGGCATGGACGCCCAAACTGCGGGCAGAATAGAAGCCTCCATCTGTGTCTTTTGCTCCGTCGAGGAATTATTTGCCGTCAGTGCCCGCGAATGTTACGATGTCGCAGATAATCGGTTGAAAGGATTGCAATTAGAAACCTGTGCTCTTCAGCGATCGTGAATGTATGACCGATATTGAAAAGAAAACTTTAAAAACACACCTGTCGGCGGTTTTTCGCCCTAGCGCCCCAATTGACAAACACAATCTTTTCGCTGGACGGCAGGTACAGACCAAAATGCTAATTAGCGCGATCCTTCAGACCGGGCAACACGCCATTCTATACGGCGAACGTGGTGTCGGCAAGACCTCCTTGGCCAGAAGCCTCGCCGAGGCTTTGCCGGCTGCCGGATTCAGGGCGGTCCATTCAGATACGATCAACTGCGACTCGACCGACGACTTTTCATCCCTATGGCATCGCGCGCTCAGAGAGCTAACTTTCAAAGTGGCAGCCGCCTCGTCCTATAAGGTAGGAAGCCCAAAAACCTTTTCTGTGCCCAAGGAAGAGAAGGAAGAATCCCCTTTGTTGGTTCCAACAAATGTGACTCCGGATGATGTGCGGCGGGCGCTTTCAACCTTCGCAGGCACCAGCGCGGTAATCGTCTTTGACGAGTTTGATCGAATCACCAACAAGGAAGCCAAAACTCTGATGGCCGATACGATCAAGAACCTGTCCGACCACGCCATCGACACGACGCTCTTGATCGTTGGTGTGGCTAAATCTGTGGCGGAGTTGATTTCGGAACATCGCTCCATTGACCGGGCCATTGTGGAAGTTCCGATGCCCCGGATGTCGCGAGAAGAGCTCGGGCAAATCATCTCCAAAGGATTGGTGAATTTGAGGCTCACCATGAACGATGTGGTTCATCAGAAGATCATCACCCTATCGTACGGCTTGCCGCACTATACTCACCTGCTTGCCCTTGAAGCAGGGAGATCGGCGATTGACAGAGACTCGTTTGTTATTGAAGACGCAGACCTCATGGATGCCTTGGGTCAAGTTGTCAGATCCAAACACAGTATCGCGAACGAGTACCACTCCGCGGTCCGCAGCATTCATAAGTCCAGCAAACACAAAATGACTCTGTTGGCGTGTGCCTTGACCAAACCCGACCGGCAAGGCTTTTTCCAGCCCATGGACGTCGCCGCCACCATGACGAGGATATCGAGCGAAAAATGTTCTGGATCGAGGATTCAGAAACATCTCACGGAGTTTAGTTTCGTCAAGAGAGGGAATGCTCTCGAACGCGAAGGGTCATTCAGGCAATTCAAATTCAAATTCTCAAATCCGCTGCTGCAACCGTATACAATCATCAGTTCTCTATCAGAACAATTAATAGCGGACGAGAAAGTGTGGGCATTGCACAGCGAAGTTTAAAAGCCCGCTGAAAGGGAATGAACGCATCACTGAAATTCCTCCTGATACTGGCTCGCGATTTGTTGCCTTGCTTTGAATTCCGCCGACGGAATCGGCGGAGATGGACGTGCGGGTGCAAATCGCAATGGACATAAAAAAACATGGAAAGCGAGTCCGAACAAATGAAAGAACATCATTTCAGAATTGAACTAATCGAAAGCGAAGACCATTTTTGGACGGTGAAAGTTTGGGACGAAAATGAAAACTGGGTATATTCCCAACTTCTGGACTTTGGGCAGGACTTAAAATCTCAAGCACGAGAGGCCGGGATTACCTTTGTGCAGAGAGCTGACGGCTCGGCGACATATACGGTGGAAGAAAGAGATTATCAAAGAATTCCAACTTAACCCCCGCCCAGTTTTCCGGTTGCGACCATTCCAAGGCTGCGAGGGCGACACAACCGTAGCTTGTCTTGAGTTCGACGGGGTGCGGGTCTAAATTCTTCACCGCAAAGAGCATTGGCAGAAATGGTTGTGCAAGGTTGATCTCAATATAATTCCAGTGATAGTCGTAACTTGCTGAGGCCATGTGACTAATGTGTGGATGTCTACTCCACAAACCATTGACAAAGCCCGTGTTTTCGACCATTTTAGACCGGAATCGGCGGGAATTGGCGCCTGATTTAAGAAGACCGCCGTGGAGGTGGCCTTGCAATCAAGGCCTGAGTCGTGATGCCGTTGATCGAACGACTCAAAAAGCCCGGCCCACGCTGAACGAAGATATTTTTGTGCGATCAGCCAGAGGTTTGTTACTCTGGATGACACTCGCATGGCTGCTTTTTGCCGCCGTCGCCGCGCCTGCGCAGAACACCACGTTTTCGTTCACTCTGGACGAACCATGCAAGACGAGTGCAGGTATTTTCGCATCCGATGGAACTTTGGTT
>JBEKOF010000324.1:0-5139 GCA_049522055.1 Verrucomicrobiota bacterium | reverse complement strand
CCCCCACCTCCGCCGGGGCAAAGCCGGCCCCATTCATCAGCACGCCGTCATGGCCTCCCACCACATCGAGCGCGTTGCTCTGCCCAGGCCACCAGGCGATTATCCCCGGCGGCGGTTCGACGGGGACGCTAACAGTCAGGGCGGCAGGCGCACTGGTCACGCTGCCGAAAGAATTTGAAACGACGACGACGTAGCTGCCGGCGTCTTGGACTGTGACGTTGGACAAACTTAGGCTCGGGTTGGTTGCGCCAGCGATGGCCTGGCCATTCAATAGCCATGAATACTGCAACGGCGCGCTGCCTGCGGCGATAACGCTGATCCGTGCGGAGCCCCCGGCTGCCACGGTCTCACTGAGTGGCTGCACGCCGATTGCGGGTGGGCTTGGTGGAGGAGGAATGCGGAACACCGTGCCTTTACCACCAGTTCCTCCCAGGGCGGTCGTGCCATAGAGATTGCCATCAGCGCCTTGCATCAGGGCGCCGACCGGTTCCGACCCATTGGGACCTGTGAACGTCAAAAGCGTCGTGAATGTCCCGTCGTACGCCATTCTGAAAACTGTTCCGCCTGGGACCATGCCAGTATAGGGAGTCGTGCCGTAAAAATAGCCATCAGAGGCCTGCAGCACACTCGCCGTGGGAAAGGCTCCGCTTCCGAAGTAGTTGAACGAAACCAAGGTGGTCAGAACGCCATCAGGTGTCATTCTGAACACGGTCCCACAATCTTCGTCTCCTCCATAATCGGTCGTGCCATAAAAGTTGCCATCAGCCGCCAGGGTCAGACCACGGGGACTAGCCCCGTCCGCCCCGTTGAACGTAACCAGGGTGGTCACGTTGCCATTGGTCGTCATCCTAAACACCGTTCCATTGCCCCAATATTCTGGCCCCTCAAGGCTTCCATTTTCGCCCTCAAAGGTGGTGCCATAGAAATTGCCATCACTGCCTTGCACCAGAGACCCAGACGGATAAACGCCATTCGTGCCATCGAATGAAACCAAACTGGTCAGCGTACCATCAGGACTCATCCTGAATGCAGTCCCGGCGCCAAAACCATCAGAACCATCGTCGAAATAGGCGCCTCCATACCAGGTCGTGCTATAGAAGTCGCCGTCCTTCCCCTGCACCAGGCTAGTACTCGGCCAACTGCCATCTGTATTGTTGAACCACACCAAACTGGTCAGAACCCCCGCAGGGCTAATCCTGAAGACAGTGCCATACCCACCCTCACTATAATCAACACCATAACCGCCATTGACGGTGGTGCCATAAAAGTTGCCGTCAGTACCCTGCACTAAACTGGCCTCGGGGATGGCCCCGTTGGTGCCATTGAACACCGCCAAGGTTGTCAGCACGCCATTGGTGGTGATTTTAAATACCGTCCCAAGGCCGTAGGGAGAATCCGGCGTTGAGCCACTGGTGGTCGTGCCATAAAGGGAGCCGTCATTGCCCTGCACCAAGCCTCCATAGGGATTGGCCCCATTAGGACCGCCGAAAGAGTAAAATGGCAAGGGGTCCACGGTCAATGATGCTACCAAGGAAGTGACTGAGCCAAAGGCGTTGCTTATGACGCATCGGAACAAACTGCCAGAATCTGATAAAGGCACGTCGTAAATCGTGTAGATTGGGTTTGTTGCGCCCGTGATATAGGCCCCGTTCTGCACCCAGAAATAACTCAGCGGTGCGGCGCCCGAAGCGCTCACCGTGAAGGAAACATTGCTTTGCGCAACCACCTCATGGGACTGCGGCTGCATCGTCACTATGGGCGCTCCAAGCACACTGAGCTTGAAGTAAAAGCCCTGCCCAATTGAATCGTTTAGGTTTGTGAACCAAACCATGGCAGTGTAGGTGCCCGCAACCAGGTTGCTGGCCGCCACATTGAGACTCAAAACGACGGTGGATGAAGCTCCCTGCGGGCTTAGGGAACCAGTGGTGGCGGAGGCTTCGAGCCAGGGCGACGTTTTGCTCAGAGACCAGTTCAGCGCGCTCGTTCCAGCATTGGTTAATGTCAAAGAAACGGAGGTGATGGTGAACGGGCCTCCGACATTCCCCTGAGAACTGATCCCGATGCCCGGGCTAATGATGAGGGAGTCCGGAGGCGCCAGGGTATTGATCAAGTTTGATCCGTTGGGCGTGCCCCAACCGGTACACAGGTCGTAGCCCGGAGAGGCGTAATAATAACTTGGGCTGAACTGGTCGGTATTGCTGCCGGTGGTGATGTCATGAAAACAAAGTCCATAGAGCGGCCCTTGCGCCAAGGCATAAATCGCCGGATTGATAAACCCCACCGGCGGGCGGCCGAACTCCGCCGCCTGTTGGTTGACAAGCGCCGTAAACGTTGCCCACAAAGGTGTGGCGCAACTGGTCCCGCCAAAGTCGTTGGATTGGCCATTTCCGTAAATCACAACGATATTGTCCGCCGTCAAAGCGACATCGGGGATGTTGCGCAGAATCGTGGAGCCTTCGTTTGTGGTCATGTCGATGCCCTGTTGCCACGGTGGAATGTTAAACGAGGTGATCCCGCCTCCCGTGCCAATACCGTAGTCACCAAGATAGGCCCAATTCCAAGCTGTTTCCGACTGCCAGCTCCCGCCAGGTCCGCTCGTGGTTAGAGTAGTCCCGCCAACGATGGTAATATTCGTATCTCCCAGGGGTGTGGGAATGTCGGCGCCAGAGGTCCAGGCGCAATCATCTCCTGAAGCATTGAAGAAGGACTGCCCTTGGGCGGCGAACTGCTGGAAGATTTGCTCGGTACTGGCGTCAATGGCAAAGCTCCAGGAAGAGCTCAGTTGCAGCGAAAGCGGTTCTCCCAACGAAGGAGCCGCCATCTCGTTTAGAATTTCGTTTCCGGTGCCATTCGGCCCTGCCTCATAGACAACAATTTCCGCCAAGCCCGGCCCCATGGAGATTGCCATTTCAATATCCAGGGACACTTCATCGCTGGCGTCGCCGGCAGCCCCGTTATAACCGTTCACCAGGACGTTTGTCACCGGCACGACGGGCAAATTCCCCAGCTTTTCATAGGCCGCAATGTCGTTTGTGTAATAGCCGTCGAACTCAAGGAGGCCGACCGTTTGGCCCGCACCCGTCAGCGAAACGCCGGGAACGTAGGCTGCGCGGAAATCATTTCCCAAATAGGTCCCGTATGGACCGGAACCGGTCATCAGTTGCGCGTGCGGGGCATAGGTGGCGGCAGGCAACATGTTGACCATTGGGCGCGGCAACACATAATTATCGAGCCCCCCGACCGACAAAACCGGGAGACCCACGTCCAGCGACGGAGCGGTATCCGGGGCGTAAAATGTCCGCGCCTCCGTCGGATGGTTATAGGTCCGCAATGTGACATGGAACAGCTTTTCCACATCGGCCACAGAGCCTCTGACGTCGATCAAGGTGCGATTGCGATGCGTGCGGGTCACCTTCAGCCCTGCGGCCTGCGCGAAATTCATCAGCGTCTGATAATCCGCCGCAGTCGGGCCGAACTTCTCCGTGAATTGGTCCGGCGTCAAATACTCGTGATACTGCGGGCTGGTTGGATCGTAAAGTTGGTGAAGAAAATCGGCCAGCGCCTGCTGGTTCCGCAGTGGCAGACCGATCACTATATTCAGACGTTGAGTTTTGGGAAGTTCGCCGATTGCTTGCAATTGCGAGATAATCTTCGGCGCGTTAGCCTGCAGCACTTGACTTCCCGCAGCAGACGAGCATGACCAAACAATGCCTGCAGTTGTCGTAAGGGCCCAAAATAGCGTTTTCAGCTTCATGGAGATGCTCCATGACAAAACGAAAATGATTGGCCGCGCCGGAAAGCGATCATCTCAAGCGAAATTGCCCCCGGAAACGCCAACCAAAATCTTAATTTTCGGCGAACCTGTGAACGGCGGTTGAACCGAGATTTCCCATTTGGCTCGATGTTCATGGTGCAAATTGAGTTTTCTGGGTCGTTTTCGCGATTATCCTCCCGTCACTTGGCGTTGCAAGCCATTTCGCGGTTTCAAATTGTGAATTTTTGGTGACATTGGCCTCCTGTCCGCCGATTTTTCGTCCCCAACCAGCCGATTGCGCCGAAGGCAGAGACACTTCAGGCGGGTCCATTTGACGGCGTTCTTGCCTTCCTTGATCCACTGCTCCGCCGTGCCACGCTGGTTGTAGAAGCGCACCACCCGTTTGGCAGGCCGGCCCAGATTGGTCACGATGAACCCGATGCGAGGGAACAGTTCGCCGTTGTGCCATTCCACCTTGGCTACCACGCGACGGGCGCGACTCCAACTCTTGGCCTGATACAAAAAGCCGGCATACCACACCACTGGCGCGTTCGAGGGACGCCCCACCGGTCGGGTCAGCAGCAGTTCGATGTCCCGCAGCAACGCATCATTGGCCGGCAGCCGGATGGCATACTCAAAACCCTCGGCTTCCAGATACTCGTAGATCTCCGGGTTGGCAAAGGCGGCATCGGCCCGAAAATAGCGCGGAATGTTTCGCCCTTGATAGCGTGCCACCACCGGTTCGAGCACCGCCGCCAATCCTTGGCACCATGCACGTTGCCGTCGCGCAGCAAGGACTGCTCCACATCGCCAAACTGATTGAAGCAAAACAGCGGGTGGTAGCAGGTGCAGCTGAAATGTCCGTTGTAGGCAGTGCCTGCCTGCTCGCCGTACGTCTCGCTGACTGAATGAAACCCGACGGTTCCCGCTAAAGTTGAAGGAGAAAACGGAAAGGTTGAGACCCGCGCATCGCGGCTACACCTGCCAGTAGTGTGGAACAAATGGAAAAGCTCAACCTTTTCTGCAAACTTGTTCTGACAACGGGTGTATCACCGGCGATGCGAGAACCTAAAAGTCGGAAAACATCCAACGAATAATGGCCACATTACTCATCGCTTACACCGGATACGGAGCACCTCCCCCAGAGGCGGCCAAATCGAGACATCAATGTTCAGTAATACTCATCCGACTGTTGTTTATCGGAGAAACGCGCTTGGAACCGGCTATCTGATAGACGCGATGACGGAATCCGGCCAATGTTCACGTCGCGCTGCTCGATCGGCAGTTGGCGCGTGGCCGGATCGAGGATCTCCGTTACGCGGGCAAAACGTTCCACGTTGCCGCGATGACTCCACATGGCCCAGCATGGATAAAACAGAGCCACG
>JBEKOF010000323.1:0-5169 GCA_049522055.1 Verrucomicrobiota bacterium | reverse complement strand
GTTGTTTTCATGTTTAGGGCATTTGGAGGCTGTAGAAGCGGCTGGGGTAATTCGTCCACTGCGGGTCGCTGAAATGGAACGAACCGGCGATGAGCGTGTTGGTGGTGAGCGGAACCCAAACGGGGCTGGCCAGATTGGTGCAGGCTGCCACCACAACCGAAAAACTGTTTGTGCCGGTGATGTTGAACCCAAATTGATTGTTCTGCACCCCAAAGCTCCCGTCGCCGGTTTGGATTCCAGGGTTCCACAGGACGGTCGGCGCGCCAAAAGCCGAACTCCATCCGGTGGCGCCAGGTAAATAGTAGATGGTTGCGGGGGCGCGGAAGAACGGAAGGTACGCATGAGGGCGTCCAACGATGAAGGTGGGTGGATTGCCATTGAAATAGGCGCTGGTCAGGCTGACGCAGTATTCAAACGCAGCCTCGCCGATGTTGGTGACGCTTGCGGGAATCGTGATGCTGGTCAGGGTGGCGCAGTTAGCGAACGCATAATCTCCTATACTGGTGACGCTGTTGGGAATCGTGACGCTGGTGAGGCCGTAGCAGCCCGCGAACGCTTCCTCCCCGATGCTGGTGACGCTTGCGGGAATGGTGACGCTGGTGAGGCCGCAGTCAAAGAACGCCGCCGATCCGATGTTGGTGACGTTGTTGCCCAAGGTAATGTTGGTCAGGGGCCAGCAGTTATAAAACGCCTGATCCCCGATGCTGGTGACGCTGTTGGGAATCGTGACGCTGGTCAGGCGGATGCAGTCATAGAACGCCTCCGAGCCGATGCTGGTGATGCCATCGGACATCATGACGCTCGTCAGGTTGGAGCAATAAGAGAACGCCCAATCCCCGACGCTGGTGACGCCGCTGGCAATCGTTGCGTTTGTCAGGCTGCCGCAGTCCAGGAAGGCGTACTCCCCGATGTTGGTGACGCTGCCGGGGATCGTGATGCTGGTCAGGCCGGTGCAGTATTCGAACGCACCATCCCCGATGCTGGTGGCGCCATTTGCGATCGTGGCATTTGTCAGGCCCCAGCAGCTATAAAACGCACCATTCCCGATGCTGGTGACGCTGCCGGGAATCGTGATGCTGGTCAAGGGGTCGCCATATTCAGAACCAGAGAAGGCATACGCACCTATGCTGGTGACGCCGTCGGGAATCGTGATATGGGTCAGGTCGTAGCAGCTATAGAACGCCTGATCCCCGATGCTGGTGACGCTGCCGGGAATCGTGTAACTTCCGAGCAGGCCGGCCGGATATTCAATGAGCGTGGTTTGGCTCTGGTTGAACAGCACTCCAGCCACATCGCTAAAAAAGGAATTATTGGGATCCACCGCGATCGCAGTCAGGCCGGTGCAGCCAGAGAACGAACCCTCCCCGATGCTGGTGACGCTGGCGGGAATCGTGACGCTGGTCAGCTCATAGCAGCCATAGAAGGCATTATCCCCGATGCTGGTGACGCTGGCGGGAATCGTGACCTTGGTCACAAAGTAGCATCCCAAGAACGCCTGAAACCCGATGCTCGTGACAGGCAGATTGTAGATGGTGGCTGGAATGGACACATTTCCGCCCAAGTTGATGTTGTAATAGTCCACTGGGTATTCGGTGATGGTGACGGAAATGCCGTCGGCATTGGTTTCGCATGTGAACGGGCCGTAATAGAAGGTTTGAGCTTGCACCGCCGCCGGGGCGGCCAGCAGCAGCAAACCCAAAAGGATGGGCCATGCTGTTTTTCGGCAATGGTTCAGATCAATCATAATGGTGTCGTTTCAGTTCAATTTCATTTTCAGCGCGCGGGCTGCCAGACCCACCGCTAACCAATGCGAGATTCCGTTGCCAAAGGGGCAAACTATTTGCAAAGGGCGCGATTGAAGGAGGGCATGGATGGCCGCAAACCAGCGCACAGCCGGCAAGAATTCCGGCAACCGGCAGGCCAACGCCGGCCATGATGCCGTCCTCAACCCCCGCAAGATGCGAGCGGGTCACCGCTCTACGCCGGCTTCGCGGGGCGCACTGAGGAAGGGATTGGCGGGAAGGTCACTTCGGCAGGGACGGCCCGACCACCGGCGCGGATGGACCTTGGATGAGAGCCTTGGCTTCGTTGACGAGGGCTTGGGCAATGATCCAATCCTTCCAAGCTCCACCGAGGTCGCCGGTTTCGAGCTTGGGCTGCTTCGTTTCTGCAATCGCAAGTCCTTTGGCGAGGGCGGCGCGAGCTTGGTCCGGTTGCTTGGATTGGTATTGCGCCATCGCCAACACCATGTTGGCATCCACGTCGCGGTAGGCCTCCTGCCCGCTTTTTGACAGAGCTTTCTGCACCCATTCGATCGCGTTGGCAAAATGGCCCTCGCGATACTCGGCCAGCCCTTTCGTGAACTGAAAATACGTGAAATACCCGGAATTCTTGCCGACGGTCACCGCCGTCTCGGCCCAATTGCTTTCGGTCGTCAGATCCGCGCCCGGCCTGGGGAAGAAGAGACCATCTTTGGCCAATCGCTCGGCTATATCGGGGGCATTCGTTCTGCCGAAGCGCGCCACGGCCTGTTCGCAATGACGGCGGTACCCTTCGAGGTCGCCGCATTGCACGAGCAAGGGACCGAGCGAGTACGAGGTGTCGCGGTTCTCTGGCTCAAATTCGACCGCCTTGGAGTAGTCCGCCGCCGCCTCTTTCCAGTGGCCCATCCGGGCACGCCAATAGCCGCAGATGCAAAGGAGTCCGGCGCTCTGCGGGTGACTTTCAACGTCTGGGGTCAGCACGTCGTTGCAAGTTTGTTCGGCCTCGTCAAATTTTCGCTCGTGGATGAAAACCTCCACGAGGGCCCCGAGCGCGTAGGCCACGAGCGGACTCTCGTTGCCGTTCAGTTTCATCTGCATGGCCAGCGCCTCTCGATACTTGGCTTCGGCCTCTTCCAGTTTGGCTTCCTGGAACAGGCCGTAGGCCAGATTGTTGAGCGAGTTGGCCACGTCCGGATGCTCATTGCCCAGCAGTTTCCTTTTCATGGCCAACGCCTCGCGATCCATCGCTTCGGCCTCGGCCAGCTTGCCTTGATCTCTGAGATCGGCGGCCAAGCCGGTGAGTGAGGAGGCCACAATCGGATTCTCGTCGCCCAGCAGTTTCCTGTTCATCGCCAGCGCCTCGCGCTCCATGGCTTCGGCCTCGGCCAGCCGGCCTTGAGCTCTGGCCAGCTCGGCCAGGTACTCGATCGAATCGGCCACGTCCAGATTCTCGTTGCCCAGCAGTTTCCTCTGCATTGCCAGCGCCTCGCGAAACATGGTTTCGGCTTCGGCCAACTTGCCTTGGGCCATGAGCACCGCGGCCAGGCCGGCGAGCGAGTTGGCCACGTACAGGTTCTCGTTGCCCAGCAGCTTCCTGTTCATCGCCAGCGACTCGCGCATGAGCTTCTCAGCTTGGTCTTGGTTGAGGAGGCGCCACTGGGCTAGGCCGAGTTGATAGAGCGCCTGCGCGACAGCCAGGCTTTCCTCGCCCATGCTTGATCGTGCAAGCTGAAGACTTACGCGAGCCATCTCCTCCTCTTGTTGGTAAAAGCCCAATTCATCGTAAGTGGAAGCCATGATTTGGCGCAGATCTATTTCCACCTCCGGCTGATTGGTCAGGTCTTTGCCTAAGCGCTCAGCCGTCTTGTCGAGAATCTCCTTCAGCATTGTTGTGTCTCGCCCCAACGCGACGGACGGGCCGACGCCCGCGAGCATGTCCTTCAGGAACTGGGCCACTTGCCGGCTCTTGCTTGCTTCCGTCTCGGCCTTCTTCTGGTCGGCCTGGGCTTGTTGGCGCAACTGGATCTGGATTTTTTCGGCGGCGACGGCCCGTCCGCGTGCCGCCCTTTCTTTGACAAACAGCCAGGTCGACAAACCCATGCCGATGACGAGCGAGGCGGCCACTGCGCTGGCGGCGATAAAGGCAAGCTTGTTCCGTCGAGCCAGTTTCTGGAATTTGTAGAGATTGCTCGGCGGCCGGGCCACGACCGGCTCGTTGCCCAAATGGCGCTCAATATCTGCCGCCAGACCATTGGCGGTTTCGTAACGGCGGGTGCGATCCTTTTCCAGCGCTTTCATCACGATCCAGTCCAGGTCGCCCCGCACCAAATGAATCAGCCCGGGAGGCTCCGCTTTACGGTGGTTGGCGATGGCCGTCAGGTCCGCGCCCAGCATCGTGCTCAAACAAGTCGAGGGACGCGCCGGCTCCTGCTCCCGAATCGTGCGGCGAATTTCGTCCAGGCCGGCCTGGAGCAGCTTTTTGGTGTCGAAAGGAGTTTGGCTTGTCAGCAATTCGTAGAGTAACACGCCCAGGCTGTAAATATCGCTGCGTGTGTCAATATCCAGCGCGCTCATCTCCGCCTGCTCCGGACTCATGTAAGCGGGCGTGCCGATGAATTGCTCGAAAGCGGTGAAGAGCGTTTTGTCGGTCAATTTGCCTGCCGTGGCCTTGGCGATGCCAAAGTCAATCACCTTGGGCACGGGCACGCCGTCGTTCATTGTGACCAAAATGTTCGAGGGCTTGATGTCCCGGTGAATGATGCCCTTTTGATGCGCGTGCTGAACGGCCCTGCAGACCTGAATGAACAGATCAAGCCGATCATGGGTGGAGAGATTGTTCTGGTCGCAGTAATCGGTGATTTTGATGCCGCGCACCAGTTCCATAACAAAATACGGCCGGCCCGCGTCCGTCGCGCCGGCGTCCAGGACCCTGGCAATGTTGGGATGGTCCATCAATGCCAGTGCCTGCCTCTCCGCCTCGAACCGGGCGATGACGCTCTTGGTGTCCATGCCTAGCTTGATGACCTTTAACGCGACCCGCCTGCGAACAGGTTCCTCCTGCTCGGCCATGTAAACGACCCCGCAGCCGCCTTCGCCGATTTGTTGGAGCAATTTGTAACGGTCAATCCGGTCGCCGGGCTTCTGGGCGGAAACCACTGCGTGGCCGGTCGTCCCGCCCCTGCCTGGCGGAACGGCTGCCGTGCTTGCGAGGAAGGCGCCGGCCTCGTCGCCGGCCTGAAGGAGTTCCTCGACGCGCTGGCGCAGCGCGACGTCTCCGGCGCAGGCCTGATCGAGGTAAGCGACGCGCTCCGCGGCCGGCAATTCCAGCGCCGCGTTGAAAACTTCAATTTCGCGTTCAGATGGCTGAGGCATGGGCAAATTCAATCATTCACCCTTCAATGCGAAA
>JBEKOF010000322.1:0-5198 GCA_049522055.1 Verrucomicrobiota bacterium | reverse complement strand
CTTGGCTTTGGCAGCCATTTTGGTGGATGATGATTTTTGGGTATTGGTATTATTGTGTTTCATACAATCTTGGTGTAACGCTTGGGCGCTCACCTGCCAATACCCATGTCATCTACCTCGCGTACGAAGAATTCTGTCTTACACCAGTTGCGCGAACAAATTGACTATGAGCTTGCGATGGATTGGCCGACGCTTTAACTTGGAAGCGGTCGGTGCTTTGGCCAGGCTGCTGCGCCGAGAGGAAAATCAATATTTAGGATGAAAGAAATGGCTGTTCCAAGTCTGTTGGCCGCCTCCGTGCTCTGCTGCCTGAGCGCCGGGGCTGAAACCGAATGGGGCTCAACGGGCGATCTGCGGTGCTTCCGTTACAAGGGCGAACCCATCGAACTGACCACCAGTATCCGGATGAGTTCTCCCGACGGCTCCCAAACCGGCCAGGCACAGTTGCAGTCCACCGGGCGCACCGGCACGCGAATGGTGTTGACTGGCAACCTCGGTTTCGGCGCAGCAGCAGGCGGGGATGGCCGGGGCGGCCGGGGCGGTGGCGGCAGCCGCCAAGGCGGCGGCGGGCAAGGGGTGAGCCTCCGGGTGGAAACCGATGACACCGCACCCGACACCACAACTTTCGACGTCCAGGCCTCCGCCAACACCGCCATCCCGCTGGATGGCATCTACTATTGGTTCAACCTGGCTGGCGCGAACTTCGCCACAGGCAGCGCGGAGTTTGTGCCATCCGACGCCGGGGCCGCTCCTGTCAAGGTCTCGCTTGCCAGCCTGCCGGACGGCAGCACACGCTATGCCGACGCCACCGTCAAATCCATCCGCATCACCGGCACAGCCAACCGCGCCGTCGAATTCTCTTTTGCCAGCCCCACTCACATCGTCCTCCAGCAATCGCGCGGCGGCGGGCGCGGCAGGCGCGGTGGCGGTGGCGGTGAGGGAGCGCCGGGAGGCGCAGCCAATTACAGCCTCTTGATCCCCATCGGGACCGGTGCTCTCGACCCTGCCGCGCCATTCCATGCCGCCTTCACGCTCAAGGCTTCTTGCGACGTGGACACCACTCCCGTCAAACTTGCGGTCAATGCCGAGCGCACCGGGCCGGCTTTCATCGGCATCGGCGGCAACTTCCGCATTCAAAGCCCGGCCGACACCGCTACCATCGCCTACAACCTGGAGAACCTCCGCGTCGCTTGGGCACGCCTGGAAATGCCCCTGAGTTCCTGGCAGACCAGCGAGACGGGCGACCCCGCCGCCGGGCCGCTGGCCGACAATGTCCGAAAGGCGATGGAAATGGCGCGGACCCTCGCGCAGAAGAAGATACCGATGATTATCAGCGACTGGTCCGTGCCCGGTTGGGCCGCCGCAGCCGGCGGCGGGCGCGGCCAAATCGCCGCCGACAAATTGCCCGGGATGTATAAGGGCATTACCTCGTACATTTCGTATCTGAAGAAGAATTATGGCGCCGAGCCGCTGCTTTTCTCGTTTAATGAAGCGGACCAGGGGATCAATGTGAAGCTGACACCCGAAGAGTTGGACAAGGTGATCAAAGAACTCGGCGCGGCATTCGCCGCCGAGGGACTGGCCACCAGGATGCTCTTGGGCGACACCGGCAATCCCACGGCCCGCCCCGCCGACTTCATAGACACGGCGGTGGCGGATCCCGATGCGATGAAGTATGTCGGCGCGGTTTCCTACCATTGCTGGACCGGCGGCAGCGATCAGATCATCGCCAATTGGGGCCAGGTCGCCCAGCGGTTCAAGCTCCCGCTCTACGTCGCCGAGGGGGGCACCGACCCGGCCAGTTACCGCTACCGCTTCCTCTTCCTGGAGCCTTGGTATGCCCTTGATGAAATCAACCTCTACACGCGCTGCCTGGCGCTTTCGCAGCCGGCTTCCATCCTGCACTGGCAGCTCACGGATGACTATTCCATCCTTGCCGGGGGCCGCAACGGGCAGCCGCTGCAACCGACGCAGCGTTTCTTTAACCTCAAGCAGCTTAACCTGACGCCGCCCGAAGCGCCTTCACTGGGCATCGCCGGCGACCACCCGCGCATCACCGCCGCCGCTTATGGCGACACCACGCACGGCTATGCGATCCACCTCGTCAACACCGGCACTACCCGCGCCGTCACGCTGACCGGCCTTCCGGCCTCGCTGAGGCAGCTTTACCCGACGATGACTGACGCCACCCGCAATATGAAAGCGCTGGCCCCGGTTGCCGTATCCGCCGGCGCGGCCCAATTCACGCTGGACTGCCAAAGTTTCGTCACGCTGACCAGCGCGAAGCCCTGATTTGGAGAATGCTTCGCACACTTTTGCCAAAACCCGAAAAAAGATGATCCGGCAACGACGCGCAACCCTTGTCATGTGTGTTTTATGAACATTCAAAGCGCAAATTCCAACCCGCTGATCAAGTACCTTCTTCCGGGCACCGTCGCGACCGCTCTGGTGTTTTGCGCCGCCCACTGTCCGGCGGCCGACGCGCCGGCCTGGACCCGCCCCGTGAAGGAAACCTACCTTCGCATCGCCGACGAAGTGGAAGCCAACCTGCAAAAAGAGATTCTTGAAAAGTTCTTCCCCGCCACTGTTGATGAGCAGGGAGGCGGCTTCCACGAGAACTATGGGCTGGACTGGACCCGCGCCGCCGGCAATAACAAGAGCATCGTCTATCAAAGCCGCCTGACCTGGACCAGCGCCGAGGCCGCGCGCCGGTTCCCGGCCCAGGCCGGCCTCTACCTGGCCATGACCCGCCGCGGCGCCGCCTGCCTGGCGGACAAATTGTGGGACAAGCAGAACGGCGGTTTCTTCTGGAGCGTCGGTCCCGACGGCCAGCCAATCTCCGGCACCAAGCAGATGTACGGCCATGCCTTCGGCATCTATGCCCTGGCCGCCAGCTACCAGGCCACCAAGGACCAAGCCACGCTTGACCTGGCCAAGAAGGCCTTCCAATGGCTGGAGGAGCACTCCCACGACGGCGTGAACAAGGGCTACATTGAGAACATCGGCGCGGACGGCAAACCGGTGACCCGCGGCGGCGGCAACGCGGTTGGCGCCGGGGCCGGCCAGAAGTCCATGAATACTAGCATCCACATCCTGGAGGCCTTGACCGGCCTCTATGAGGTCTGGCCCGACCCGCTCGTCAAGACGCGGGTCCAGGAGATGCTGGAAATCTGCCGGGACAAGGTCTATTCCGAACCGGGCTACCTGACGCAGTTTTTCTCCGCCGACTGGCAGCCGGCCCGCAGCCCCGACTCCTTCGGCCACGACGTGGAAGCGGGCTTTCTGATGGTTGAAGCGGCTGAGGTCCTGGGCCAGGAGGACCCGCGCGCCTGGGCGGCCGCCCGCCACTTGGTGGATCACGCCATGCAGTACGGCTGGGACAACCAGCTCGGCGGCCTTTACGACGCCGGCACGATGAACGCCCAGGGCGTTGTCACCGGCGGCCTGCGCACGCAGAAGATCTGGTGGGTGGAGGCCGAACACCTCAACGCCCTGCTGCTGCAACACGAGCGTCTGGGCAAGGAGACGACTCAGTACTGGGATGCGTTCATCAAGCAATGGGACTGGATCTCCAAGTACCAGATTGACCACACGCACGGCGGTTGGTGGGCGACCGTTCAGGCGGACGGCACGCCGGCCAGCACGGTGAAGGCCGATATGTGGACCGAATGCTACCATCAGGGCCGGGCGATGCTCAACGTGTCGGCGCGGCTCAGGAAACTGGCGGCGTCGAAGTGACGTTTGCAAAAATCAACCGGGGTTTTTTAGGCTCGAACAGGCGCGGCGGGGCGCGGCTGTCCGGGAGGATTCTCCACCCCACAACCGCACAATCAGCACGCATGCGCCGCGGACGCCGTTTGCGATTGAACTTGAAACGGCTCCGATTTATGGGATAATCCCATAATGAAATTGGTTGCCGACAATCACGGACGAATCTGTTCCGCTGAGTTGTTCCCCCCGCGCACAGCCTTTGACGCCTTCCGCCAGCCGGACGGAAGCGTTCGCGTCGTGCAATTGGTGGAAAAGGAAGTTCCCTTGGTAAGGCCTATTCGCACACGGGAAGGTTTCCTCATGCTGCCGGTGAAAGTCAGCCGGGAATCCATCCGCGCAGCCATCCGGGCCGACCGCGATGCCCGATGAAAGATTATTGGGACAGTTCGGCGGTAATTGAAGCCTGCAACAGCCCGGCGTTGCGTGTCCGTTTGCATCGCGAGCGTGGTTTGACCCGCACCCACACACTGGCGGAAGTCTTTTCCACCCTCACGGGCGGCCATCTCGCCTTCCGCTTGGGTGCAGATGAAGCGGCAAAAACCGTCGCCAATCTCGCTTCGGACCTCGACTTTCAAGACCTGACCGCCACCGACGTTTTGAAGGTGTTGAAAGAGGCGCGGAAAAAGGGAGTTCGCGGCGGACGCATTCACGATTATCTGCACGCGGTGGCGGCTGAAAAATCCGGCGCAAGACAATTGCTCACGCTGGATAAAAATGATTTCAACGGTTTGACCACGGTTGAAATCGAAGCGGTTTAATTGGATTTCTCCATGGAACCACGATCTCCGGCACCAGTTCACCCTTCCCGCGCTAAAAATCGAATCGGGATTACAGAACGCGATTCCAGATTCCGAAGAATGTCAACAATAATGTGGCAATGCCAGGGTGACCCCTCGGCTTCGGGCCAGCCAAGTGGCGGCGGGATTTGAGGGGATTTTCCCGAACGGGAATCTCCGCTTTCTTTGAGCCTGAGAATGCCTATAAGTCCGCAACCAAAGCGCTGGGCCTGAATTGAAAATGTGTCATTGAAAATTTATCATTTCCCCTTTGTTTCGCCGCTTGCCAGAGGCGCTTGTGCCGACTAGGATTCCTGAAATAATTCGACCGCATGGGGGAAGTGTCCCAAACGGCCTGAAAGGTTCATTATGAATACATACCTGCGCTTGCTGGCGGCGTTTTTAATTACCGCCCTTGCGACGACCCCCCTGCGCGCGCAATTTCAGTACCCGTTTCAGAACCCAGACCTCGCTGAGGAGGAAAGGGTCGCCAACGTCGTCTCGCTGATGACGCTGCCAGAGAAGGTCGCGTTCCTGACGCAGCGGCCCGGGATTCCGCGCCTGGGAATTCAGACGGTGGGCTGGGTTGAGGGGCTTCATGGAGTGGCCATGGGCAAACCGGGAAACTGGGGCGGCATGGGCGGGAATCGG
>JBEKOF010000321.1:0-5223 GCA_049522055.1 Verrucomicrobiota bacterium | reverse complement strand
TGCCGCAGAAATTTTAATATCCACGGATCCATTTCCGGCTCCTACCGCCCGCCGGTTTGAACGCCGGCTTTGAGAAATACTCCGCGCTTTGGCCGCACAAATTGACGATGGCCGTAATTCATCTACTTGTCAAACCCGGATTTTCGCCACGATGTCATCGGCGCGCTTATCACTTTCTTGGGTGCTGTTGTGTCGCGGATTGGATTTGAGCGATTGAAACGATTGCGAATTGGTCATTGAAAGTTTGTCATCTGTCATGTAAACACCTTCGGTATGACGCCCCAGCAACTCTCAGAGCCATTGTGGCCGTTTGCGGCCCGCATCTTGGGAAAGTCCATTGCGACGGCCAAAGCCGGCAGAAGACAGTTGCCCGGCGAGGGTTTGGAGACGACTTTTGCGATAACCGATGACAAATTCTCAATGACCAATTCTCAATTGAAAGGTCTGGAATCTTAAAGCGCTTTTTCGCCGACAGGAGTCACCCAAAAAAGTGAAATGCACCCCATGACCCAAGGCATCCGCATCAAGGACCTGCCCCAAAATGAACGGCCCCGCGAACGGCTGGCCGAGTTGGGCGCGGCGGCGTTGCGCGACGCCGAGTTGATCGCCATCCTCTTGCGCACGGGCACAAAAGGCCGGTCCGCGGTCCAGATCGCCGACGAACTGGTCAATAAGTTCGGCAAGCTTCGCGCCCTGGCCGACGCCTCGGTGGATGATTTGTGCCAGGTTCATGGCATCGGGCGGGACAAAGCCCTGGCGCTCCAAAGCGCCTTCACCCTGGCCGCCCGCATGGCCCGCGAACTTCAGGGAGAGTCGCCTCTGCTGGACACTCCCGAACTGGTCGCGGATTATCTGCGCGATGTCAACCAGACCTACAAAGTGGAACAACTTCAGGTCGTCCTCTTGAACGCGCGCCGAAAGCTCATCAAGGTGGAGCTTATTTCCCAGGGTTTGGTGGACAGCTTGCTGGTTCATCCGCGCGAAGTTTTCGCGGCGGCCATCGCCGCCAAGGCCTGTTCGGTGGTCCTGGTTCACAATCATCCCAGCGGCGATCCGACTCCCTCGGAAGCGGATTTGCGGGTGACGCGGGACCTGATCCGCGCCGGGCAACTGCTCAAAATCGAGGTGGCCGACCATATCATCCTGGGCCATCGCACCGAGGCGAACAGCAAAGGCTACATTTCCCTCCGCGAACGCGGCTTGTTTTTTGCCTCGGAGCCACTTTAAACCGCCGCCTCTTGTTGTTGACATATCTATCAACAAAATCTCGCCATCATTATCCTACCGTTGCATCAACCCCTCCACCTCATCAGCCTCGATGGGGATATGCTGCATCAAGTCCACATTGCCGCCGTCCTGGACCAGGAGGTTGTTTTCCAGGCGGATGCCGAATCCTTCTTCGCGGATGTAGATGGCCGGCTCGACCGTGAGGACCCAGCCGGCCTGCATCGGCTCGGCAGCCAGGGCAAGATCATGGACGTCCAGGCCCAACGGATGGCCGACGCCGTGCATAAAATACTTGCGGAAGGCCGGCTCGTCGGGATTCTGCTTCCTGATGGCCGCCGCGGTCAGCAACCCCAGACCGCCCAACTCCTCCTCGATCAGCTTCTCGGCTTCCTTCTGCCAATCCTGCGGCAATTTGCCCGGAGTGGCGGCGCGGCTGACGGCCCGCAGGACGCGCAAAACGGCCTCATAGACCTCCTTCTGCCGCCGGGTAAACCGTCCGCTCACCGGAAGGGTGCGGGTCATGTCCGCGTTGTAATTGGCGTAGCTGGCCCCCACGTCCAGCAACAGCAATTCGCCCTTGCGGCAAGGCTGGTCGTTTTGCGCGTAATGGAGCGCGCAGGCGTTGCGACCGCAGGCAATGATGGGGGGGTAGGCGAACTGGCCGCCCCGCCGGATAAACTCGTGGGCCAATTCCGCCTCCACTTCCATCTCGTTGACTCCCGGTTGGACAAATCGGCAGACCCGCCGGAAACCCGCCTCGGTGATGGCGCACGCCTTGCGCAGCAGGGCGATTTCCAGCCCGGATTTCACGGCGCGCAGGCGGTGCATCAGCGGCGCCAGCCGGCGGTATTCGTGCAGCGGGTAGCGTTGCCGGACTTCCCTCACAAACCGGGCGTCCCGGCTTTCCACCACCCCGCTGGCGCGCGGGTGCTCGTTGGAATTGAGCCAGACGCGGGAGCATTGGCACATCAGCCGGTGAAAAAGCGAGCGGAAATCCGAGAGCCATTCGACCTGGGCGACGCCGGAAATTGCGCGGGCCTCCTCCTTGGCCAGCTTGTGGCCCTCCCAGGTTTCCAACAGGGGATTGGGCTGGCGCAGGAACAAAATCTCGCGCTCTTTGGGTTCGTCGGCGTCCGGGTATAGGAGGAGGACCGTTTCCTCCTGTTCAATTCCAGTCAAATAAAACAAATCGGAATTCTGGCGGAACGGCAGCGTCGCGTCGCCGTTGACGGGAAGCAAGTCGTTGGCGTTGACGGCGGCCAGCGAACCGGGCGGCAGGAGTTTCTTTAAATTGGCCCGGTTGAGCTGGAACAATTCCTGGTCTATCCGAGCATATTTCATCGCAATTCCATTTCACCCTTCCCGCGGATCTGGCGTCTGACGGGGCGGAGTCATTCTACTTGATAGGCGTCACTTTCACGAGCACGACGCCATGGCGCGGCACCGAGGCGTGGAATTCGCCCTCGAACTGCCCGATGTCCGCCTGCCGCCATAGATCGCGCACCGTTTGCCGGCCGGTGACGCCGAGGTCGGCCCACTTGGCGGTCACGGTCGCTTCCGCGTCGCCTCGGTTGAAAAGCCCGGCGGCGCGGGAGCCATCCTCCAGGTCCCTGGCCCAAACTTCCAAAACCCCGTCCTGGGAGACGCGTCCGGCCTGATGTCCGAGCGGATCCTGGTCCACGGCCAAAACCTCGTCGTTGCTGAGAAGGCTCAATGTGAAATCGTCAAACTCCGTCATGTCGCAACCGATCAACAATGGGGCGGCCAGCAAACACCAGAGGCTGACGTGCGTGTATTGCTCGTTGGGCGTAAGGCCGGTCGGGTGGAGTCGCGGCCCCCAGCCCACTATGCCGACGATCATCATGTCAGGATCATTGAAGTGCCCCGGCCCGGCGTATTTCTCATGCCCGGCCTGGGAGAAGCCAATGCTGCTCAAGCTGGCCCAGTTGTCTTTGATGTCGTCAGTGGTCCGCCAACTGTTTCCGCCCGTCTCCGCGCCCCATTCCCACACATTGCCATTGCCGTACTGGCAGAAGCTGAAGAGGATGTCGCGCGGCACCTTGTCCAGCGAGGCCCGCATCACTTGATACGGCTTCTTCATAATGGGCAGGTCTTTGAGATAACTGTTGCGCGTCCGCGCGGTGCCATCGGAATTGGTGGGCGGCAGCACGGAGGTGTAACTGCACCAGTCATATTTGAGGTAATCAAACCCCCAATCGGCGTAGGTCTGGGCGTCCTGGTCCTCATGCTGCCAACTGGCCAGACAGCCCCCGCAGGTCGTCAGCCCCGGACTGGAATAAATTCCCATCTTCAAACCCAGGCCGTGTACATAATCGCACAGGCCTTTCATGTCCGGAAAGCGCGGATTAGGCACGATCCGGCCGTCGGCATCGCGTCCGATTCCCTGCAAGGTCGCATCATTGGTATAGCGGCGGCCCCGGTTGACTTCCCAAAAATCGTCTATGTTGATGTAGGTCCAGCCGTGGTTGATCAGGCCGGTGGCCACCATGGCGTCGGCCGCGGCTTTGACGCGTTCTTGCGTCACGGCCCCGGCAAAGCAATTCCAACTGTTCCAGCCCATCGCGGGCGTGAGGCCGATCTGGGGGCCGCACACAATTCTCAACTCCCGCGTCGCGGCGCCGAGGGGATTTTTTGCCCCAAGCTCAACGAGCCAGGCGCCTTCCTTGGCAAGCGTGCCGGTGATATGTCCTGTCTGGGGATCCAGCGCAAGGCCCGCCGGCAATCCTTGGGCTGTGAATGTCATCGGGCGTTCGCCCGTGGCGGCGATGGTGAAGAGGAACGGGTGCCCGGGACGAACGCCGAATACCTTCGCGCCGTTGATGCGGGGGGTGGGCGGTGGTTTGGGGGTCAGGATCAGGGCGGGTTCGGAGTTGGTGGAAGCTTGGGTGGCGGGTTGCGCCGAAACAACCGAGCCGGTAACCAGCGCCGCCGCGCAAAAAACCGCGCCGATTTTGAGCGAACAAGTCATTTTTGCTCTCATGCGAATAAAAGATTTAAGGAGTCCGTGTTGAATCTGCCCCCAAAATGTCCGGCGTGTCAATCGGACAAACAGGGCGGTCGTGTCCTGATTTGGGGAGCGCACGCGCCCTCGCTGAACCCATCCCCGCATGTCAGCGACGAGGGCGGCGCTGACGACACGCGAGGGCGCGTGTGCTCCCTAAAAGATATTCCTGGCCTTCGCTTTTTCTCAAATTAGGACACTACCAACAGGGCGGTCGTGAGATGCGCCAGGTTTTACATATAAACTCGGGGAAACTTTTGGGTGTGTTTTGTTCGCGTTAATGCTAATCTTGATCCGGATCTCAGGGCGTCGAGCGGGATTAGGATTATGATTTCGAGCGGAACCCAAAAGAAGTCAAATCCGCCCTGCTTGATGAGGGAAACGCAATGAGCAGCATGAGCCAGACACTTTCAATCCAGAGCAACGACCAAAGTGATTTTGTCACGCGCATTCCCCTGCCGCCTCCGCGTCTGGACGCCCTTTCCCGCGACATCATGGGTTTGAAACGCAAGCTCAACGCCGTGGTGCTGGCGCATAATTACCAGGTGCCGGAAATCCAGGACGTGGCCGATTACGTGGGCGATTCCCTCGGCCTTTCCCAGCAGGCCGCCAAAACCAGCGCGCAAGTCATCGTCTTCTGCGGCGTCCATTTCATGGCCGAAACGGCGAAAATCCTCAATCCTGAAAAAATCGTCATCCTGCCCGACCGGGACGCCGGCTGCTCCCTGGAAGAGAGCTGTCCGGCCGAAAAACTCAAAGCATGGCAGGCCGCCAACCCCGGTTATTACACCGTCACATATATTAATTGCAGCGCGGAAGTCAAGGCCCTGAGCGACGTGATCTGCACCAGCGGCAACGCCGTCAAAATCGTCAATGCCTCCCCTCCCGACCGGAATCTCCTGTTCGTGCCGGACGAGAATCTGGGCGCGTGGGTCATCGAGCAGACGGGCCGGAAAATGACGCTCTGGCAGGGC
>JBEKOF010000320.1:0-5224 GCA_049522055.1 Verrucomicrobiota bacterium | reverse complement strand
CGGCCGCTCTGGGAAAACGCAGAGCGAGTGCGGACCCTGGTCTCACACCCGTGGCTCGTCGAGCAAGTAAACGTTTCCGTAGCCAGAAATAGTGCAATTACGGACTAGAAATGGTATTAATTCACCGGCCCGGCGCGCAGTTTTGCCAGGAGATCCGCCCCGGGCGGCCGGAGCGGCAGGCTCTCCTTGTCACAGTCAGGCAACATTGGGTTCACAGGTTGTTCAGAGACGGTTTCTGCGATTCTGCGTCCCGCGGCCAAAATGGGCCGGGGGCGGGGCAAAGCAAGGGAAATGGAGCCAAGGCAACAAAAAAGCCGGGCTTGCGCCCGGCCTTCGTGTATGAGAACAAAGTTTTTGTTTCTTTGCGTTGCAGGTGTGGCGCCGCAGACATACGCCATTTCACACACACGGAACACTGCGTTTTACACCATCAACAAGCTCACCATACCCCACCCCCGCTTTTCCGCCAGTCACCAATACTGGTGACAGCGCGAGTCGGGGGATCAGGCGTGAAGGAAGGCTTCCAAACTGAGAGCGATACCGCGACAAGTGCGGAGGATTTGCTGGTCGGCGGTAACCAGGGGGACGTCTAATTGCTCGGCAAGGGTGACGTATTCGGCATCGTAGGCGGAGAGCCTGGTGGAAAGGGCTTTGGCCAAGACTTGAACAGTATCCGGCTCATATTGGTTTTGGCCGAGATGGGAAAGTGCGTCAGTCCAATGCGCTTCCGCCATGGTGGATGTCATATGCTGGGTGCGAACATAGGCGAAGAGAATGTTGCGGAATTCCGAGCGCCAGACAGGTGAGGCACACCACTCCCGGTCCTTGGCCAGGACGGCCTCGGCCACGCTGCATTGTGGCCCCGGAAGATGCAGGTACGCGATGAGATTACAGTCGGCGACAATCACGCGCGTCCGGTATGGAGAGCCTCGTGGAGCAGTTCGTCGGTGAGTTGGCCGGGCGTTGCGTTACGGTGTCGCCGCACCCGCTCAAGAAAAGCCTGCGCGCTTTCCCGTTGGCCGAGCAAGACCCGCTCCAGGCAGTCAATGGTCTCGCGGTTAAGGCTGCGGTGGTTGGCCCTGGCTTGCTTTTTCAAGGCCCGGTGAAGCGGCCCTGGTATATCTTTCAATGTGATCGTAGCCATAATGGAACCATAATGGATTCATCTGTGGAAATCAAGAGGGGGAATCCGCTCAGGGCGCGTTGACGGGCAGAATGATCGTGAATTCGGAGCCTTCGCCGATTTTGCTCTGGACGCTGGCTTTGCCGCCGTGCGCCTCAATCACCGCCTTCACCACGCTCAATCCCAAACCCAGCCCGCGCTGCGATCGGCTCTTGTCGCCGCGATACAGGCGCTCCCAGATCTTCTCGCGCTCGTCCTCCGGGATGCCCATCCCCGTGTCGCGGAACTGCACCACCGCGTCCCCGCCGCGCACGGCGGCGGAGATGGCCACAGCGCCGCCTTCGGGCGTGTACTTGACGGCGTTGTCAAGAAGATTTGCAAAGGCCTGCCGCACCCGGTTGGCGTCCACCGACGCCTCGCAAGCGGGCGGCAGTTGGGCCTCCACGCGGATTTTCTTTTCCTCGGCGACGTATTCGTATATGTCAATCACTTCGCGCAGCAGGCGGCAAAGGTCCACGCGCTGGCGTTGCAGGCGCAGGGTGCCCGCTTCCGCCTCGGCGATGTCCATCAGCGTGGTGACCATGCTCAGGACCCGCTCGGATTCTTCCACGCAATCGGCCAGCGCTTCGCGCGTGGCGGCCGGGTCGAGGTTTTGCTGGAGCGCCGTTTCGGCGGCGCCGCGCAGGCGCGTCAGCGGCGTGCGCAAATCGTGGGCCACGTTGTCCATCGAGTCGCGCATGGCCCGGATGAGCGCCTGGTTTTTGTCCAGCATCGTGTTGAAAATCTGCACCAGTTCGTCCAGCTCGTCGCGGGACGGGCGGGTGGGAACGCGGGCGTCCAGGTTGCCCGTGCGGATGATGTCCCGGGCCGTGGCCACAAGCTGGCGGACGGGCAGCATGGCCCGATGGGCCAGCGCCGTGCCGCAGACCAGGCCCAGCAGCGCGATGGCCAGGCCCGTCGGCAGCGCCGTTTGCCGGAACGGCTCCCACAAGATGTCCCGGTTGTTGGTGATCCGCCCGACGACCAGCACGGCCCCATCCGGGCTTTTCCAGCCGGCCCACGAAAAATCCTTCTCCGCATTTTTCGGGCTGCGGTTGATTTCGAATTGGTTCCAAACCTTCTCCACGTTGGGCTGCATCTGGAAGCCGCCCCAGCCATCCGGCGTCACTTGAATGGAGAGCGAGACTTGCGGGGATTTCAGGCTAACGAAAAAGGATTTGTCATTGCCGGGATCGTTCTCCTGCCGCGCGCGCGCCTGCAACGCCCGCGCCCCGTCGGCCTGATAGACCGTCGCGTATTCCCTGAGCTGGGCCAGAATGATCTCCTGGTCCTTGCGCTGGAAGGCGTGGGCCATCAGAAAATAACACAGCGCCAGTAGCGCCGCCGTGCTCAGCGCAAAGATCAACGCGTACCACAGACTCAGCCGAAAGGCGAAATTGCGGAGCGGATTATTTAAGAACATAGCCCACTCCGCGGATGGTTTGCAGGCGCGTTTTCTCCGGGTCCACCTTCGCACGCAACCGGTGCATCAGCACATCCACCACGTTGGTCTGCGGATCAAAGCTGTAGTCGAATATGTGCTCCAGGATCATCGTCTTGGTCACCGGACGGCCCGTGTGGCGCATCAGGTATTCCAGCAGGGCAAACTCGCGGGCCTGCAAATCAACATTTTGCCCCGCGCGCGTGACTTGGCGGCTGAACAGGTCCAGTTCCAGGTCTCCGGCCGTCAGCCGGCTCGGCTCGGCCACCTGCGTGGCGCGGCGGATCAGCGCTTGCAGCCGGGCCGACAGTTCCGAGAACGCAAATGGCTTGGTCAAATAGTCGTCCGCCCCGGCTTCCAATCCCTTCACCCGGTCGTCCACGCTCGCCTTGGCGCTGAGGATGATCACAGGGATTCGGATTTTCTTGCCGCGCAGCCGTTGCACCAGGCTCAGGCCGTCCAGTTTGGGCAGCATGATGTCCACCACGGCGGCGTCGTAAGCGGTCGTTTCGGCGAAGATCAGGCCCTCCTCGCCGTCCGCGCAGCGATCCACCGCGTAGCCGGCCTGCTTGAGGCCTTTGACAATGAAGGAGGCAATTTTATTGTCGTCCTCAACAACCAGAATGCGCATCGCGTCGTCCATCATAAATCAATGCCCGCGGGGAGTCGAGGCTGGAAGACTGGGGAGGTTCTGGCGCAAAAAAATCCCTCCCGGATTCGCCGGGCGAATACGGGAGGGTTCGCATTAATCAGTTCAAAAACCGGCGCGCCTTAACCAGCTTTGCTTTCATCCACCACCAGATAATGGCTGCCATCGCTGCTCCACACATGCAGGAGCGTGATCTTGTCCTTCGCGTTGGTGGTCAGTTTCACCGCCTCATCGGCGGACCTGACCGAATGTTTGTTGATTTCCAGGATCACGTCCCCCTGCTTCAAACCCGCGTCCGCCGCGGCCGAACCAGGATCCACCTGCGTGACGACCGCGCCCTTGATGTTCTCGGGCACGGAGAGTTGTTGCCGCATCTCGGAGTTCAAATCCGCCACCCCCACCCCTTGCAGCGTGTCGCTGGAATCCGACGGGCTGGAGTCATTCTTGGCCAGGCTCTTCTCCTCCTTCTGTTGATTGACCACCACTTCCACCGTCTTGGCCGCCCCATCGTGCCAGACCCGCACCGGAACTTTTTCGCCGGGGGCGGCACCCGCCACTTCAAGCTGGAGCTGGTGCGTGTCAACAATATCCTTGCCGTTGAATTGCAGGATCACGTCCCCGCTCTGCAATCCCGCTTTGGACGCCGGGCTGTCCGGCATCACTTCCCCGATCAGCACCCCTTTCTCGCTCTTGAGGTCGAATTTCCGCGCCAGCGCCGGCGTGATCGGCTGGATTCGGACCCCGAGCTGCCCCCGCGTCACCTTGCCGGTCGTTACCAGACTCACCATCACCGTCCGCGCCAGATCGGTGGGAATGGCAAAACCAATTCCCTGGTTGCCGCCGCTGCGGCTGAATATGGCCGTGTTGATGCCGATCAATCGCCCCTCCATATCCACCAGCGCCCCGCCCGAATTGCCGGGATTGATGGCCGCGTCGGTTTGGATGAAGTCCTGGTACTTCAAGTCCATCGTCGCGCGCCCGGTCGCGCTGATGATCCCCATCGTCACCGTTTGGCCCAGGTCAAAGGGATTCCCGATGGCCAAAACCACATCGCCCACTTCAATCTGCGCGCTGTCCGCGATGCTGATCGCCGGAAGATCGTGCGCGTCTATCTTCACCACCGCCACATCCGATTCCGGGTCCTTGCCCACTACTTTGGCCGTGAATTCCCGCCCATCCTGCATCTTCACCTTCACCTTGTCCGCGTCATCCACCACATGATTATTGGTCAGAATGTAGCCGTCCTTGGTGACGATCACCCCGGAGCCGGCGCCATGTTCGGGAGGGGTGTACATTCGTTGCTGGCCCCCAAAGAACTGGTTGCCAAAGAACTGGCGGAAGAACGGATTTTCCTGGAGGCCGGGAATATTCTGCATCGGGGTTTCCTTGGCGGCGGTGGTCACTTCAATATTCACCACGCTGGGCAGCACTTTCTTGACGATCCCGGCGTAGCTGAAGCCCAGTTTGGCGTCCCGCGCCAGCGGATGGTCATCAATTATCAGGCCCATGGACTGCGGCTTGGGGGTGGATTGCTCGCTGGCCTGCGCGCTGAGCATCGCGCACAATCCCGCCGTCAGCAGCGCGCCGCCCGTGAGCGCGGCCGCAAAGGTTTTCATCGTTTTCATATTCATCATATCTTTCTTCGTTAAATGTTCTTGTTCATCCGTCATCTAATCGCTGGCACAACCTTGCCACAGCCACATAGCTGGAAGCTTTCCCCAACATTACAAATTGGAAAGGTGCGCACTTGCCCCCCGACCAGGAAGGGACGCCTCTCGCACCCGTGGTGCGCATCCCAATATTGTGCTGTCTCCGAGGCGTCCGCATCAACCCCTCATCATTGCTGTCCAAATTAGAGCAGTTCCATGAAAACTGTAGCCGCTCAAACGTCGGGATTTTGGGGGAGCGCGGGCAGCCCGCACCGCTGCAGCCCGCATCGCTGCGGGCCAGCCCATTGTTGTTCCATCTGGCC
>JBEKOF010000319.1:0-5276 GCA_049522055.1 Verrucomicrobiota bacterium | reverse complement strand
CGAGTGGTCACCAGACGATCCTATGGCTTCCGCACCTATGACGCGATGGAAATAGCCCTGTATCACACGTTAGGAAGGCTCCCAGAGCCCGGGGAATTTACCCACAGATTCTGCTGACGAGGTGTGTTTTTGTCGCAGTTTTACTTGCAGAAAATGCGACCGTGTGCGAGTTTTCGTTTTAGCATGGTCTTTTTGGCCAGTTGCCGGTTTGGGTGACGCAAGTATGAGGCCGGGGGCGATTTTGTCCGTCGCGTGCCTGTTAAGCGCGCTGAAGATCGGTTTAAGAACGCGTGCCTTCAACCACTATTCCCGTGGAAAGTGTCAAGCCATTGACGGACGTGATTGACTGCGGCAATCCCAGCGCAGCGAGGGAATTACTGCCTTTGGTTTATCGGGAGTTGCGCCACCTGGCGGCGCATCTGTTGGCCAGCCATGCTGCGGGCCACACCCTGCAACCAACAGCTTTGGTTCACGAGGCTTGGTTGCGCCTGTTGGGAAATGAAACTGTCCAGTTTTCGGGCCGCACCCATTTCTTTGCCGCGGCGGCGGAAGCCATGCGGCATATCCTAATTGATTCCGCCCGGCGCAAGCGCGCTTTGCGTCACGGCGGAAACCAGGCGCGGCAGGACATCGACAGCCTGGAAATTGCCGCCGCTGCCGATGACGACGAGCTTCTGGAGGTTCATGAGGTGCTCGACAAACTGGCCGCCGAGGCGCCGCAGAAGGCCGAGTTGGTCAAAATGCGTTACTTTGCCGGGATGACTTTTGAGGAAGCCGCGGGAGCGTTGGGCATCTCGGTGGCGACGGCCAAACGTCACTGGGCTTACGCTCGCGCGTGGCTTTACGAGGAGATCCAGGCGAACAAAACCAAATAGTTGCCTCTTTGCCAGAAGCCAGCCAAACCGGCGCGGCCGGTGAAATTTTCGACTGGTGAAACTTTATTGCCCTGAATCTCGTATGATTGGTTGGACGCTGATAAATGAGCCAATCCCAAGAGTCAGATGCCGGCAGGGTCTTTGATGCCGCCATCGAACTGCCCAAAGACCAACGCGCGGCGTTCCTGGAGGAAGCCTGCGCGGGGGAGGTTTCTTTGCGACAGCGCGTTGAGGCGTTGCTGTGCGCCCACGAAGCGGCAGGAACGTTCATGGAAAGCCCGGCTCAGGGGCCAATTCCCACGGTGGGCGATGGCTCTCTCTCCAATCAATCCGGCGAAAGGATTGGGCGATACAAACTGCTCCAGCAAATCGGGGAAGGCGGTTGCGGAGTGGTCTATATGGCCGAGCAGGAGCAGCCGGTGCAGCGCCGGGTGGCGCTTAAAGTCATCAAGCTTGGGATGGACACCAAGGAAGTCATCGCCCGCTTCGAGGCCGAGCGCCAGGCGCTGGCCATGATGGACCATCCCAATATCGCCAAAGTTCTCGACGCCGGCGCAACGGAAACCGGCCGACCGTACTTCGTCATGGAATTGGTGCGCGGCATCAAGATCACCGATTACTGCGATCAAAACAATCTCTCGACGCAGGAACGGCTGGTGCTTTTCGTGCAGATTTGCCGGGCCGTTCAGCACGCGCACCAGAAGGGCATCATCCACCGGGACCTCAAGCCGTCAAATATCCTGGTGACCATGCACGACGGCGTCCCGCTGCCCAAGGTGATTGATTTTGGCATTGCCAAGGCGACGCACGGAAAACTGACCGATCAAACCCTCTTCACGGCCTTCGAGCAGTTCATCGGCACACCCGCTTACATGAGTCCGGAGCAGGCCGAAATGAGTGCGCTGGACATCGACACCCGCAGCGACATCTACAGTCTGGGCGTTTTGCTTTATGAACTGCTGACCGGCCAGACCCCTTTCGGCGCCAAAGAATTGTTGCAGGCCGGCCTGGACGAAATCCGCCGCACGATTCGGGAGAAAGAGCCGGCCCGTCCCTCGACTTGTTTGAGCACGATGCTGGTTTCCGATCTGACGGCCATTGCCAAACACCGCAAATCCGAGCCGCCGAAGTTGATTCATTTGGTGCGGGGCGACCTGGACTGGATCGTGATGAAGTCGCTGGAGAAAGACCGCACGCGCCGTTACGAAACGGCCAATGGTCTGGCGATGGACATCCAGCGTCATTTGAACAACGAACCGGTGGTGGCGCGCCCGCCCAGCACCGCCTACAAGTTTCAGAAAGCGTTTCGCCGGCACAAGCTGATGTTTGCTGCCGGGACGGCGGTGCTCATCTCCTTGGTCGCCGGTTTGGGTTTGGCCGCCATTGGATGGCATCAGACGCGCCTTGAAAGGGACAAGGCAGTTCAGGCTCGGGCGGGAGAAGAGGAGCAGCGGAAAACAGCGCAGTTGGCAGAGAAAGCGGCGCAAGCCAGTGCGAAGGAAGCCGAAGCCAGCCAAGCGAAAGCCGAAGCCAGTCAGAAGAAAGCAGAAGCGCAGGCTCTGGCGGCCCGCCGCAGCGCCTACAACTCCGACATGAACTTGGTCCAACAGGCGCTGGCGGTGAATAGTCTCGGCAAGGCCCAAACGTTGCTCAATCGCCAGGTGCCGCAACAGGGTCAGCCGGACCTGCGTGATTGGGAATGGCGCTACCTCTGGAACCAGGCGCGGGCCGATGAGCATGAGGTCTTAATTCCCAAGTCTGACTCTCCGTTCGCGCGTTTGTCCTTCAGCGGGGATGGCCGGCTGCTGGCCCGGGAACAGGGCGGCAATCTGGTGGTGATGGAACTCAGTTCGCGCCAGACGATCTTGCAGAGGACGAACGCCTGGCTCCCGGCCTTCACCCACCACGGTGACCGCCTGGCCTTCGTGGTTGGTCAATATCCCACCAATCATGATTCAATCACGCTTTTGGACATGGCCACCCAGAAAGAGACCCGGTTCGAGACACCACCGGGTCTTACCAAATGGCTTGGTTTCACGCCGGATGACAGCCTGTTGCTGGCGGTCGTTAAGCGGCCCAATCCCGAGGCATTCCAAGATAATCGCCAGTGCTTTCTAACAGAATGGCAGACTGACACCGGGCAGCAGGTTTGGCGCCGGGAAATTGGGACCAGTCCGGCCACATGGTTCTCTGGCTCTGAGTCTTACTCGTACGGGTGGGGACGGCCGTGTGCCATCTCCCCGGACGGCTCGGCCTTCGCCGTCTGCGTGCAAAATGGGCGCACTCAAGTACTGGACACAAAAGACGGCAAAGATCGGTTCACCATTAGGACGACCCCGAGGCTGTACCCCATCGCGGTTATGTTCTCGCCGGACAGTTCCACGCTGCTGACGACCGGAGCTTGGCTGGATACTGCCATCCGGCTCTGGGACGCGCACAGCGGCAAGGCCGACGATTCGCTGGACGACCACAACAGCTGCGTGAGTGATTTGCTCTTCACCCCGGACGGTACACGGCTCATCGCATCCAGCGGGGATACGATCCGGTTCTGGAACTGGGCCACACGCAAACCCGAAGGCTTTCTGCGCGGTCATCTGGACAAAATATATGGGCTGACCCTGTCGCCGGACGGACGGACCCTGGCCAGCGGTTGCTTGGATGGCTCCATTTACCTCTGGAATCCGAACAAGGCTTCCCAGCACCTGGGATACCAGACGCTTCCAGGCCCGCCGATCTACTGGACCGCCAGGTTCAGCCCCGACAGCCAATCCATCCTGGGGATACAGCCAGGAGGCGGGGTGGGGTTTTGGGATGTCTGGACCCTCAAGGAAACGCGCCGTTTATGGGGCGGTTCCACGAATCGGCACATAGCCATCTCGCCGGATGCCAGGTGGGTGGTGCGCGACGAAGGCAAGGGGCATCTCAGCGTCTGGGACGTGACCAGCGGGTTGGAGAAAACCAATTTTGTCGCCGCACCGGGACCGTTGGATGACGTGCGATTCACGGACAACGGGAAGTTCCTCGTCACCTTATATGGTCCAGTAACGAATCTGATTCTTGAGGCTTGGGACACGGACATCTGGCAGCGGAAGAGTTCCCTTGCACTCCCTCCCAATGCAGACACAGACAAATTGAGGCCCCGACCCAAGGTGGTCCCGCGCTCGACGACCACCCTCCATTGGAAGGGCGTCACGGACGACTTTACAACCGCGCTGCCCAATTCTTACGTCGTTGCAGCAGACGGGGTCTTTCGCTTCTTCGACATGACCAAACGCAACGAAGCTCCTAAAATGGTTGAGGCTTTTGAACTACGAGATGAGTCGGACAATGTCCTGGATTTGGCCGTGTCTCCGGATGGCCGGCTGGCGGCGGCGGCGTATAACGCGGAAGCGACTTTTCGACTCTGGGATATGGCAACTCTGCAACCGGTGGAAACGCTCAAGCATAGTTACCGGCTCGGAGTCAGCGCAGTCGCCTTTTCGCCCGACAGTCGGCGTCTTGCGGTCGGAAGCGGCGGCCCGGAAGCCGTGAAATTATGGGACCCAGAGACGCGTGAGGAAATGTTGACGCTCAGTGCCGAGGGATCACAGATTTATGGTCTCAATTTTTCACCCGATGGGCGCTACCTGCTGGGCACGACGTCTCGGGATATCTACGGTATAACCGGCTACGCCCACCTCTGGTTCGCTCCCACCCTGGCTGAGATTGACGCGGAGAGAACCGCAGAAAGGCAAGGACAACACCCATGAACCCATCCCGCGAAGAAGCCCTGTTTGCGCTGGCGATGGAGAAACCCGCGGAGAAACTCCCGGCCATGGAAAACGAAGCTGGACGATTTCGCCCCTTTCGCCGATCTTTCGTCCCGCCAACGATGGAAGCTTTATGAGCCAACTCAAATTCAACTGTTCACATTGCGGGCAGCCCTTGGAATGTGAATCGCAATACGCCGGGCGACAAATTCCCTGCCCCGCCTGCCACGTCCTGACGCTGGTTCCGGCGGCTCCCGGAAAAGCAGCGACGCCCCCACAAAAATCGGGCATGACCTGTGTGCCGGAAAGCTGGCAAAAGCCGGACCCGGGAAAATCGGCGCCATCCCCGCAAAAATCGGGCATGACTTATGTGCCGGAAAGCTGGCGGACGCCGCGGCCGCCGGCACAGGACGAAGAGCCGGGGACTTGACAGTCGCTCAAGGCGGCCGGTCCGTCACCTGGCGTCCGCTCCATGTAAGGCGTCAGTGATGGATGCAAATGGGTTGGTTGGGGCGGCGCCCTGCGCCGACCGGACGCCTCGGCGAGGCGTCCCTGCTATGGGAATTGTCAAGCGAGCTTTCGTCTTTATTTCATAGTTCCTTTCGGCTTGAGGGGTCAATGGTTCATTTCGGAGCGTTTCCTCTTCAAGGCT
>JBEKOF010000318.1:0-5319 GCA_049522055.1 Verrucomicrobiota bacterium | reverse complement strand
TCACAGACGCGGATTTCAAGAAGGCCGGGCGTTTGGGGTGCTCGCAGTGCTACACCAGCTTCGCCGAGGGCCTGGAGGCCCTGCTCAAAACGATGCACAAGGGCACCAAGCATGTGGGCAAAACGCCGCACAGCTTCAAACAAAGCCGCGATTTGACCGACCGGCTCAAGAATTTGCAGAAAAAGCTCGATAAAGCCGTGTCGGAGGAGGATTTCGAACAAGCGGCCGGCTTGCGCGACGAAATCAGGAGCACCAAGGATCAAATCAACAATCTTGAACCGGGGCTAAAGCCATGACGATCCACGAGTTCCTCAGTCCCCCCGCGGAAACGGCCCGGCGCGCCGGGCCGCATGACCGCATCGTGCTTTCCAGCCGGGTCCGACTGGCGCGGAATTTGCGCGGGCACGCGTTTCCCGGCTGGGCGAAAAAGGCGGAACGGGTGAAAGCTTTGGAAGTGATCCGTCCGGCGGTGGAAAGTCTGCCGCAATTGGCCAACGCCTTTTCCGAAACGATGGATAACATGGGGCCGCTGGACAAACAAATCCTGGTGGAACGTCATCTCATCAGCCGCGAACATCAGACCAAGGGGGCCGGCAGCGGGTTGGTGCTCAACAAGGAAGAATCCCTGTGCGTGATGATCAATGAGGAGGATCATTTGCGCATGCAGGCGTTGCGCCCCGGTTTGCAGATCCGGCAGGCATGGGTAGCGATTGACCAGGTGGATAGCGAACTGGAGAAGCGCCTGGATTATGCCTTCAGCGCCGAGTTGGGGTATTTGACCGCCTGCCCGACCAACCTGGGCACCGGGATCAGGGCCAGCGCCATGTTGCATTTGCCGGGGCTGGTCCTGTCGGAGCAAATCAACCAGATTATTTCCTCGGTCAACAAGCTGGGCTTGGCCGTGCGCGGGCTTTACGGCGAAGGCACGGAGGCACTGGGCAACGTGTTTCAGGTTTCCAACCAAATGACCCTCGGCGAGGTGGAAACGGACATCGTGGACCGGCTCAACAAGGTCCTTCAGCAAATCATTGAACACGAACAGAATGCGCGCGGCACGCTGCTGGAGAAGAAGCCCAAGCTGGTCTTCAACCAGATCGGGCGCGCCTACGGCAACCTGGCCAACGCCCACATTATCTCCTCCAAGGAGACGATGAATTTGCTCTCGTTGATGCGGCTGGGGGTGGACTTGGAGATGTTTCCGGGGGTGGATCGGGCGCTGATTGACGAATTGTTCGTGGTGACGCAACCTGCCCATTTGCAAAGACAATTTACTGAGAAACTGGCCGCCGAGGAACGAGACTTGCTGCGTGCAGACATGCTGCGGGAACGGTTGCGGCATATCGCCCGGCCCAGCCCCAAAGCGGCGGGCAATGTTCCCGGCATGCTTGACAAGAGGAATTAATGAGAGAGAAATATGAGTGACGAGGCCACAAACAACTTCACGCCGCGCGCACAACAGGTGCTCGCTCTGGCAAGAAAAGAGGCCGACCGGTTTAACCACAACTTCGTCGGCACCGAACACTTATTGCTCGGTCTGATCAAATTGGGACAGGGCGTCGCCGTCAATGTCCTGCAAAAACTCGGCCTGGACCTGGAAACTGTCCGCATGGCCGTCGAAAAGGCCGTGGGCACCGGCCCGGACCAGAAGATGATCGGCAATATCCCCTACACGCCGCGCGTCAAGAAAGTCCTCGCGCTGGCTGCCAAGGAAGCCAAGAATCTGAACCACACCTACGTGGGCACCGAACACATTCTCCTGGGACTGCTGCGCGAAGGCGACGGGGTCGCCGCCCGGGTATTGAAAGACCTGGATGTGGATATCGAACAGACCCGCCAGGAGATTCTCAAGGAGTTGGACCCCAATTTCGCCTCGCCGGACGAACCCCAGGCCGGCGCGGGCGGCAACGAGCCGCCGCCGGAGAAAACGGCCGAGAAAAAGGGCGAGGTCAAAACCCCGGCGCTCAAGGCGTTCGGACGGGACCTCACGGAGATCGCGCGCAAGGGGGAAATGGACCCCGTCATCGGGCGCCAGAGCGAAATCGAGCGGGTCATCCAGATACTTTGCCGCCGCACCAAGAACAACCCCGTTTTGCTGGGAGAAGCCGGTGTGGGCAAGACCGCCATTGTGGAAGGGCTGGCCCAGGAAATCGCGCGCGGCAACGTCCCGGAACTCCTGCGGGAGAAACGGGTCATCACTTTGGACCTGGCCCTCATGGTGGCCGGGACCAAGTACCGCGGGCAATTTGAAGAGCGCATCAAAGCGGTGATGGATGAGATTCGGCGCGCCAAGAACATCCTTCTTTTCATTGATGAATTGCACACCATCGTCGGCGCCGGCTCGGCGGAAGGGACGATGGACGCCTCCAACATCATCAAACCGGCCCTGAGCCGCGGCGAGATGCAGTGCATCGGCGCCACCACGCTCAACGAATATCGAAAATACATCGAGAAGGACGCCGCCCTGGAACGCCGTTTCCAAGTCGTCAAAGTCGAAGCCCCCTCGGTGGAGGAGGCGGTGCTGATCTTGAAGGGTCTGCGGCCCAAATACGAAGAACATCACAAGGCGGAGATCACCGACCAGGCCCTGGAAACGGCGGTGAAAATGGCCGATCGTTATATCACCGACCGGTATTTGCCCGACAAGGCGATTGACGTGATGGACGAAGCGGGTTCGCGCGCGCGCATCGGCACCATGACGCGCCCGCCGGAGGTCAAGGAACTGGAAGGGGAGATCGAAACGATCAAGAACCAAAAGGAACGGGCGATCAAAGACCAGGATTTTGAGGGCGCGGCGGCCATGCGCGACAAGGAAAAGCACAGCAAGGAAAAACTGGATTCCGTGCTGGCGGCCTGGCGCGCCAGCCGCGAAGACAAGCGGGTGGTGGTGGGCGAGGAGGACATTCTGCAAGTCATCGCCAAATGGACGGGCATCCCGCTCAAACGGATGGAGGAGGGGGAAGCCCAGCGATTGCTCTCCCTGGAAACGGAAATGTCCCGGATCATCATTGGCCAAAAAGAAGCCGTCACCGCCTTGTGCAAGGCGCTGCGCCGTTCGCGGGCGGACTTGAAAGACCCGCGGCGGCCCATCGGGACTTTCGCGCTGCTCGGCCCGACGGGTGTCGGCAAGACGCTCCTGGCCAAAACGCTGGCGGAGGTTTTGTTTGGCGACCCCAAGGCTCTCATCCAACTGGATATGAGCGAGTACATGGAGCGCCACAACGCCTCGCGCATGGTCGGGTCTCCGCCCGGTTATGTGGGCTTTGAGGAAGGCGGCCAACTGACCGAACAGGTCCGCCGCCGTCCGTATTCGGTGGTGCTTTTCGACGAAATCGAGAAGGCGCACCCTGACGTGATGAACATGCTCTTGCAGATTTTGGAGGAAGGCAAACTGACCGACAACGTCGGCCGGGTCATCAGCTTCCGCAACACCATCATCCTGCTCACCTCCAACGTGGGCGCGGACATCATCCGGCGCCAGACGACCATGGGATTCTCCCCGGTCTCCGACGAGCACAGCTACGACAAGATGAAGGAGAAGATCCTGGAGGAAGCCCGGCGCATATTTCGCCCCGAATTCCTCAACCGGTTGGACGACGCCATAGTGTTCCGCTCCCTGACCAAACCGGAGCTGGTGGAAATTCTTGAGCTGGAGGTTTCCAAAGTCATTCACCGCCTCAAGGGCCGGCAGCTTGTTTTGACCCTGGACGACGGGGCGAGGGATTTTCTATTGGAGAAGGGTTACGACCCGACCTACGGGGCGCGTCCGATGCGCCGGGCGGTGGAACGGAACCTGGAAGACCCGCTGGCCGAGGAGATCTTGAAAGGCAGCCTGCACCCCAACGAGCCGGTCGTGGTTTCCTTGCAGGACGGCAAGCTGGTGTTCAAGCAGAAGGCCTCTCCCGCCGCCGCCACCGAACCACTGTCAAGTTGAGCATCCCTCAGCCCAGAAAGCCCAGGTTGACTTTTGCCGCGGCCTTGCGGCCGCCCGGCGCTTTGAGGGTGATGGATTGATTGTCCGCGCCGGGTTCAATGGCCGCCACGCGGTCGAAGCCGGGCGGGATAGCCGCCACCCCCATAATATAGTTGACAACAAGCGGCCTGGCCGGGTTGAGCATCAGGCAGGTCGGCCAGCCTTTTTTGGAAATCGGATTTGGCCCGGCGGATTCGGCCAGACCGAAATGGAAATACGCCATGACATCCTCGATGCCCATCACATTCAGATGGCGGCTGCTCCACGGCGGATAATGCCGGCCGCGGTTGGAAAGCCAAAACACGGTTTCCCGCAACACCTTCGGGTCCTTTAGCGCAAACCAGACAAAACGCTGCCTGGGGAACGTCACCGCCGTCCACGCGAACGGCAGGTCGGCGTCGCTGACCATCATCACCAAATCCTCAAAGCCGCGCCGGGCCGGATAAACGCTCAAGTCGGCCGTGCCGCCCGTGGCCAGAGGAACGGCCTCCAGCGAGGTGAATTCGGCGCCGATTTTCAAGGCCTGGTATCCGCCCTCTTCCGGCTTTTCGAAGACCGCTGGAAACACCTGCCCATAGACAAACCGGCTGGTGGAGATTTTTCCGCTGCCCGGGCGATCCGGAAACTTGAGCATGGCGTGATGGCCGAAGTTCATCGGCCCCGTCATCCCGCTGAGGGTGTGCCGGCAATAGACTGCGTTCTGACCGTCCACCAGCGTGATCTCCTTGTCCACGCGCCCCGGGCGGACTTTGGTATTGAGGCTCAGAGACAGGCGGGTCGCGCCTTGGGCGCGCTGCTCCCGCTCCAGGCGCCATTTGGCGTTGGCAGTCTCGCCGTGCATCGGATGTTTCTCTCCGCGGAAGGCGCGGGCATTACCGCCGAAAGGGAGGCAGAAGAAATCGCCGCGCAAAACGCGCAGCATGGCGCAGGTGCCGGGATCAAGCGCCTCCTCCGCCCAGGGCGCCACGGAATACGGGGCAATCTTGCGTCCCTGGCGATCAAAAGTAACCGGCCCGATCTGGCCGCCTAATTCGGTGACAAAAGCCTCCACATTGCTGGAGGCAACGCGCCAGGAGGGTTGACCGTGGATTAATTTCATGCCGCTCATTTTAGCCGCAAGGGATTGCAAAGCAAAGCAGATTGGGCCGCCGGGGCGCTTTTTTCACAGGTTGGAATGGCTTGGTTTGGGATGGACAGGAAGCCTGAAGGCGGTGGCCGCCCATGCGTGGGGGTGCAGGACAGAATTCTTCAATTTTGATTTTTCGCTCTTTTTTTGTTGCCTTTTGCATATGCCATACACATATACTTCCGGCCATGGATTCCAAACCCACTCCGCAATCGCTCCTCCA
>JBEKOF010000317.1:0-5319 GCA_049522055.1 Verrucomicrobiota bacterium | reverse complement strand
CATCCGGCGCGGCGGCCCACACCAAGTGCGGGAGCGCCTCGGCCAGCCGCCGCAAGGGTTCGCTCTGGTGCCATAACTCCTCGGGCCGCCAGCGTTTGGCTGTGGACATTATGGGCTTGGCCTTCATAATGATCTTCTATTTGTCCTCGATTCTTGAACTCCTTCGAGCCAGAAGCAAGCCTGTTCACAACGGGGGGCGTTCTCAGGCTTGAATCTTGTGTCGCTCCGGATTACACCGCCTCCAGACATGCGAAGAATGGTTGAAAACTCACGCACCCAAGGCGAGATCCATCGCGTCGAACTGAACTTGCGGGAAGTCAATCAACTTTTCAACACGATTGATCCCTCTCCATTTCGCGAAAGGGATCTGGATCGCGACGCGGAGGAGTTCATCATAAGCTGGACGCGCGATTTTCCCCTGCGCGAACCGGTCGTCTTGGTGGTCTATTTAAGTGAGCTCCCGGCCGGGAAAGACATCGAACCGATAGTCGAGCAATCGGTTCAAAACTACTTCGCGTATCGAGCCAGGATCAATCAGATGGAATTCCGACAGTTGATGAAAGACGGCCGCCACAGTTTGTTGATTGGCGGGCTGTTCCTCGGCGCTTGCCTGACCTTGAGCCATGCGCTGGTCGGGCAGGCCTCCGGAACCTTCCTGAGCGTGGCCCGGGAAAGCCTGACCATCGCCGGTTGGGTGGCGATGTGGCAGCCGATGGAAATCTTTCTCTACCAGTGGTGGCCATTGCGCCGGCGCGGGCGAATCTTCGAAAAAATGAGCCGCATGAAGGTGGAGGTGCGAAAGCGCGGGGGATCTTGAAGTTCCTCATTTCGCGTTCCACCATCCTCCACCGAGGGCGACAAAAAGAGCCACGGTATCCTGATAGCGCGACGCGATCGTCTGAAGATCCGCAATCCTGGCCTGGTGGTATTGCACGTCTGCAATCATGACATCTGAGTAATTCGCCAGCCCGGCTTGAAAGTTTGCCTGGACCAGATGGAGAGCTTTCTGGGCGGCGTCAACGGCTTCGCCTTGTGCCTCCAGAATTTCCGCGTCGTGCTGAACGGCGCGCAGCGCATCCGCAACCTGGGCAAAGGCGCCCAGCACTGTTTGTTGATACAAGGCGGCGCTTTCCCGGTAATTGTCGAGGGCCGCCTTGCGCTTGTACCAGAGTGTTCCACCCTCGAAAACAGGGGTCGTTGCATTGGCCGCCAGCCCCCAAAAGGTGGCGTTGGCGGCGGTCAATTGGCCCGGGGAGGTGTTGTTCGCTCCATAGGCGCCGCTGAGTGTAACGCTGGGCAGCATGGCTGCGGTGGCGACACCGATATTGGCGCTGGCCGCATGAAGCGTCGCCTCCGCCGCAAGAATGTCCGGGCGTTGGCGGGTCAGATCCGAAGGCAGGCTCACGGGCAGATTGGATGGGAGGGTAATTTCCGCAAAATCAATTCGGGGCGCCTTCCATTCGGCGGGGGTATGGCCGACCAGGCTGGCCAGCAGATCGTCGGTCTGGTCAAGCCGCTGTCGAAGCTGCGGGATGGTTGCTTTGTCGGAGGCAAGCTGGCTCTGCAGGGTGAGCACGCTCGAATAGGGCGCGGTGCCCGCCTGTGCCTGCACTTTGGCCAGTTGCACCTGCCTGTCTTGCAGTTCGATCAGTTGTTCGGTGGCCTCAATCTCGGCGCGGTATGCGGCCTGGGCAATCATGGCGTTGGCGATGTTGGCCGAGAGTGTCAAATAAGCGGCTCGCTCGGTATTTTGCTCCAGGTCGGCCTGGGCGGCCAGCCCCTCGACCAACCGGCGCTCGCCGCCAAATACGTCCAGCGCATAGCTTGCCGAGGCCGAGAGGGTAAAAAGATTGAAAATGCTCGGTTGGAGGTTTTGCCCGACCTTGAGCGGTGTGTATCTCTGTCGCGTTGCCGCAAAGGCGCCGTCAACCTGGGGATAAAAGATGCCGTAACCACTGCGCAAAAGGTCCTGGCTCTGACGCAGATTCGCTTGCGCCGCCTGCAAACCGGGATTGTCCGCCAGAGCTTCAATGATGACGTCATCGAGCTTCGGACAGTGGAAAAGCCCCCACCAATCCGCCGGAAGTTTGGCGTTTTGATCGAAGGTCTGGGCGGTCCCATCAGCACGCACTGTGGCCGTGGGATCGCCCCCATTGACATAGTTCTTATACTGGCGCGGCTCCGGCCGCGAGAAATTCGGGCCGACGGCGCAGCCGGCGATCATACAGAACAAGGCGGCCACGCTGAGGCGGAGGATGAGTTGTCGAGAGTGCATGACAATGGCCTAGGGTGATTTGCCCGTCCCCGGGGCCTCCTGTTTCTGCCCGATATAAACATCCACCAGTTGGCCGGGAAACAGATTCAGGTCCTTGGGCTTCTCAAATCGGAAGATCACCGGAAGCACGCGCACATCCACGCGTTCCTCCCGTTGGTTGGAGAGTTCGATCTTCGGCGACACATAGGGCTGGAGCCGCTCGAATGTCAGGGGGATGCTGATGTCGGTTCCCTGGATGAACATTTTGGCCGTCATTATGGAGGCGTCGGGCAGGCGGTGGACCAGGATTTCGTCAATGTAGCAGCGAACTTCAAGTGAGTCCTGCGGTGTTCCCATGACGACCAACGGGCTGAATCCCTCGGTGTAGGTGCCATACGCGCCCTGGGGCGAGACATAGCTGCCGGTCGCAGCCTCAATCGAGAGCACAATCCCGTCCACGGGCACCGTGATGGTGTACTTGCTCAACAACGCGGCGGAAGCTTCGTAGGCTTTGGCAAGGGCATCCTGCTGTTTTTGCTGGTTTTCAATGTCGTAACTCCATGCCCCAGCCTTGGTGAGATCGTATTGCTTCTGGGCCACCGCCAGATTTGCTTCCGCCACGCTGGCCGCATTTCTCGCGTTGTCGAGCACATCCAGACTGATGGATTGGGGATCCAGCGTGTAGGACCGTTCCTGTTTGGCCAGTGTGTCGCGCGCGCTCTTGAGCGCGGCTTTGGCGCAGGCAACCTGGGCCGCCGCCACCTCCAAAGTTTCCGGCCGCGGTTGCGCCTTCAATTCGTCCAGCATCGCCAAGGCGGCATCGGCTTGGGACTTTTGCTGCTCCGCCGTCGCTCGCTGCACGGATTGGTCTATCGTCAGAAGCGGTGTTCCCTTCTTAACCTTCTGCCCTTCGGCCACCAGAATCCTGGTGATTGGGCCCTGGACTTCTGGATAAATGTTGATGTTTTCGCCTTCTGTCTGAAGGCTTTCGATGATGCCATTGGCATAGATTCCATCGGAGTAGGGATTGGGCGCCGGATTAAACACCGGCGGCTGGGATGGAGGTTTCTGGCTGTAGAGGTGGGCGCTGTAAAGCGCCGTGGCAATGCCGGCCAGGGCCAGGATGAACAGGATTTTATTCTTCATGGGCTTTTGCTTGTTGAATGCTCACGATCCGACCGTCCTGCATGTTCAGAGTCCGATCGGCAAAACTGAGAATCCGGTCGTCATGGGTGACCAGGATGATGGAGCGCTTTTCGTTGAGAAGGCTGTCCCGCACGAAGGCCACGATGCTTCGGCCCGTGTCGCCGTCGAGCGAGGCCGTGGGCTCGTCAAAGATCATGATGTCCGGCCGGCTCACGATGGCCCGGGCGATGGCCACGCGTTGCTGTTCGCCGCCGCTGAGCTTGACCGGCGGCAGGTCCGCGCGGTTTTTCAGGCCGACAATTTCCAGATTCTTCCGCCCCTCCTCGATGGCCTCGTCCCATTTGCGCCCTTGCAGGATCAGGGGAATGGCGACGTTCTCGGCGGTCGTCAAGCGCGGGAACAGGTGGTAATCCTGAAACACAAACCCGATCTTGCGCAGCCGAAAATCGGCAATGTCGTTGCTGGAAAGGCTCCAAATCTCCACGTCCTCGATCTTGACGGTCCCGCTGTTGGGCCGAAGAATCCCTGAAATCATGCTCAGCAAGGTGGTCTTGCCGCTGCCCGAAGGGCCGACCACGAAAAGCATCTCCCCAAAATTGGCCTGGAAACTGAAATCACGCACCGCAATGGTTTTAGCTTCGTCCGCGCCAAACCATTTGGTCAGACCCGAGGCTTCTATGGCGATTGCGGGCATACGGCTATCCTCGGAAAATATCGAACGGCTCGATTTTCAAGACCTTGCGCACTCCGACATAACTGGACATCCCGGCGATGATGACCACCATGCCCAGGGCCAGCCAGAGGTTGCGATAGATGATCACCGCGGCATAATCGGGCAGGTTGAGCTTGGCCAGCCAGATCGTCAGAGCGCACAGACCCACGCCCAGGCCGTAGCCGAGGATCGAGACGAAAATCGCCTGAAACAGAATCATCATCACCAGCTCATGACTCTTGGCTCCAATGGCTTTGAGCGCCCCGAATTTCTCGAGGTTCTCCAGGATGAACGTGTAGAACGTCTGGCCGGAAATGGACAGCCCGACGATGAAGCTGATGGCCGTCATGAGCAGCATGTTGGTGCCCATTCCCGTCTGGTACATGTAGAAGTTGGAGATTTTTTGCATGAACTCCTCTTGCGACAGGGCGAGATAGCCGGCGGCGGCGACCTCTTTCTTGATGTTCCCCACATCCCGCGGCGACTTGGGTTCGACCAACAGGTAAGAGATCGTAAACCGGCTGTTGGGGATGTATTGCAGCGCCCGGTTATAGGTGGTGTAGAGCGTCGGCACACCGAATAATCCGCTCGAGGCCACATGGGCGATGCCCACGATGACTCCACGATGGTCGTTGAGTTCGAAATCGGTGCCGATTTTCGGGTTTTCCAGCTTTCGAAACTCCGAATCTTCAATGGCAATAAAAGCATTCTCGGCGAAGATGTCCTGAATGTTGCCGGAGACAAGCTGCGGCCTTCCGACCAGGCTGCTGTCGTCCAGGCCGACGATGTTCACCGCCTGGTAGGCGCCGCTGCGCAGCTTGAGCAAGGCACCGCCGGAATAGAGCGGCACGGCGTATTTGACCCCGGGAATGCTGCGAACTTCATCCAGCGTGTAATCGGGCAGCGGAATGGTATTGGCCACCGTGTTGACGGAAGGGTCCATGACCCACACCTTGGCTCCGATGTTGATGACCGTGGCTGAGGCGCGAGCCATGATCCCCGAGAACATGGAGGTCATCTGAACCATTAAAAAGACCGCGAAGACGATCCCGACCAGAAGCGCCACGAATTTGGACCGATCGTTCACCTGTCAGCGGGCAGTGAAAACCGGCCAGGGATGGGCACTTCAAAATAGGCCACTTTGAGGGACTCATTGCGTATTGGGCAGCGAAGGCTGCTCTTGAGCGCAATGAATGAACTCAACGTG
>JBEKOF010000316.1:0-5419 GCA_049522055.1 Verrucomicrobiota bacterium | reverse complement strand
GGCCTGCTGCAAAGCCCCGCCTTCATGGCCTTTCTGCCCGGCCTTTGCCGTCTTTTGTTGGGCGAGGAACTCAACTTGCCGTCCGTCCCCACCTGGTGGTGCGGGCAGCCGGAGGCGCGGGGCCGTGTGCTGGAGCATTTGGATGAGATGTTGGTGCAGCCGGCGTTCCGCTCCCACACGGGCGCCGCGCCCGACGTCTCCGGACCCCGCGAAGAGGCCAACGGAGAGTTGCGCCGCCAGATTGAGTTCCAACCCGAGTTGTATGTCGCCCAGGAGCGAATGACCTTTTCCACCGCGCCCGCCTGGAACGGCGTCGGACTCGTGCCACGGCCCGTTTCGCTACGGACTTATCTGGTGGCGACCGCCGACGGATATTCGGTGATGCCGGGCGGCCTGACCCGCATCGGGGCGCAAATGGGCGGGAGAAGGATTTCCTTGCGCGCGGACAGTTCCAACAAGGACACCTGGGTGATGGCCAAGGCGCCCGTCGAACAAATCTCCCTCTTGAATCTGGGAACCCAGCCGGTGGAATTGCGGCGCGTGGGAAACAACCTGCCTTCGCGCCTGGCGGACAATTTCTTCTGGCTGGGACGGTACAGTGAACGGGCCGACGCGACGGCGCGGCTGCTGCGCAGTCTGCTCCTGCGCCTTAATTCCGAGGGCGGCGCCGGTCCTGTCCAGTTGATCGAACCGCTGCTGAACGCCCTGGCCAGGCAGGGGCAGATCGCAAGCCCGGACGCGCGACCCGGCCCCCGCCTCAATCCAGGGGCCATCGAGGCCGAATTGCTGGAGGGAATTTTTGACCCGAAACGGCGCGGCTCCCTGAGCGCCATCGCGCAAGAGATGCAAAAGCTGGCGATGCTCGTGCGCGACCGCACCTCCAACGACCTTTGGCGCGTGCTCTCCCAATTGGGCGACGTGCTGGCTGGCCCGCAGGCCGGGTCCCCCAGGATGGTCGGCGACGCCTCGATGGCGCTCAACCAGACCCTGCTCCATCTGGCCGCCTTTCACGGTTTGGCGCGTGAGAACATGACCCGCGCCCAGGGCTGGCGCTTTCTGGACATCGGCTTGCGCATCGAACGCGCGATCTATCTTTGTTCCTTCCTGGACTGCGCGCTCCACTCCCCCGAATCCAACAACCCCAGCCTTCTGGAAGCCGTGCTGGAGGTGGCCGACAGTTCCCTCACCTACCGCAGCCGCTATTCCCTCCTGCCCGACATCGCCGCCGTTTACGATCTGGTGCTGCTGGACGACACCAATCCGCGCTCGCTCCTGTTCCAGTTCAACCAACTCGTCAAACATTTCGAACGGCTCCCGCACGAGCGGGAAAGCGCTCTGCCCAGCCCCGGCCATCGGGTTTTACTGGACTGCATGACGCGGCTTCGGCTGATGAACCCGCGGTCGCTGGCCAACCGCCACTCCAACTGGCATCACAGCGAAGCCGGGGCCGTGATCGCCCGGATCGTGCGCCATCTGCCCAAACTCTCCGACGCCATTGCGGTGAGCTACTTCGCCCATTCCACCATTTCCCGCGCGGCGAGCCAATGAGACCGCCATGAATTTTCGCATCCTCCATCGGACGATTTATGACTACTCGGAGCCGGTGACCGTCTCCCACCACGCGGCGCGCCTGAAGCCCCGGCTGACGGCAGTGCAAAAGCGGGTGGATTTCTCCTTGGACATCGCGCCTGAACCAGCTGTGCGGACGATGCGCGGCGATTACTTCGGCAATTCCGTCTGCTTCTTCAGCGTTCAGCAGATTCATCAGCGGCTGGAGGTCTCCGCCAGCAGCCTGGTCTGGATCGAGCGTGTCACCCCGCCCGCCCTGGGCCTGTCGCCAGATTGGAAACATGTGGCCGCCCTCTTCCGCGAAACGGCCACGGCGGAAACGGCCGAGCCGTACCAATTCCGCTTTGATTCGCCCCTCCTGCGCTCCTCGCCCGAACTGGCCGATTACGCCCGTCAGAGCTTTGCCAGCGACACCCCCTTGCTGCTCGGCGCGCAGGACTTGAACCGGCGCATCCACGCCGATTTCAAATACGACCCGGTGGCGACGACCGCCGCCACTCCGCTGGAAGAAGTCTGGCGCAACCGGCGAGGCGTGTGCCAGGACTTCGCCCACGTGGGCATTGCCTGCCTGCGGTCATTGGGATTATTGGCCCGGTATGTGAGCGGCTACCTGCGCACCCGCCCGGCGCCGGGCAAAACCCGGCTCACCGGGGCCGACGCCTCCCATGCTTGGTTCTCTGTTTTTTGTCCCAGTGTTGGCTGGGTGGACTTCGACCCCACCAACAACCTTCTCCCGGCGGAGGAGCACCTCACCGCCGCCCACGGACGGGACTTCAGCGACGTCAGCCCCGTCAGCGGCATTCTGATCGGGGGCGGCTCCCACGCCATCACCGTGGCTGTGGATGTCCGCGAAATCGGGGGGGCCGGCTCATGAGATGGGCGGTCAGCCATCGCACCACCTTCCGCTATGGCGGCTCCGTCTCGCACAATTTCAACGAGGTCCGCCTCAGGCCGGCGGACATCCCGGAGCAGCGGCTGGAATACTTTTACTTGGCAACATCCCCGTCGGCGACCGTGGAGCATCACCTGGATTTTTACGGCAACTGGGTGGATCGCTTCGAAGTCTTCGAGCCGCACACGCTCCTGGAGACCCGCAGCCAGGCAGTGGTCGAGACCCGTCCCCCGCCCCTCCTGCCGGAGGACGCCGCGCCCGTGCCGCTGGCCCGGATTGGCGAAGCCGCGCAGAACGAACATTGCTATGATTTCTTGCAGCCCAGCCGCTTCACCGACACCGATCCGGCGACCGGGCGCCTGGCCCGGGAGGCGGCGGCGGGGCAGACCGACGTGTGGCAGGCGGCCCTGGCGCTGATGCGCTTTGTCCACGGACGGCTGGAGTATCAATCTTGCTCCACCCATGTCCATACCCCCATGCGCGAGGTTCTCGCCCAAGGCCGGGGCGTGTGCCAGGACTTCGCGCATGTGATGATCGGTTTATGCCGTTCTGCGCAAATTCCCGCGCGTTATGTCAGCGGCTATCTGGCCACGGAAAGCGCCAGTGCGACGCACGCATGGACGGAAGTGTTCATCCCGACGATTGGCTGGCGTGCGCTCGACCCAACCCACATCCGCCAACCCGACGAATCCTACGTCAAAATCGCCGTCGGCCGCGATTACGACGATGTTCCGCCTCTGCGCGGCACCTATCGCGGCACCCTTTCCCGCCGCATGGAGGTGGATGTCCGCATCACCCCCGCCCCCCGGCTCTGAGCCAACGCGCCGGCGCTTCCCGCCGCGGCCACAGTGCGTGGAAGCTGGCGGCCAACCGACTCCAATGACGGCCGGGTGATACGAACAGGATGCGAATGCGAAGGGACAATTTTACTTTTGGTCCCAATTCTTCACCTTTAACTGCAGTGTGTAAACACTTGTGTGGTCGGCTATGAACAGGATGTTGTGTTCCTTGCCGCCAATGGCGATATTGGCCGGCTGCTGGCCCCCGGGTGAGGGGATGTGCTCAATCTGCTTGCCGGTCTTGTCAAATATCCGAATGCCGCCGGTTGTGCAATAGATATTGCCCTGATTGTCCATCGTCATGCCGTCGGAACCGGCGTCGCACAGATAGGTCTTGTTCGTAAGCGAACCGTCCGGCTGAACGTCGTATTTCCACAATTTCCGCCCGCCCATGTCGGCGGCATAGAGGACCTTCCCGTCCGGCGCGCCGCCAATGCCGTTGGGCAGCACAAAATCATTTATCACCCGCGTCAGGCTCTTGCCGTCGGGCGTCAGATAGTAAACGGCATTTTTGTCCTGCTGCGGGGTGGCATGTTCCGGGCCCCACCAGGGACGGTGGAAGTAGGGATCGGTGATATACATTCCGCCGTTGGGCACCACCCACACGTCGTTCGGCCCGTTCAGCAGCTTGCCTTGGTAATCCTTGACCAAGACGGTCACTTTCTTGTCGGGTGTGATGCGCCAAAGCTGGCTGTGCTCGTCCGAGCAGGTGATCAGGTCGCCGTTGGGGGCGAAACGCTCGCCGTTGGCCCGGCCGGTCGGCTCCAGCCAGACGGTGATCTTGTGGTCCTCGGCCGACCAGCGCAAGATCTGGCCGCCCGGATCATGGTTCTGATCGGTGAAGAAGACATTGCCGTCCTTGTCGGCCGTGCAGCCTTCCGTGAATCCGTACCCGGAGCCCACTTTTTCCACTTGGGCGCCATCGGCGATGACCGGACTGTTGGTCGGCGTTTGAGACATGGCCGCCGGGGCCGTGACGCCGAGCAACACTGCTGCCAAGGCGAGTGCAAGCGCCGGGAATTTCGTGCCTGAACGGTAATCGTGTCTATGCGTGAGTGATGAATGCATGGGAAGAGTGGGGATGAAGCCGGGAGCGTGTTGTCGTTGTTTCATTATTTTGTTGGCCGCGAGCGAATTTCCGTTCGATCTCCGGCGCGTTTGAACATTGGAGTCACGCAAGCAAGGAAACGGCAAATCGGCCTCCATGTAAAGCCCCAACGGTGAATGGGTCAATATTGGGGTCACCGTTGGCGGCCATCCTATCCAATCTTTCCCACCACTGGTAACTTCAGGTGTGACTTTCGTAAGTGCTTGGTACAGAAAATGGAGCGAGCGAAGGGATTCGAACCCTCGACACTCACGTTGGCAACGTGATGCTCTACCAGGCTGAGCTACGCTCGCTTCCGATTAAGGAAGCGAAAACTTACAGCAACCCCGGCCAATTGCAATGCCAAAAAAAGCAAAAAAAGCCGGCTGCGCCCCGACCGGCGTCACGCCTGCCAGGAAAGCGGCGCGACACCCAAATGGATAACGTTTCAGCATCTCGGATGGAGGAGATTGAAACACGAGGCATTTTAATTGACAAACGCCGCCCGGCAAGGCGCAAGTTCCCAAAAGCGGGGATGGAATGCCACGTTCCACCGGAAAGCCCATGCACTGCCGCTGGATGGCCGGCGCTAATCGGGTGGGAGGCTCGGAGGCGTGAGCATGATGGCGCGTGAATTGGTCGCGCCCAGGAAAAAGCCGCCGCCCAGTTTGGTGTTTTGCAATGCTGCTCCATAGGCGGTAACATGACTCTTGAGGCTGGGGTCCATGAAGTCAATTATAGTAATCTTCAACCGCCCGTCTGCGGGGTTCAGGGAGCCGCTGGACAAAATGGGCGAGCCGTTGACCAGTTGAAATGTGTTCGAGGAGGTCAATTGCACCGTCCAGAGATCGGAGCCGAAATAGCTCCCGGGAAAAGTCAATTGCGCGCCGTTCGGAAAGAGGCCGGCCAGGGCTGCCTCTGAATTGGTCCACGGGGAGCCTTCCACATCCAGCACGGTACTGAATCCGCCGGCGTACAGGCCCGTCTTCTGGGCCGGCTTGAACCAGGTGAGGCTGCCGGCGGGCACGGCGG
>JBEKOF010000315.1:0-5528 GCA_049522055.1 Verrucomicrobiota bacterium | reverse complement strand
TTTTCTTTGGACGCATCGGGGGTGGTCATGAGCAGGTCGAAAGCGCCGGCCGGTGTCCCGGGCGCGAAGACCATACGGTTGAGGTCCACACCGTAGGCCATAGCCATGAGGGTCTGGAAGGGGATGGCGCGTCCGAGCATTTTGTCGCCAGCCAAAACCGTCCCGCCTCCGAAACCTGCGCCGGCGGAGAAGGTCGCACCCACCGCGGCGGGAGGCGCAAAATGGGTCGGACGAAGAATGAAGACAGGCGGGAGGGCTTGCAAGGCCCGCGAACTCAAGTGGTCCCAGGCGGAGTCGTCAACCGCGGGGGAATCGGGGGCGGATTGAGCGACGACTTTGTGGACGAGGAGAGTGGTTCCGGCGGCGAAAAGCGCCGCAACGGCGATGAGGGCCGCGGCCTTGAGTTTTGCAATGGTCATAAGTTCTAATGCTTTCTTCATAAGGGTGAGTGTTGAGACCGAGATGGCTGAACCCTTGACAGCCATGGCGGGGATGGTTGCTGCCAACCCGGGGGGGGCGGCTTGGACGGAGTTGGCAGAAATGGCGCCGGCGATGATCGCCGTGGAGTAGTAAACGCGATGTTTTGCGAAAAACTTGCGTAATTTTTCCAGAGCACGGCTGACGCGTTTGCGGGCGGTGTCTTCGCCGGCGCCCAATTTGTGTCCCACTTCGGCCAGGCTCTTGTTCTCGAAGAAGCGCAAGAGGACGGCTTGGCGGTCGGTTTCACCGAGCTGCGCGAGGGCATCATCGAGCAGGGGTGAAAGTTCCGCCCAGGCTTGGTCAGGGGAGCCGGTTGGAGAATCGGTTTGAAGTTGGGAGTGCATCTGGGTCTCCTGTTCATGTTGCCGGCGCCTAGCCTCGGCGCGGACCTGGGCAAGGGCGACAAACCGGGTGGTTTTGAAAAGCCAGCCTGTCAGAATGGTTTTGTCCGAAATGCGCGGGGCCTTTTGGGCCAGGATCAAGAAGACGGCTTGGGTGATTTCCGCGGAGAGCTGCGGATCGCGCACCTGGCGCAACGCGGCGGAATGGACGAAGGCGGCATGGCGCGAAACCAATTGCTGGAAGGCGGCTTCAGACCGGTCCGCCGCGAATTGGCGCAGGAGCGTGATGTCGTCCAGTTCTTGCATTCACTAATAGATGCCTGTTTTAGGGTGAACCGGACAAATTATTTTAACGTGGCCGGCTGAAGGGGCCGGGCGAGCAGACATGAAGAATTCAGCGCTCTTCTGGGACTGAACGCCAAGAGGCGGTCGGCGGGGGCGCCAACCGCGACACGCGGGGCGCGTGTGCGCCCCGACGGGTGCGGAATGTGCTTTGGGGGAATTCGGGAAGCAAGAAATGTGCTTGGGTCAATTACAAAAATTGGGCTACTTTATTCTGGCTTTTCTTCGGGGAAAAGGGTCTGATGGAGGGCGTTGCAAATATAAACTGACAGAAAAAAAGGAATCATGAATGCCCGCATATTGAAACTTGTCCAGCTTGCCCTGTGCCTCGGCCTGGCCGCGTTGTTCGCCGGCTGCCAGAAAAAAGAAGGGGCGACGCCGACGGCGGCTCCCACCACCGGCGGCGGCGGCGGCGGCGGCGGGGAAATCGTTTCCGCCGAGAAGAACAGCTTCGATGAGGTGACGGCCAAACTCAACAAAGGCGGCAGCCTTTACCTGTACCTGAGCACGGAGCAGGCGCTGTCCGGGCTGTCCAAAGCGATGGAGCAATGGAGCAACACGCTGAGCAGCCTGCCGATGGCCGCGGCGGGGGGAAAGGATGCCATTGCCAAGGGCTTTGAGGTGGCGACGGCGCTGGTGAAAGACAGCGGGATTGAACACATCAGCGGGTTTGGGGCCAGCTCGATTGCGCGCGAGAAGGGGTTCTATTACAGCAAAGTGGTGATCCACCATTATGCGGGCCAGAACGACGGGTTTATCTGGTCACTGTTCGGCAAGGCGCCGCATGCGTTGAAGGAATTGGATTTGCTGCCCGAAAGCACGGCTTTTGCCAGCTACAGCGATCTGGATGTGCCGCTGGTCTGGAAGACCATCCAAACGGAAGTGGCCCGGCTGCACCTTCCCGAAGTGGACAAGCAGATGGCGGCATTCCCAGGGCTGTTCAAGGCGCGGACGGGCGTGGGCCTGGATGATTTGCTTGGCTCGCTCGGGGGCGGATACGGGGTGATATTGACCATAGATGATTCCAAATTGGTCACGCTGCCCATTCCCAACAATCCGATGGAAATTCCCGAGCCGGCGCTGGCGATTTATGCGAAAGTGAAATCGGATGTGATATTCAACCGGGTGGACCAACTGCTGGCCGGCAACCCGATGGTGGTGAAATCCAACGGGGCCGGGGTGAAAAGCCGGACGATGAAAATACCGCTGCCGCTGCCCATCGAACTGACGCCAACGATTGCGCGCAGCGGAGACTATCTTTTCCTGACCTCGTCGGAAGGGCTGCTGAAGGAAATCCTGGACGTGGAAGCGGGGAAGAGAACCGGATTCAAGTCCACGGCGGAGTTCAAACGGCTCTCGCAGGGAATCCCATTGGAAGGCAACAATTTCTCGGTGGTCAGCGAAAAACTGGGCCGGACGCTGAGCAAGGCGGCGCAGGGCGCCTTGAGCAGTCAAACTGCGGCGCTGGGCAGCCAGGCGGAAACATTGCGCAACATGCTGGGCACCAACCAGGGGGCCTTCCTGTTCAGCGTTGGAGTCAACGGACCGGAAGGATGGGAGGGATTCGCCAACGGGAATAAATCGGCGAACGTGATGTTCATCCCGGCGGCCGTCGGCGTGGTCGGGATGATAAGCGCCATTGCGATCCCCAATTTCGTCAGGGCAAGGAGCACGTCGCAAGAGAACGCCTGCATCAACAATCTCCGGATGATTCAGGGGGCCAAACAACAATGGGCCTTGGAACACAACAAGCAGAGCACGGACACGCCGACGATGGATGACCTGAGGCCCTATATGGGCCGCGGGCCCAAAGGAGAATTCCCGGTCTGTCCCGCCGGCGGGGAGTACATCATTGGAACGGTCGGGGAAAATGCGCGATGCAGCATTCCGGGCCACGTTCTGCCGTGATTGAAGGCTTGAGGAGCAGCCTGCCGCGGGCGAAGAAAAACCGCGGCGGGGGCAGCGCCGTGCAAGAGCGCGTTTTGTCTTTGTCGGGGCGGGTTTTTGTTGTTCAATCCAGGGCAGGTGATGAAGAACTTTGATTTTCTGGTGTTGGGGAGCGGGATTGCCGGGCTATCCTTCGCCTTGAAGGCGGGGGCGCTGGGGAGGGTGGCGATTGTGACCAAGAAAACGCGCGCGGAGTCCAACACCAATTACGCGCAGGGGGGCATCGCGGCGGTGACGAGCAAGGAGGATTCGGTGGAGATTCATGTGCGGGACACGCTGGCGGCCGGGGCGGGGCTATGCCACGAGGAGGTGGTGCGGGACATCATTCAAGAAGGGCCGGCGCGGATCGCGGAGCTGATGGAGACGGGGATGAAGTTTACGGAGCGGGAGATCGCCGGGGGGCGGGAGCTGGACCTGGGGCGGGAAGGGGGCCATTCCAAGAGGCGCATCCTGCATGCCAAGGACATCACGGGCCAGGAAGTGGAGCGGGCCTTGCTCAACGCCATCGCGGCGGTCCCGAACATCGAGATATTTGAGAATCATTTTGCGATAGATCTGATCACCACGCAGAAGCTGGGGCAGTTGTTCGACCCGCGGCCCAACCGGTGCCTGGGGGCCTACGTGTTTGACAAGAAGAATAACCGGGTGGAGACTTTTGCCGCCGGGACGGTGCTGCTGGCCACGGGGGGCTGCGGGAAGGTGTATCTCTACACGACCAACCCCGACATCGCGACGGGGGACGGGGTGGCGATGGCGTACCGGGCCGGGGCGGCCATCGCGAACATGGAATTCATCCAATTCCATCCCACGTGCATGTATCATCCGAAGGCCAAGTCGTTTCTGATCAGCGAGGCGGTGCGCGGGGAGGGGGGGGTGTTGAAGAGCCGGGAGGGGGTGGAGTTCATGGACCGGTACCACCCGCTGAAATCGCTGGCGCCGCGGGACATTGTGGCGCGGGCGATTGACAGCGAAATGAAAAAAAGCGGGGCGGACCATGTGCTGCTGGACATCACGCAGAAGCCGGCGCGATTTTTAATGGACAGATTTCCGAACATCTACTCGACCTGCCTGAGGTACGGGGTGGACATGACCAAGGAGCCGATTCCGGTGGTGCCGGCGGCGCATTATCAATGCGGCGGGGTCTGGACGACGGTGGACGGGCGGACGGAGATTGACGGTTTATACGCGGTGGGGGAGGTGGCCTGCACGGGTTTGCACGGGGCGAACCGGCTGGCGAGCAATTCGCTTTTGGAGGCGCTGGTCTGCGCGCATCGGGCCGCGGAGCGGGCGGCGCGGAACCCGGAGACCAAAAGCGGGGTGAGCCTGCCCGACTGGCGTTCGGGCCAGGCGCACGACCCGGACGAACTGGTGGTGGTATCCCACAACTGGGAGGAAATCCGGCGGCTGATGTGGGACTACGTGGGGATCGTGCGAACCAACAAGCGGCTGCAGCGGGCCCGAAGCCGGATCGCCAATTTGCAGGAGGAAATACAGGAATACTACTGGGACTTCACGGTGAACAGCGACCTGCTGGAACTGAGGAACATCGCCACGGTGGCGGAGCTGATCATCGCGTCGGCCTTGGAACGACCGGAAAGCCGGGGCCTGAATTACAATCTGGATTATCCGCGGACGGACCCGGCCTGGGAGCGGCGGGACACGGTGTTACGAAAGCCCCGTTGATGGGGCCGGCGGTTGGGCCTTGGGCTTGAGGTTGGCGCCGATGAAAAGGTTGCAAAATTCGAGCCTGACGGGAATGGGAAAGTAGGTGGAGTGGACGATTTGGAAATAGGGGTCCAGTTCGGCGAGGACCTCCCTGGCGACATTGATGTGCTCGCGGCCGATGAAGATGTGGTAGGGGCGGTGGTAGCGCTTCTGGAAAATGCGCTTGGCGGAGATTTCGCGGGCGATGGCGTAAGCCAGGCCGCCTTCGCAGGGGATGACGATGGAGAAAAGGCCGGAGGATTTGTTGCAGAGGCGGTGCATTTGGCGGACGGCGGCCGGGAGGTTGGGCAAATGTTCGAGGACGTTGATGGCCAGGATGCGGTCGAAATAGCCGTCGGGGAAATCCAGGGGCTGCTGGCAATCGCCGACGCGGACCTGGATATTCGGGAAGGCCTGGCGGAGGCGTTTGGCCATGTTGGGTCTGCTTTCCACGGCGACGTAATTGCGCTCCTGCTCCTGGCTGAGGGTTTCATATTTGAGGTGTTCGCCCAGGCCGGGGCCGATTTCCAGGGTGCGGAGGAAGCTGGGGGGGCGGTGTTTGGCGACGTATTGGTGGGTGAAACGGTCGGCGACGCTGAATCGGTTGGGGAACACGTCGTGCCAGTGCTCCATGAATTCGTCGCAGATGCGCTGATCATCCGGCGTGATGGGCGGGAGTTGCTTGGGCCATTTTGGCATGGAAAGACCTTTCCA
>JBEKOF010000314.1:0-5563 GCA_049522055.1 Verrucomicrobiota bacterium | reverse complement strand
CACCCGCGCCGGCGCGATTGCGCAGCTCCCGTGTGGAAGAACGTGAACAGGAACGTGAACAGGCTTGCTTTCTGCTCGAAGTGATTCAAAAATCGAATACATGAAGTCGTTACCGGCGCGCAAACGCAAGCGGGCCGAACCATCGCGCCACCAGAGCGAATTGTGGCGGCAACTGGCCGAGGCGCTCCCGCACTTGGTATGGGCCGCCAAGCCGGATGGGGCGTGCGACTACTTCAGCACGCAGTGGAGGGATTACACCGGCGTTCCAGAGAACGACTTGCTCGGCTGGCGCTGGCTGGACGTGCTGCACCCGGATGACCGGGAGCCTACCCGGCGGCTCTGGACGGATTCGGTGGCGGGGCGCGGCCCTTATGATGTGGAATACCGTGTCCGGCGATCGGACGGAGTTTATGGCTGGTTCAAGACGCGCGGGTTGCCGATCCATGACCGCGTCGGCAGAACCGTCAAATGGTTCGGGACCTGCACCGACATCACCGACCGGAAGGAAGCCGAGGACGCGCTGCGTCAGAGCGAGCAGGAGCTTCGCCAGTCTCGAAGTGAGCTTGAGACGAAGGTGGCGGAACGGACCACGGAACTGCGGAGGACGGCGGCCTATTTACTGGAGGCGCAAAGGCTCAGTCATACAGGCAGTTTCGGCTGGAAGGTTTCCACGGACGAATTCTTTTGGTCGGACGAAACCTTCCGCATTTTCGGGTACGATGCCCCGACCAAAATCACCTCACAATTGATCGTCGAACGAGTTCATCCGGAGGATCGGGCCTTGCGGCAAGAGACCCTGGATCGCGCCGCGCGCGAGGGGACGGATTTTGATTATGAATATCGGTTGCTCATGCCGGACAGCTCCATCAAGCATATTCACATCGTTGCTCACGCCGTTCGAAAGGATCCGGGTGGACTGGATTTCATTGGAGCGCTGATGGACGTGACCGCCGCAAAAGAGGCGGAGGCGCAACGACGAGAGAGCGAACAACGGTACCGGCGCATCGTGGACACTGCCTCCGAGGGGATCTTCGCATGTAACGAGCATTACATTACTACTTTTGTCAACCGGCGGATGGCCGAAATGCTCGGATATGAGCCGGAGGAAATGCCGGGCCGAAAGACCAGTGATTACCTCATGGAGGAAGACGTCGCCCTATTCGAGGAAAGGATAGCGGCTCGTCGAAAGGGGATCACCGAGCGATACGAGCAGCGAGTTCGTCGAAAGGATGGACGCGTTTTGTGGGTGAACGTCTCGGCCAGCCCCGTTTTCGACGCGGCGCATCACTTTCAAGGCTCATTTTGCATGTTAAGCGACATCACCGAGCGCAGAATGGCGGAAGAGGAGTTGCGCAAGCACCGCGACCATCTGGAGGATTTGGTGAAAAAGCGCACCGAAGAATTGGCGTTGCTCAACCAGCTTGTTTATGGATCCCTGGCCTCGACGGATGTCGGCGCATGGTGGATTGATTTCAAGGAGAAAGACACTTACCACGGATTGGACAATTCGGCTCGAATGCTGGGCCTCGCGCCGGACAAGACCGGAGAAAAGGCTTACCGGCTCAGCGTATGGGCGAAGTTGTTGGCCGATACAAAGGCGGCGTTTCCTCAACATGCCGGCGTCATTGATGAAACCATGGAGCGTTTTTCAGGCACGATTTCAGGCAAGTACAAGGATTACAGTGCTATTTATCCAGTGGCCCTGCCTGACGGGGCTGTCAAGTGGTTCAATGCCCGGGCCGACGTGCCTTCGCGTGACGAGCAAGGCCGGGCGCTGCTCATGACGGGCACTCTCATTGACATCACGAAGTTGAAGCAGGCGGAGGAGGAGTTGGTGGAAGCCAAGGAGCGGGCCGAATCGGCCAATCGGGCCAAGAGCATTTTTCTGGCCAGCATGAGTCATGAACTGCGCACGCCCCTCAACGTGGTGCTTGGATTCTCGCGTTTGATGAAAAATGACCAAGGTGTCTCAGCGAATCAGAAGGAGAACTTGGATATTATCGTCAGAAGCGGCGAACACCTGCTCAACTTAATCAACAACGTGCTCGACATCTCCAAGATTGAGTCGGGCCGGGTGGTTCTGGAGGAGTCCGATGCCGATCTGCACCAATTGTTGCATGAATTGCAATCGGTGATGGGAGTCAGGGCCGCGGAGAAGGGACTGAGCTTCACTTTGGAGCAATCCCCAAATCTGCCCCGGCACGTCGCGGTGGACTCGGGCAAATTGCGCCAAGTGCTTATCAATTTGATCGGGAACGCCACCAAGTACACCGAAAGCGGTGGCTTGAAGTTGCGGGCGGAAGTAGTGAGCCGGGAGTCACCGCAACGCGCACGACTGCGCTTCGAGGTGGAGGATACCGGTCCAGGCATCAGCCGGGAGGACCGGCAGAAGATTTTCTTCCCGTTCGTGCAACTGGGGAACCGGGCGTCCACAGAAGCCGGAACCGGCCTGGGGCTGGCCATCAGCAAGCAATATGTCGAGCTGATGGGCGGACAGATTGGCGTGGCCAGCGAGCCGGGCAAAGGTTCGGTGTTTCACTTCGAAATCCCTGTGGAGGTGCTTCCGACCGAGGAGACTCCGGCGAAGCTGGGGCGCGGGCGGATCATTGGATTGGCTGAAGGCCAACCGCGTTTTCGCCTCCTGATCGCGGAAGACCAGCGGGAAAACCGGCTGTTGTTGCACAAACTCTTTGAGCCGTTGGGCTTCGATCTGCGGGAGGCAGTCAACGGACAGGAAGCGGTGGCTCTGTTCGAAGAGTGGCACCCTGACTTGATTCTGATGGACATCCGCATGCCGATGATGGACGGATTGGAAGCCGCTCGCCGCATCAAGGCAACCGAAGCAGGCCGCCGCACGAAGATCGTCGCGCTCACAGCCCATGCCTTGGAGGAGGAAAGAAAGCCAATCCTGGCGGCGGGTTGCGATGACTTGGTGCGCAAGCCGTACCGTGAGCAGGAGCTTTTCGACGTCATGGCCCGGCATCTGGATCTGAAATACCTGTATGAAAAGGAGGGGGGGCAAGTGTCGCCGGTGGGATCGAAGTCTCTAATCCGGCCGGAGCAGTGGGCGGCATTGCCGTTGGAGTTGCTGACACAATTGCACCAGGCGGCCGTTGAATTGGACACCACCCGCACCCTGGCGCTGATCGAGCGGGTGACGGAACTAGACGCCGCCATTGGCGGCTTACTGAATGATCTCGCCACGAAGCTGGATTACCCGCACCTTTTGAGGCTGCTGGAAAGCGAGAAGGCAAAGGCAGGACAGATTTTATGAGCGATGTTGAGAAAGTTCCCCCAGCCCGGCAGCAGATCCTGGTGGTCGAAGACACCCAGGCCAGTCTGCGGCTATTGGCGGACATTTTGACGAAGCAGGGATATCGCGTCCGGCCCGCCTCCGACGGAAGCCTGGCACTCAAATCGGTGGCCGCCAAGGCGCCGGACTTGATTCTGCTCGACGTGAACATGCCCGGCATGGATGGTTACGAGGTCTGTCGCCGCTTGAAGGCGGAGGAACAGAGCCGCCGGATTCCCATCATCTTTATCAGCGCCTTTAGCGAGACGGACCAGAAGGTCAAGGGGTTCGATGCGGGGGGCGTGGACTACATCACCAAGCCCTTCGAGCCGGAGGAAGTGCTGGCACGGGTCAGGACCCAATTGCGTTTGCGTGAAGCCGAAGAAGCTCTGCTCAATGCCCGGAACTCGCTGGAAACCCGCGTGCAGGAGCGCACCGCCGAACTCCAGGCCTCCAATCAGGCATTGCGTGAAAGTGAAGAGAAGACCCGCCGCGCTTTTGAGGAAATCGAGCGGCTCAAAGCGCAGCTCGAACTGGAAAACACGTACCTTCAGGAAGAAGTAAAGGAGGCGAAAGAATTCGGAGACATCATCGGAAAAAGCCCGGCTCTGAGGCAGTTGATCCACCGAGTGGAGACGGTTGCCCGGACGGATGCCAACGTGTTGATTCTCGGGGAAACCGGCACGGGGAAGGAACTGGTCGCCCGCGAAATCCACAAACATAGCCGGCGCTGCGAGCGTCCGCTCATCCGGGTCAACTGCGCTTCGATTCCCCGGGAACTTTACGAGAGCGAGTTTTTTGGACATGCCCGAGGCGCCTTTACCGGCGCACTGAGGGATCGGGCCGGCCGGTTCGAGGCGGCCAACGGCGGCACCCTGCTGCTGGACGAAGTGGGCGAAATCCCCTTGGAACTGCAGAGCAAGTTTCTTCGGGTTTTGCAGGAAGGCCAATATGAACGGGTCGGCGAAGAGAGAACCCGGAATGTGGACGTGCGCATCATCGCCGCGACGAACCGGAATTTGCAGATGGAGGTTCAAGCCGGCCGCTTCCGGCAAGACCTTTACTATCGGCTCAATGTCTTTCCCGTCGAAGTGGCTCCGTTGCGCAAACGCAAGGAGGACATTCCCCTGCTGGCGGCGCATTTTCTTGACAAAGCAGCCCGGAAATTAAAGGTGCGGCCGGCCCGGCTCACCCAGGCGCATCTGGCGCAGTTGCAAGGTTACGATTGGCCCGGCAACGTGCGCGAGTTGCAGAACCGAATCGAACGCGCGCTCATCCTCGCGGAGAACGGAGTGATGTACCTGGACTTGCCGGCCGGGGAGAGCTTGGCGGGAATCGCCGCCGCTCCTCCCGAAGCCAGATCCCGGCCAGCCGACGCGGGGATTCTAAGCGACGTCGAATTCCGGCAACGGGAGCGGGAGAATGTTCTGGCGGCGCTGAATAAAACCGGCTGGAAAGTTCACGGGCCAGGCGGCGCCGCGGAGTTGTTGGGGCTGAAACCGACGACGCTCATTGCCCGCATCAAGAAGTTCGGATTCACAAAAGAGGTGCACGGATCGCCCCCGGCCTCCCCCGCCACGCCTCAGATTTGAAGCATCCGGCCAGGATCCACTTCCCGGCGTTTTGCAATTCAACTCAAATGAGGCGGTTGGTCAGCGGCCGGTCCGGCATGGAAGCGGAAGATCGTGGATGAATCCAAAAAATCGGAGAAATCGGAGAAATCGGAGGTTTGAGAGGGGGGGAGTTTTTTCCGGGAAGGCGCAAAAAGTGGCAAGCGGCTTGAATTGTAACTATTTGCATAAGAGCAAACTACAAGAGAGAATGTGAACTGAGGATCGGGTTAAAGATGAGTAATACGACTTGATTACTAGCCCAAGTTCGTCAGTCGGGAGAGGGATTTGACTTTTTTTCCGCGGGGAGTTTTTGCAAATCGTTGATATGACGTGGGCGGTTTTGTCGCCAGGCGGTTTTTGGCGATGTAGTCCCGAAGAGCCTATTGCCGGGTCGGAGTGAATTCTGTCAAAGTGTGGGCATGTTTTTGCGGCGACATCGCAAAGAGGCGGGCGGGGAAGACTACGAGTATTGGTCTTTGGTTAAAACGATTCGCACGGCGCGAGGTCCGCGGCACCAGATCGTGGCGCGCCTGGGTAAGTTGGACGGGGCGCAAGTCCAGGCGGCGCGCGGCTGGGAGGATCTGGACGCGCTGTTGGAAGGCTCGGCGCCGAGCCGCCAATTATCGTTGACGCCGGAGCCGGCGTCGGAACCGTTGTG
>JBEKOF010000313.1:0-5582 GCA_049522055.1 Verrucomicrobiota bacterium | reverse complement strand
GCAGCAAGTTTGAGCGCCTCAGCGGTGTCGAGTCCAATGTGGCCGATATGCGCCGGGTGCTGGCGGCGGCGGCCAACCGCCGGGAGAACACCGGGCAATCGACCATCCTGTTCATCGACGAGATTCACCGCTTCAACAAGGCGCAACAGGACGTCTTGCTGCCGGATGTCGAGAGCGGGGTGGTGCGGCTGATCGGCGCCACGACGCATAATCCCTTTTTTTTCGTCAATTCGCCGCTGGTCTCGCGCTCGCAGATTTTCGAGTTGCAGCCGCTGACGGAGGAGGATTTGCTGGAGTTGCTGCGCCGCGCGTTGACGGATGCGGAGCGCGGCTTGGGCCATGTTCCCATCCAGGCGGAGGAGGAGGCGTTGCGGCATCTGGCCAAAGTGGCCGATGGCGACGCGCGCAAGGCGCTCAACTCCCTGGAAATCGCCGCGCTGACCACCCCGCCGCAAAGCGACGGGCTGATCTCAATCTCTCTCTCCGTGGCCGAAGAGTGCATCCAAAAGAAAGCCATCGTTTATGACGGCGACGGGGACGCGCATTATGACACCATTTCCGCGTTCATCAAATCCATGCGCGGCGGGGACGTGGATGCCGCGCTCTACTGGCTGGCGAAAATGATTCACGCGGGGGAGGACCCGCGTTTTATCACCCGGCGCCTGTTGATCTGCGCGGCGGAGGACGTGGGGCTGGCGGACCCGATGGCGCTGGTCCTGGCGGTGGCGGCCCACACGGCGGCCGAGTTCACCGGCTGGCCGGAGGCCAGAATTCCCATCGCGGAGGCGGTGGTGTATGTGGCCACGGCGAGCAAAAGCAACAGCGCCATCATGGCCATTGACAAGGCGCTGGAAGAGGTGCGCTCGGGCCGGACATTGGCCGTGCCGGCACCGTTGCGCGACGCGCATTACGCGGGCGCCCAACGCCTGGGCCACGGACAGGATTACAAATACGCGCACGATTTCCCCGGCCACTTCGTGCCCCAGGATTATCTCGGCGCCGCCCGGAGGTACTACGAGCCGACCAACGAGGGATCGGAAAAGAAAATCAAGGAGCGCCTGGAAAAATGGCGGACGCAAATCGAGGCGTTGCGGGCGCCGGGCGCCCCATCCCCGGAAAAATGACTTCCCAAAACGCCCTCAGCAAACGTGAGCTTCGCCGCCAGCTTGGCGCCCGGCTCCGGGACGCCACCGCGGCATGGCGGGAGGAGGCTTCCGCGCGGGCGCGCGACTTGCTGGCGCGCCAGCCGGTGTGGCGGGAAGCGCGGACGGTCCTTTTTTACGCGCCGTTGCCGCAGGAAATAGATTTGCTGCCGCTACTGCGGCGGGGTCTGGCGGAAGGCAAGACCATCGGCCTGCCGCGTTTTGCGCCGGAGACGGGCGTGTATGGCGCGGCGCGCATCACGGATTTTGCGCGGGATTGCGCGGCGGGAAAGTTCGGCGTCTTTGAGCCGTCGGCTCATTGCGCGCCGTTGGCGCCAAAGGTTCTGGACTTGGCGCTGGTTCCTGGTTTAGGCTTTGACGCGGCTGGACACCGGCTGGGGCGGGGCGGGGGTTTTTTTGACCGCCTCCTGGCCCAGGTTGCAGGCGTCCGATGTGGAGTCGCATTCGATGAACAGTTGCGCCCATTCATTCCGGCTGAGGAACACGACATACTTTTGAACTGCATTTTGACGCCAACGCAATGGCTGGAGACTTCGGGCCGGCCGCCGATTCGCTTATGAGCCCGATGATCCCCTATTATATTATCGCGGGCGCCCTGATTTTTCTGGTTTGTCTGGGCGGCTTTTTTCTGGGCGTCTGGTTCTGGCGATCCAGGGAGCGGAGTCTTTTGGCGGCCCTGGGGCAGGAAAAGCAGACGCTTCTGGAAACCGCGCGCCGCGAAGCCGACGCCATCATCCGCGAAGCGCGCCTGGCGGCCAATGAGTTGGCCCTGAAATTGCGCTCGGAAACCGAACAGCGCCTGGGCGAGCGCGAGGCCCTGGTCAACCGGCAGTTGGAAAACCTGGTGCGCGAGGAAAAAAACCTCCGCGGGCAAACGGAGGAATTGGAGGGCAAACTCTCCGAGGCGCAACGGCTCCGGCAGGAGGCGGCCGGCTTGCTGGAACAGCGGCGCCAGAAGCTGGCGGAGGTCTCCAAATTGAGCGAGGCCGAGGCGCGGGCCGCCTTTTTGCAGGAAGTCCAGCAGAGCAGCCTGCGCGACTCCGTCCAGTTGTCCCAGCATATTCTGGACGACGCCAAGGTGAAGGCGGAGGAAAAAGCGCGCCGCATCCTCAGCCTGGCCATTCAGCGCTATGCGGGCAATCACACCTTTGAGACCTCCACCGCCACGGTCTCCATCAAGGGCGATGAGATGAAGGGCCGCATCATCGGCCGGGAGGGGCGCAATATCCGCGCCTTCGAGGCCGCCACGGGCGTGACGGTGCTGATTGACGACACGCCGGGGGCGGTGGTTCTTTCCGGCTTCGATCCGGTGCGGCGGGAAATCGCCCGCGAATCCATGGAACGGCTGATCCTGGACGGGCGAATTCATCCCGCGCGCATTGAGGAAGTCGTGGCCAAAGTCGCGGAGGAAATTGACGAGGTCATTCTGCGCACCGGCGAGCAGGCGGTGGTGAAATTGGGCCTGGCGCCGCTGCATCTGGAAATTGTCAAATTGCTGGGCCGGCTGCATTTCCGCCACAGTTTCTCCCAGAACATTCTCCATCATTCCATCGAAGTGGCCCAACTCATGGGCCTTTTGGCCGCGGAATTGGGGGTGGATGTCGCCTCCGCCAAGCGTGTCGGGCTGCTGCATGACATTGGCAAGGCGGTGAGTCACGAAATCGAAGGCCCTCATGCCCTGGTGGGCGCGGAAATCATCCGCCGTTACGGCGAAACCGAGGCGATTGTCAATGGGGTGGCCTCCCATCATGGAGAGGCCCCGCAAACCGGGTTGTTGGGAATTCTGGCCAGCGCGGCGGACGCCATCAGCGCGGCCCGGCCCGGCGCGCGGTCCGAAACGGTGCTCACCCACATCCAGCGCGTCGAAGATTTGGAACGCATCGGCCTTTCGTTTCCGGGGGTGGAAAAATGTTTCGCCCTGCAAGCCGGCCGCGAATTGCGCGTGCTGGTCCAGCCCGGGACGGTAGGCGAAGAGGAGGCGTTTGCGCTGGCCCAGAACATCGCGCGAAAAATCGAGGACCAACTGCAGTATCCGGGCCAGATTCGCGTGACCATCGTCCGCGAAACACGCTGCGTGGAATTCGCCAAATAAACCCGCGCAGGCTCAGCGCCCCTGATTGATCGTCGAGGGCAGCGGGCCTTCCCAAGGCTGGCTTTTGTCCCACGGAATGGTGGAGACGCCTTGCGAATCGTCCGTGGCGCAACCGGTCATCAGTCCCGCCGCGCTGGCGGCGAACAGGGCAAATAAAAACAGGCGCAGAAGATTCTTCATTAGTACAGCACTTGGTCGCCTTCCATGATCGGGCCTTGACGCCAGGCCGGCATGATGTTGGCGATGCTCTGGTTGCCCTCCACCTTGGAAATCTGCACTTTGCCGATGAACTTGCCGTCGCGGGCGACCAACATCACAGCCCGCGGCACGACTCCTTTGTCGTCCCCGATGTCCAACACGACGAAGGCATACTTGGGATCCACCGCCACAATCTTGCCCTTGAGGCCCGCCGGCAGCGGCGGGTTTTCCTCCTTGCCGGTGAGGGTGGCCAGTTCGTCCTTTAACTCCACGTTTTTCTTGTTCAGAAGCTGGTTCTCGGCGATGAATTGGTCGCGTTCCGCGATGGTTTTCTTTAAATCGGCTATGGTTTGAATGACTTGCTGGGGGGTGACGTTCAACTGGGTCCATTTGGACAATTCCTGGTCCGACTTGTCGCGCGCGGCCTGCGTCTCTTTCAAATGGGCCGCCAGTTCGCCATTTTGCTTTTGCAGGTCTGTCACTTTGCCATTGGCCTCTTCCAGCTCGGTTTTGGTCTGGGCCAATTCCCGGGTGGTCGTGTCCAGTTTGGCTTGGGTGGTCTTCAGCGTCGCGTGCGTCTTCTTCGCATCGTCTTGCGCCGCCAACTTTGCCGTCTTCTCGCTGTCTCTTTCAGCAATGGTGTTGGTGATGACCGCCTTCACCTTGACAAAATTCACGACTCCGACAGCCAAGCCGCCGGCCAGGGCAATAATCAGGCAAATTCGCAGTAACATTGGATTAAATCCTTATCTTTCCCTAAATGTTAGCCCCATCCCCCCGCCCTGTCAACGCCTTCTTCGCGCAAAAAACAACGCCGGGCGGTGGACAAAATCGGTGGTTGAGTTTGCCCGGCCCTACAACAAGGCCAGTTGCAGCCGGTTCTTCCCTGCCTGCTCCTGCCGGGCGGAGAACTCCTGGAGGGTTTCCAAATCCCCTGCCACCAGGCCGCGCTCAAACGGATGCGTTCGCGTCCCGACTCGCGATGCCAGCCACGGCGCAAAACCCTCCGGCCTCCCCCAAAAGAACGCCGCCAAAACCCCCGCGGCTTCCTCCGCCGAACGGCCGCACCGGATTCTCACCGCCTCGGCAACCTGGCCCTGCGCCCAGCCCGCTGGTAGCTCGGCCAGCGCCCGGCCTGGATTCATGGCCAGCCACAACAGCCGCGCCAGCGCCCGGTGCAGATGACGCCCGCCCCCGCCCAGCGGCCCGAAACGCTGCCAGCCTGCTTCCGGCACATCCGTGACGGCCAATTCCAATCCATCCTCCACCCGCCGCCAGACAAAAAATCTTGTTTTCCCCGGCCAGACACCGGCCCGGTTAAACCGCGGTTTCCACGAGCGGAGCAGTGTGGATTCACGCCGGAGAGCCGCCGATTCATCGCGGCAAAACTCAAACTCAATCCGCGCCACTTCCCGCACCATCCGCAGATGACGCCGGGGCATCCGGTCGGGATTGGCGATCCGGTAATTGCGCAGGCGTTGCCGGAGGTCCTTGGCCTTGCCCACATACAGCACCTTCTCCGCCGCGTCCCGCATCACATACACGCCCGGCCGTTTGGGCGCCTTGCGGAAAAACTTGCGCCCCAGCCGCTCGTCCAGCGGTCGCGGATCCGGAATGAGAAGCAACTGGCTCATGGTTCGCCCCCGTTTTTAGCCCAGCGCGCGGATCAATTCCAGCCGAAACTGCCCTCAGTTCCCGCTATCGAGGCTGTCGCGGGATTGCTTTTTGTTCCGGCGTCGTTCATATTGGATCGTTCGCCTGCTCCGCATACGTCACAAATGCGCATCGTGAAGATCATAGCTGGACTGAGTTGCCTGGTCGCGGCGCTTTATTTGAGCGAGTTCGCTTTGGATTCGTTCGTGTGGGGGAATCTTTGGTTCAAGTTCGTTCCTGCCATTTTCATTTAGGGCATGGCTGCCATCGGTCTGTTTCTGATTCTAAAGAGCCGTTCGATGCTGTCAAAGAGAACAAGGGTTTTGATCAGCGTTTTCATGTGTATCGCCGTTCTGAGTCCAGAACTCCTGACATAGGGGTCAATCAAAATGTCCGCTTTTTGCGTCAAGATGCCTCCCGAATGGAGTGGTGCAGGCGCAATTGGGAACCTGGAAAGACGGTTTTCGTTTGGTTGA
>JBEKOF010000312.1:0-5611 GCA_049522055.1 Verrucomicrobiota bacterium | reverse complement strand
CTTCGCCGGTGAGCATTCAAGCGCGGGCGCTGGCCAACCCATCGGCCGGCCGCGGCGGCCGCGGCGGCGGACGCGGCGGACGCGGCGGGGCCGGGAACGGACGGATGGTGAGATTGGCCCTGGTGCCGCCGGAGATTCCCGATCTTGCGGCGGCCCGGGACGCGGATGCGGTCGTCCTTTGTGTCGGCTTGAATCGCAACATGGAGAGCGAAGGCCGTGATCGCGCCTTTGAGTTGCCGGATGTTCAGCAATACTTGATCAACGCCGCCTCGCATCTCAATGGCCATGCCATCGTCATCAACAACAGCGGGGCCGGGGTGGGGATGAGCGGCTGGGAAGGCAGCGCGGCGGCGATTCTCCAGGCCTGGTACCTGGGGCAGGAAGGGGGCATCGCGGTGGGAGAAGTGCTCTTCGGCGACGTGAATCCAAGCGGCCGGCTCTGCTCGACGTTCGACCGGAAATTCGAGGACAACCCCGCCTTCGCCTTTTACCCCGGCCAAAACCAGGGCGGGGCCGCATACCCGGTCGAGCCTTACACCGAGGGCCTGTTTTACGGCTACCGGGGCTACGACAAGTCGGGCAAGGACCCGATGTATCCGTTCGGCTACGGCTTAGGTTACACCACCTTCCGAATGTCGAACATGAGGGTGGAGAAAGCCGGGGCCGATGTGAAAGTTTTCCTGGACCTCACGAACACGGGAAGCCGCGCCGGCGCGGAGGTGGCGCAAATTTATGTGGGCGAAGAACAGTGCCCCGTGCCACGCCCACGGCGCGAACTCAAAGCTTTCAGCAAGGTGACACTTGCGCCCGGTGAAACCAGGCATGTGGAGATCACGCTGCCCCGTCAATCCTTTGCCTACTGGAGTCCGGCCCGCAAGGATTGGACCGTGGACGCGGGAAACCGATTCACCATTGAGGCGGGTGTTTCCGAACGCGACATCCGGGCCAGCCAAACGATCAGTGTTTTCTAATGAAATACGTCGAAGCCAAAAAGGACGTCTTGGCGCAGCCGCCAGAGGATTGCGGAAGGGGGGCGGCCTCCACTTCCGAGCCTGTTGAAATAAGGTGCAGAAGTGCCAAAAGATGGTGAGCATGATCGCCATCCAACCACTAAGTTTCCACCATGAACGAAGATGTTCCCCAATTGGAGCGGCGCCGGCAACCGGCCGGGCCGGGCGCGGAGTGCGAGCGCGAAGGGGAGTTCAAATTCCAAATGATTCAGCGCGGCGACTTTCTGAAACCCGGCTGGTGGCACTGGCGATGCCGGCGGGAGGATGGGAGCGGGGACGCGGCCTATGGCTACGTGCAGGCCGATTCGCTGGGCCGGGTGGTCGCGGCGGAAACTTTTGAGAAGGATCGGGTCTGACTTTTTTCCTCATTTTTCAATTTTCATTTGGCGCACTTTGTTGAAGAGTTTGGTCTGTCGTGGCATCCCAGTCATTGCGCATCGTCCAAATCACGCCCGGCGCCGGCAAGATGTATTGCGGGGCCTGTTTGCGCGACAACGCGCTGGTGGCCGCGCTGCGCCGCCTGGGCCATGCGGCCACCATGACGCCGCTCTATCTGCCGCTGACGCTGGACGAGGAGAACCAAAGCGCGGGCGAGCCGTTGTTTTACGGCGGCATCAATGTCTATCTGGAGCAGCATTCGGCATTGTTCCGCCATGCCCCCGACTGGCTGCATGGTCTGCTGGCCCGGCCCGGTTTGTTGAAATTGGCCGCCGGGCCGGCGACGCGCACGCGGCCTGAAAACCTGGGGCCGATCACGATGTCCATGTTGCTGGGCGAGGAGGGAAACCAGGCGCGCGAATTGGAGGAGTTGCTGGGCTGGCTGCGCCAGGAAAAGCCGGATGTGGTCTGCCTCTCCAATGTCTTGCTCATCGGCATGGCCCGCCGTCTGCGCTCCGAGTTGCGCGTTCCGGTGCTTTGCTGCTTCCAGGGGGAAGATTGGTTTTTGGACGCCCTGCCGGATCCCGCCCGCGACCAGGCCTGGCAAATCGTCGGGCAACGGGCGGCCGACGCCGACCTGTTCATCGCCCCAAGCCGGTATTTCGCCGGGCTGATGCAAAAACGGCTGCAACTGCCCAAGGAGCGCGTGCGCGTGGTCTTCAACGGGATCAAACTGGATGGCTTCGCGGAGAGCCGAGACCGGCAGGCGGCGAGCAAAAGCGGGCAGCCGCCGGTGCTCGGCTACTTCGCCCGGATGTGCCGCGAAAAGGGTTTGGAAAACCTGGTGGAGGCCTTTCTGCTCTTGAAGCAGCGCGACCGCGTGAAGGGCCTGAAGCTGCGCGTGGGCGGCAGTTGCGGGCCGGCGGACCAGCCGCTGGTGGAGGCCTTGCGCGGGCGCCTGGCGGCGGCCGGCGCCGGGGGTGACGCGGAATTTCTTCCCAATCTTTCGCGGGCGGCCAAGCTGGATTTTCTGGCGTCGCTTTCGGTGTTTTCCGTGCCGGCGACTTACAACGAGGCGTTTGGGCTTTATGTCATAGAAGCGATGGCGGCAGGAGTCCCGGTGGTGCAACCGGACCACTGCGCGTTTCCTGAACTTCTTGAGGCCACCGGCGGCGGCGTGCTTTGCCCAGCTGGCAGCGTCAGCGGGCTGGCCGGCGCCATCGAGGCCCTGTTGCTGGATCCCGCGCGCGCGCGTTCCCTGGGTGAGGCGGGAAGCCGGGCGGTGGCCGGGAAATTCAATGTCGAAACGATGGCCCTCCAGGCCGCTGCGCTCTGCGCCGAGGCCATCCGGTCATTTTCCAACTCGTAATTCCAGCGGCGCGCGCTAAGATGCGCTCATGCCTTACGAATTCAAAATGATTCGCCGCGTGGAGTTTTCTGAAACCGACATGGCCGGCATCATGAACTATGCCAACTACTTCCGCTTCATGGAAACGGCGGAGAACGCCTTTTTCCGGTCGCTGGGATTTTCCATTTTTAAAACGGGAGAGCCGTCGGTGGGATGGCCGCGGGTCCATGCCGAATGCGATTACAAAGCGCCGCTTCATTTCGAGGACGAGGTGGAAATCCACCTCCTGGTCGCCGAAAAGAAATCCAAGTCCCTCCGCTACCTTTTCAAGTTTCGCAAGCTCAACGCCGCGCCGCCGGTGGAAGTGGCGCGCGGCGCGCTGACCGTCGTTTACATCACCCAGCCGCCGGGCGGCCGCATGAGCGCCTGCCCGATTCCAAAGCATGTGGCCGAGAAAATCCAAACCGCCCCGGCGGAATTGACCGCATCAAATGAATTCAGGGCTTGTCCAGTTTGAAGACAACCTGACGCACGCCTGGCGCGTCGAAACCGGCCGGCGCGGCGGGATTGCCCGGCTCATTGGCGGCAATCCGCAGCGCGCCATCTTCCATGCGGTAGATCGCCTTGGAGGTCTTGCCCACGTACTGCGGGAACGGACAATCGGTGATGACGGCCAAAAGCTGCTTGGGATTGGTGTCTTCACGCAGGGTGAAGGTTGCCTTGTACCACTCGTTGGTGTCCGCGCCATGGAATTCCAGATTCGTCCCTGAGACCACGAGCGTCGGAGAGCCGGCGGTGTTGGCCTGAGAGTCCCGCCCCGTCCAATTGCCTTGGAGAGCGGGCAGATCCGGCGGGTGCGATTTGGAGCATCCTGAGGCCGCAACCAGAATTGCAACAAACCACAATTTGAACATACCTGTTATTCTTTTCATAGACTTTGCTTTCGTTTCTTTTCTGACAAAACCTTCGGGCAACCCAGACATAGCAGGGGTCTGCTCCAAAGTCTCCTCCAAAATCCGCTCCTCACCAATGCAGCAGGCCAAGCATTGATGGTTCCCATTATCCGCGCGAACTGGTATAACCGCGGAAGGAAATGAATGGCATGAGCAGAGGCCTTTATCTGATTGGAACGATGGGGCCGTGGTTGCTGGCGGCGGTTTCCAGCGTTGCGGCGGCAGCGAGGATCACCGCGACGCTTCCCGCGGACGGGGCGAAAAATGTCTGCCCGGATACGCCGCTGCGGATCACGTTCGATGAAGCGCCGGCGCTTGGGACCCACGGGACGATCTCCATTTATTCGGCCGACGGCGGGTTGGCGGACTCGATTGATTTGAGCCAGAGCGTTCGCGGCGCGCAGCCGAGGACGCTGGGCGGCGCGACCTTCACGAATTATCCGGTGATCATTTCCGGGAAAGAGGCGACGGTGTATCCGCATTTGGGGGTGTTGCAGTATGGGCGGGAGTATGGGATTGAGATCAGCCCGGAGGTGTTCGGCGGGGTGACGAATGGAGCGGCATGGAAATTCCGCACCAAGGCCGCGGGGCCGGCGGCGGACGCGGCGAAGTTGACGGTGGCGGCGGACGGTTCGGGGGATTTCTGCACCGTGCAGGGAGCGGTGGATTGGGCGCCCGCCGGCAACATCGCGCCCCGGCGGATATTCATCAGGAACGGCGTGTATGAGGAAATCGTGTATGTGACAAACAAGGCGCATTTGACCTTCGCGGGCGAGGACCGGAAGAAAACGGTGATCGAATACGCGAACAACGAGGAGTTCAACGATCGCGGGCAAAGGCGGAATTTGCGCCGGCAGACGATCGGGATTGACGCGGATGATTTCGCCCTGAGGAACCTGACGGTGCGCAACACGACGCGCAAAGGGGGTTCGCAGGCGGAGGCGCTGCGGATAGACGGCCGGCGGTGCGTGGCGGAGGGGGTGGATTTTTACAGTTTCCAGGACACGCTGAAACTGAGCGGGGAGGTATTTGTGAATAATTGTTATATTGAGGGGGACGTGGATTTCATCTGGGGCTATGGAACGTGCTTCTTCACCAATTGCGAAATTAAGTGCGTCAGCCCGCGCGGGTATGTGACGCAGGTCCGCAACGACCAGGACCATTTTGGGGATGTGTTTGTGGATTGCCGGCTGACCAAGGCGCCGGGGGCGGCGGACGCGGTGTTGTCGCGAATCGAAGCCGGGCGATTTCCGCACAGCCAGGTGGCGTGGATCAACTGCCGGATGGACGACCACATCGGGGCGCAGGGATGGCAAATCACGCCGGGAACCAATGCCGCCGGCACGCCGCGGTTCTGGGAGTACCACTCGACCGATCTGACGGGCACAAATCTTGTTGACGTGAGCCGGCGGCTGCCGCTCTCCAAACAGTTGACAGCGGAGGAAGCGGCGCAGATGCGCGACGCGCATCATGTCTTCGGGGATTGGACGCCGTAGTTGCTCTCGGCGCGCGAGCCATGAATGCGGGCCAAGCAGTCGCAGCAAGCACCAGAATCCGAAGTGGGAAAGACAAATCTAATTGAGTCATTTCACTTCGATCCAAAAACCAACCGACAACTATCCACAATTATCTGACCGCATGCCGCGAGACTCAAGATTATCAGAATTACTCGAAAGACTTTCCTTGATCGCGTATTCGATTTGAACCACGCCTGTGCTCTCTGCCGATTATCTCCTTTGTTCAGATAAACATGCCAGTAAAGCCTTAACGCTAAGGCAAGACACAACGCCATTAGAAATGGTCTAGAGCAATTCCATGAAAACTGTAGCCGCTCAAACATCGGGATTCTGGGGGAGCGCGGGCGCCCTCGCCTGCCGTGTTCGGCGCCTCGCCGAACACATTCCCCATCAATCCTCGGCTAC
>JBEKOF010000311.1:0-5627 GCA_049522055.1 Verrucomicrobiota bacterium | reverse complement strand
GGTCCTCCGGCAACGGGGAGGCGGGGGTGCAAGGCGGCCCGGCCGGCGATCTCTACATCGTGCTGCACGTCAAGCCGCACGAGATTTTTCGACGCGATGGCGATGACCTCCTGTGCGAAATCCCCATCAGTTTCGCCCAGGCGGCGCTGGGGGCCGACGTGGAAGTGCCCACCCTGGACGGGCCTGCGCCCGTGAAAGTCCCGCCTGGCACGCAAAGCGGGGCGGTCTTTCGCCTGAAAGGCCGCGGGGTGCGGAACGTGCAGGGCCACGGCAGCGGCGATTTGCTGGCGCGGGTGCAGGTGGAAGTGCCCACGCGCCTGAACTCCGCCCAAAAAGCCAAGCTGGAGGAATTCGCCCGGCTGTGCGACGAATCGGTGCACCCGCTGGGCAAGAGTTTTCTTGACAGCGCCAGGCGCATTTTTTACTGAGCCGCCCCTGGTTTCCGGCCATGCACCGCTTCTATCTGCCGCCCGGCCAATGCCACCCGCCGCTGCTCACGCTCACGGGCGGGGAGGCGCATCATGCCCGGGATGTCCTCCGTCTGGGGCAGGGGGGCCAGGTAACCGTGCTCGACGGCGCGGGCGGGCAATATCTCTGCGCGGTCAACGGGCTGGGCCCTCATGAGGTGGCCCTGGTCGTCACGCGCGCCCTGGCCGCGCCCGCCCCGCCCGCGAGGATCACGCTGGTGCAGGCCCTCCCCAAAGGCAGGCTGTTTGAGTCCATCATACAAAAGGCCACGGAGCTTGGAGCGGCCAGAATCATTCCCCTGCTCTCGGAGCGCGTGACGACGCGGCTGGACGCCGCCGCCGCGCGCGGCAAGGCGGAAAAATGGCGGCAAACCGCCGTCGAAGCCATCAAGCAGTGCGGCCAGCCCTGGCTGCCCGAGGTGGTGGAACCGCTCTCCCTGCCCGCCCTGCTGGCCCGAGGGGACAAATACGATCTGGCGCTGGCCGGCTCGCTGCAGGGCGATGGCCGCCATCCGCGTCAATACTTCGAAGAATTTCGCTCGCAACACCAGCGCCCTCCCCAGACCCTTTGCGCCTGGATCGGCCCCGAGGGCGATTTCACCGCCGGAGAATTGGACCTGATTCGTGGCGCGGGCGCGCGCCCCATATCCCTGGGGCCATTGGTGTTGCGCAGCGAGACCGCCGCGCTTTACACGCTGTCGGTGATCAATTACGAGCTGGGAGAAAAAAAACCGGAAAGAGTTCCTTGACACTAACTAGTTTGTATTGCAAACTTGTCTGTAATGAAAAACGAAATCCAGACTTTGTTGGGCAGGCCCAGGCGGTATAACAATATTGACGGGTCCTGCGACATGATGTTCGGCGTGATGGTGCTGGGCTATACCCTGTTGGGCTACCTGGAAGCCGTCCTGCCGGAGAACTCGGTGTGGCGGCGGGGATTCGGGGGCATGTTGCTGTTTTTGGCGGTCCTGGTGCCGATGTTTGGCCTGATGTATTGGATTCCCAAGGTCATCAAGAAGCGGGTCACCTGGCCGCGCACCGGGTATGTGGTGCTGCACACGGATGGCGCATTCCCGTCCGGCCCCGCCCGAAAGTCCTTGTGGGCCATAATGGGCGTAACCGCCGTGATCGCCGCCGGGCTTGCCGTGCTGGTGGGCTTGGACAGGGGACACGATTGGATAAGCCTGATGTGGATGGGCAACGTGGTTGTTTTTGTGGCGGGGTATGGGTACTGGACCTGGTTCCTGGAGAGGGGCCGCCTGTGGAGATGGGTGGTATTGCTCTTGATGGTGCTGGGGGTTCTGGCGATTGGGCTTATCTCCCCCGGCAATTTTGTAGGGATGCGGTGGGTGATGCTGTTGTTTGTTGGTCTTGCCTGGCTTGGATCCGGGGTGGCGAGCCTGTGTCTCTACATCCGGCACAACCATCTGCCCGCGCCGGAGGCGGAATGAACGACCAACTGCGAGCCATTTCCGAATTGGACCGGGTCATCCATGAACCCGGGCGGCTGATGATTTTTGTGCTGCTTGGGGCGGTGAAGGAGTGCGACTTCCTTTACCTGCTGCATGAAACCGAGATGAACAAGGGCAACCTTTCCAGCCATCTCTCCCGATTGGAGGAGGCGGGCTACGTGGAGATCGAGAAGACGTATCGCGGGAAAGTTCCCCAGACCATCCTGCGGCTGACGCGCGCGGGCCGCGGGGCGTTTGACCGGTATCTTAAGGGATTGAAAGCCGCGTTTTAGCGGGGCGTTCGGATTCTCAGGCCATTGAGGCCGATTCAATTCGCCGGGACGACGGCGCGGAATTCGGGCGTCTGGCGGATGTATTCAAAATTGCGGTTGGTGCGCGCGTTCTCCCGCAGGTCCAGCATTTGCGGGTTGGCCTTGCGCTCGACGGCGTTGGCCGCGAACGCTTTTTTCAGCGACTCCGCCGCCGCCGCCGCGTTGCGATCCACGGCCTGCAAGCTTGCCAGATTGTACCACATCACCGAGGAGCCAGGCTCAAGCTGCGTGGCTCTTTGCATGGCCTCTTCGGCTTTGCCGAAGTTGTGCAGCAGCCGCGAATAAAGATCCGCCACCCCCATGAGGATATCCCCGGTGGCCTGCGGATGATGCAGCAATTGATCAAGCATCTCCATGGCGCGATTGGTTTGGTTGCCCCGCGCCGCCGCCTCGATTTGGGAAAACACCTGGTCCACGGTGACCGGGGCCGGCTGGCCTTTTGCTTGTTCCAGGCCCTTGACCATGTTTTGCACCTGGGTGTTGAAAGGGTCCAATTTGAGGAACGTTTTGGCCACCAGCAGCGCGTCGTCCATCCGGCCGGTGTCGATGAGCAATTGCGCGTAGCGGAAGGCCGCCTCGCTGTAGGGACAATAGGCGAAGGCCTGCTTGAAGGCGAACTCGGCCTCCTTCTCCATGCGCGCCCGGTCCGCCGGGGCGGCGTCGTGGCTGGCGCGCCACTCGTAAATGCTGCCGCCGATCGCTTCGCGCAGCTTGGAAAAATCCTTTTGCGCGTCCTCGTCCCGCACGAATTTCAGGTCGCCCTTGAAGCCGCTGTAATCGTGCCGCAAATAGACTTTCTCGGCGAAATCGCACAACTGCCTGGCGGTGGTGTCGTAATCCACCCAGTTTCCCACCAGGCGTTCGGAATACTGGCTCCAGAAATGGTGGTCCCGGGCCACCATTTCCTCCGGCAGCTCCGGCAGCGGCAGCCGGTTGACTTTCATGATGATCCCGAAGGGGGTGAGGTACGGGTACATCCAATCCATCGGGAAACTTTCCTCCACGTAAAACTCATGGTGTGGATTTGCGTCAAACATCGCCTTGGTCACAAACGAATTGATGCCCATCACCGCCATCGTCCCGCCAAAGGACAAAAGCCCGTTTTTCTCCGGGGTGATGATTTCGCCCGGGTGGACTTGGCGCGGCTCGTCGGGATGATAGTGGTCGTGCATGAACCTCTGGGCGGCGTCCTTGGTGTAGGCATTCTCCGACTCCCTCAGATCCTCCACCGAGGCGGTGTGGATTTCCGTGTCCGGATAAACTCCGCCCGCGCTGCGGGCAATTTCGCCCGGGCAGGCCTCTTCGAGCATCCGGCGGTTGAGCCGCACGCGGGTGCTGGGAGTTTGGTGCGCGTCATCCTGCGCCGCTTCCTGGATGAGCGGTGGCAGCGGGATATTCTTGAAAAGCTCCGGTTGATAAATCGTCGGCCCGGCCAAAATGAGATTGAAATCCCTGGCCAGCGCGCGGCGCAACGAAGGGTCCCGCGCCCCGGCGTCCAGCAACCCCTGGGTTTGCCGGCTCAACCTTCCATAAAGATATTTGGACAAACCGTCCTGTTCTTTTCCCGTCCGCAGCCGCGCCGCCAATTTTCCGACGTCCGTGAAATCGCTTTCCCGGAACCACGAAGTTCCAATGCGGCGCCGCCGCTCAATGGCGGACCCGAGGCTCTCGAAAACGAAGTCCAGCGGTTTGAGCAGCCAGGTTGGCCCCTTGAAAAGCTTCGGCAATTCGGTGGGCAGGAGATTCTGGAAAAACGGCGGGTCCACTTGCAGGCTCCGGTTGTATTGCGCCCGGATGTAGTCCAAATAAGTGGGGTCGGCGAGCGCGTTTTGGGTGATCAAATAAACGTCGCGCCGGTTAAAATGCTGGTCCTGCTCCGGCTGGCAGCGGTGCGGAATGAAACTCTCGCAGAAGATCATGTACGTCGGGCAAAACCGGCCGGGGTCCGTGCCCCCGTAGAGCACCGCGTCGCGCGCGATTTCCGGGTACACCAGATTTCCCTTTGGCCCCCGCATCGCCGCCTCCCGCAAGGTCGCGTCGTAACTCAGCTTGCCATCCGGGCCGGCGAACGGCGGCGCAAACATGTCGTGTCCATACCAGTAGCCAAACCAGTGATGGCGCTGCTCGCTCTGGAACCAATGCGCCATGCCCGAATACACCGGCATGACTGAAAACAATCCGAGGGTGACCAGCAACGGCGCCCGCTTCCGGCACACCGCCAGCGCGCCGAGGAACAGGAGGGCCAGCGCCACCAGCAACAGGTTGGCGAAAATGGGCAGGCCGTACTGCCCCGGTGCGAACGCCTGCGCCACCCAGTGCGGCAATTCTCCCAGACCCACTTCCCCCGCCCGCCCAAAGTAATGCCGGCCCGTCGTTTCCAGCAGACTCCAACACGCCAGCAACAGCGCCACCGCCCCGCCGAGCCATCCCCACTTTCGGAACTTCCCGTAATGCGTCGCCATGTAGGCCGCCATCAGCGCCAGCCCGTAGCCCAGCAAGATGGCCACCACCGTGTGCGACGCGACGAAAAATACCTTCAGCAAATCCGCCGTCTGCCGGTCCAGGCTCGGATTGAGCAGGATGGTCATCATCACCCCCAGGAAAGGATAAATCGCCGCGATGGCAATGAGCCAGTTCCGCTCCCGTTTCTGCATCTTGAAGAAAAACAAGAACGGCAGCAGCGCAAAAAGCATATAGACCCAACTGAACGCGTCCGCCACGCCCCCCGCCAGCGTGCCGAGCTGGATCAAAAACCGATGGGGATCATGGATCAGGTCCGAGGGGTTTATCTTGTCGTATTGGCCGCGGGTCAGCGCGTGGAAAAAACCCTCCACCGTTCGCGGATAGCCCCATTCCATCGGCGGGTTGGTCATCCCCGCGATCGCCTCGTAAAAATAAAACGACGCCCCCGCCACCCATAACGCGCCCATCCACAGACACGAGACCGCTTCGGTCAACAGCCCTCGCGTCGCGATGGCCATCCAGACGCACGCGATCACCGAGCCAATGCCCACCGCGTTGACAATATAGGTTACCATCTCCGTGGATTGCGCGAAGCTGGTCCAGACGCCTGTGCCTTTTGCCACCAGCAGGCCGAGCCACACCAAGGCATTACAAAAGAATAAATCCCGCCCCAATTTTGGCTGCGCGAAGGCAATGCCGATTTCCAGGCCTATCGCCGCCACCAACAACGACTGGTGAATCGTCACGGATATTCCGAAGAAGAAAAACGCGCAATACAGGTACCCCCTCTGACGCGGCGCATAAATCCAGCGCATCAGCGACAGCAGCATCAGGATCACCCACGGCACCCCGAACAGCGAAATGCGGTTGATCGCCTCGGACTCAAACCACATCGTGTCGTCCAGCGCCATGAG
>JBEKOF010000310.1:0-5633 GCA_049522055.1 Verrucomicrobiota bacterium | reverse complement strand
CAGCATCCACTTTACCTGACCGCAAATTTTTTGTCGCGGCAGAGTTATTCACCGTCGGCTGCGGGGAGCTTCCACGGGCTCTCCTCGCCGCCGGATGAATAACTCTGGAAACCGTATCAGGAGCGCAGTTTCGAGGTCCTATCGAGCAACACATTTACGGCCGCGTCATCATGATGATCGTACCCGGCGCTGATGACATCCAGTTGTATCAGCCCACTCACAAGCTCGCCTACAACCTCTCGCACACAGATAATCGCGCTATTGATTGACTGGCTGATCAATGGGATCGAGGATCGAGGACTTAAAGCCCCAGCCCCAACTGCGCCCCCTCCGGCCGCCGAAAGGCGGCAGTGGACAACTCCGGCCCATCCTCAGCCAGGCCCACTTTCCGACGTGCGACGTGGAACATTTGCGAAATCTGATCCGCAAAAACCCCCTCCCCACGCATCCTGGACCCGAAACGGGGATCGTTGAGTTTGCCGCCCCGGATGGCACGGATTCGATTCAGCACCTTCTCTTTTTTTTGGGGAACATTCTGTTCGAGCCACTGTTCAAAAATCGGCGCGACCGTGAGCGGCAAGCGCAGGATTTCCATGCCGGCCCAGCCGGCGCCGGCGGCTTTGGCAGCCGCCAGAACGGAGGGGAGTTCGTGCTCATTGAGGGCTGGGATGACCGGGGCAGCCAACACCCCCACTGGCACTCCCGCCTTCGACAACGCCTCCACGGCCGCCAGCCGCATTTTAGGTGACGCTGCCCGCGGTTCGAGCTTTCGAGCCAAATCGCTATCGAGCGAGTTGATCGAAAGATTGACCTCCACGGCGTGATGGGCCGCGAGTTCCCCCAACAGATCCATATCCCGCGTGACCAGGTAATTCTTGGTGATGATGCTGGCCGGGTTCCGGAATTCCGCCAGCACGGCCAGGCAGCGGCGGGTCAATTGCAGGCGGCGCTCGACAGGTTGGTAGCAATCGGTGACGCCGCTCATGGCCAGCGTTTGGGGTTTCCATTTGGGCGACGAAAGCTCACGCCGAAGCAACTCGGGCGCGTTCTCCTTGACCATGATTTTCGTCTCGAAGTCCAGGCCGGCGGAGAAACCCAAATACTCGTGGGTGTTGCGGGCGTAACAATACGAGCACCCATGCTCGCATCCCCGGAACGCGTTCAAGCTGGCATGATACGGAATATCGGGACTCTCGTTATAGCTGATGATGCTCCGGGAAAGGTCGCGCAGAAACTGCGTTCTTGGCGACAGATCCTCCGCGGGATCCCAATCCTCATCCCGTTCCAAATGGATCTTCTCAAAGCGATTGGGCGGGTTGCCCCCGGCGCCTCGCCCTTGCGGGAATCCTGGTCTTGCCGTCATCAATAAACCATCGCCGCAAGAAAACTTTTTGCAAGCCGCAACGCCTGGCGCACGCATGCAAATTTGGGCAATTTCATCTCCCTTCCCCGGCCGCCCTGGCGGACAATGGCATTGCCCACACGTTGTGATTGAATCCGGCGGCAATCAACCACTCCCCGTTGCCGGCCAAACCCATGAACAGTTTGTTGCCGCCGGAGTTGGTGTAAGTGTTTGCCCAACTCGTTCCGCCGTCGGTGGATTTCTCGATGACACTGTCTCCGGCGATGTAAATCGTCCCATTGATCGTCGTCGCGGCCCGGAGCGATGCCATAATCGAGGTGTCACGCAGCGTCCATGAATTGCCGTCCGGACTGGTGTAAATCGTGGGAAATTTGTCCAATCCCAGCCCGCAGGCCAGAAATTCCCTTCCCGTCCAAATGCTGGCGGTAAACGGAATCCGCGCCGTTTCCCAGCGCGCTGCCGACGCGGTCCACGTCACCGAATCGGCGCTGATACAAATGCCGTCGTTTCCCACCGCCACATAACGCGCGCCGGAATAGCTGAAACTGCAAAAACTTATTTCGCTTCCCGAATTGCGGCTCGTCCATGTGATCCCGTCCGGGCTGGATAATATCGTGCCGCCGTCCCCGCCGGCCAGGTATTGATGTCCGTCCCAAAACAATCCCAGCAAGTTCCTTTGGGTGGGAGACGTGCGGCTTGTCCACTTGCGTCCATCCGGGCTGGTCATGATGAAGCCCCCCTCCCGAACGACCACATATTGGTGGTTCGCGTACACAATCGCGCGAAAATCAGGACCGTCGGGGAAGGTTTGGACCGTCCAAACGCCCGTGGTGTTGTTGCGCGTCGCGATGTGTCCCCCAATGCCCACTGCCACCGTTTCCTTAGCGGTGCCGGCCACGGCGTAGAACGAGCCAATGCTTTGGCCATTGTTCCAGTTCGTCCATTCGGCCGGGCCTGTGACCCCTTCCTGAGCGCGGGTAAAAGTGGCGCAGGCCAATGCCGCCACCGCAAGCGCCGTCGCCAAAACGGCTCCCCTGCTGCCAGGTCTGTGATGTTTAATCATAATGAAGCCGTCCGCCCGAACTCACCAAAGCAGCGGCGCGCCGTACGCCCTAAATCGCGTGTCGCTCGATACGAGCGTGAGTCCCTCCACTCGAGCCTGAGCGATGAGCAGCCGGTCGAACGGATCCCGATTGTGAAACGGGACTACCAGCAGTTCCCGAAAATGTTCGAGGCTCGTTGGCAGCTCACGGAATCCATTATTCCATGTATTCCTTGAAATCCTCGATCGGTTCATCAAAATCCGGCGAGAGTTCAATCTTTCCCGCCAGAAAGCCAAAGTGGGGCCGCGCAGTCACAGAGGCCGCTTCCACGGTCGCGGTTACCTTGACCGTCGAGTGCCGCAACTCCGGCGGCAGTGGCACACGCACACTCCCGTCGGCATCTGGTTCTAAGATTGCTGTAATTGTGCTCATGGCTGAAGACTCATTTATTTCTTCAAAAACGCGCTGAACAGGTCAATCGGCAGCGGCAGAAAAGTCGTCGTGTTGTGCTCGCTGGCCATTTCCCGCATCGTCTGAAGATAGCGCAGTTGCAGGGCGATCGGCTCCTTGGCGATCATCGCCGCCGCCTGCACCATTTTTTCCGCGGCCTGGAATTCCCCTTCCGCGTTCACCACCTTCGCACGCCGTTCCCGCTCCGCTTCCGCCTGCTTGGCCATCGCCCGTTTCATGCTGTCCGGCAGCGCCACTTCCTTCACCTCCACCGACGTCACCTTCACGCCCCACGGCTCGGTTTGCTTGTCTATGATCTCCTGCAACTTCAGGTTGATCACGTCCCGCTGCGAAAGCAGATCGTCCAGCGGCGACTGTCCCAGCACGCTGCGCAACGTCGTTTGCGCGATCAGCGACGTCGCCTTCCAATAATCCTCCACCTTCACCACCGCCGAGTTCGGGTCCACCACCCGGAAATAAACCACCGCGTCCACCGTCGCCGGCACGTTGTCCTTGGTCATGATTTCCTGTTTCGGCACATCAATCGTCACCACCCGCAAATCTATCTTCACCATCCGATCCACAATCGGGATCAGGAAGATCAGCCCCGGCCCTTTGGCGCCCAGCAGCTTGCCAAGCCGGAAAATCACCCCGCGCTCATATTCGCGCAAGATGCGAATGGCCTGCGGCAGGATGGCCGCCGCGACGATGAGCAGAATAAACAGTCCCGCGCCGGCTTTTACGACGAATTGAACGAGTTGGTCCATATTTTTCTCCTGGGTTAAGTTGCGGTTTTTACTTTCAAAGTCAGTCCCTCGATGCCGATGATTTCCACCCGCTGGCCCGCCTCCACCGCCGTCTCCGACACGGCGTTCCACAATTCCCCTTCCACAAAGACCCGTCCCCCGCTGGCGTCCACCCGCTGCAGCGCGGGCACGATTTTGCCGAGCATGGCCTCGCGGCCCGTCCGCACCGGCAGCCATTGCGCCCGCAGGCCCGCGCCAACGAAGAAGAGGAAAAATCCCGCCGTCAGCGCCGTCGCCGTAATGACGCTGGTGAGCGGGAGCTGGAAGCCAGGTCCGGCGTGGTTGAACAACATCAGCGCGCCGAGGAAAAAGGAAACAATGCCCCCGGCGGTCAGCACCCCGTGCGTCGGCGCAAAGAGATCAATGATGAACAAAACCATCGCCAGCCCGATCAGCGCCAGCCCCGCCAGGTTGACCGGCAGGATCGCCGACATGTACAGCACCAGCACCAGCGCGATCGCCCCCGTCACTCCCGGCAATATCGCCCCCGGCGTGCTCAGTTCGCCAATCAGTCCGTAGATCGCCGCCAGCATCAGGATCAGCATCACTTCCGGCGTCCAGAGCAGTTGGAACAGTTTCTCGCTGGCGTCCATCGGGATCGCCGCCACGTTTGCCCCGTTCGTTTTCAATTTCACCGGGCCGACCTGGCGGCTGTCCAGTTGCCGGAGCAGATCGGGAATGTCCTTTGCGATGAGGTCAATCACATTCAGATCCAGCGCCTTTTCCGCGGTGATGGACGCGCTTTCGCGCACCGCCGTGCTGGCCCAGTCCGCGTTGCGCCCGCGTCTTTGCGCGATCGCTTCAATCTCGCTGCTCGCGAAGTTTTCCATCTTCTGCTTCATCACCTCGTCCAGCTTCTCCGCCCCGGCCGGACCCATTTCCACCGGGTGCGCCGCGCCGATGCTGGTGTTCGGGGCCATGGCCGCCACATCCGCCGCCATGGTGATGAACGTTCCCGCGCTCGCGGCGTAGGCCCCCGGCGGCGCCACATACACCACCGTCGGCACCTTCGAGGCATAGAGCGCCTGCACGATTTCCTTCGTCGAATCCAGCAGGCCGCCGGGCGTGTCCAGTTGAATGATCAGGCAGGCGTCGTGCCGGCTTTCCGCCACGCCAATCGCGCGCGCAATATAATTGACAGTAGCCGGGCCGATCGCGCCCTTGATCTCAATCAGGCTCGCCTCCGCCGCCGCCAGGCTCCCCGCGGCTCCGATCTGCCCCGCCGCGATCAGAATTGGGATCAGATATTTCATCATCCTCTCCACCCCTGAACGTAACAGACCCCGCCCAACCCGCAACTCCTATCGCGCGCCGGTTTTTAAAATGCCCGCCACCGGCCCGCGGTTCATTTTGAATTGCATGTCAAAGGCCTGGCTTTTCAGCCTAAAAACGGCAGTTCAGTTCTCCAAACATTAGTAAACCACTCATATTACTTGTATTTCAACTGCTCCGCGGTTCACATTATATCTTGTAGTGTGCTATTATGCAAACACTTGCAAACAAATCCGCTCATGCTTTTGCACTGTAGCGGCGTGGCTATGACCGCCGCAAATCAGTTCTGAAACAGTGCAATTACGGACTGGAAGTAGTATTATTGATTTTCGTCTCGGCGCAGCATATTGGCCAAAGCACCGGCCGTTTCCATGTTCAAGCGTCGGGCAATCCATCGCAAGCTCATGGTCAGTTTGTTCGCGCAATCCCCCGCCGACCGCTCTTCACTGCGGGAGGGTCAGGTAAAATCGCTGGTTGAAGAGGGGGGCGTTGGTGTCGAGGAACTGCACGTCGCCGTTGGTGTCGGCGTTGACTGTGCCGAGGTCGAGCCATGTTTGGAGACTGGTGCTGTTGACCAATATCATAAAACAGACGCTCGAAAAGCGGCCAGGGCCGATGGGCATTGGCATAGGAAAGGGTGGCGCGTTTGGGTTCGCTTTCCAGACCCAGGTGTTGGAGCTTGCCCTCGCAGGATTTGAG
>JBEKOF010000309.1:0-6582 GCA_049522055.1 Verrucomicrobiota bacterium | reverse complement strand
CAAAAAAGCGGACAGGTTTGAGTCCGCACCCTGCCGAGCCTCAAAACCCAGAAAATACCCAGAACTATCGAGGTAAAATTAGACCGTTCTTGTTGACTCTATGTCAGGAGTTCTGGAGGCATGAATCAGTCACTCCTCCGCGCTACACGTATAGACCACCGCCAGCGAACCGGCCCCCAGTTTGACCCTCTGACGCTCTTTTAACCAAGGCAGCCGCGGCTTGATGTCATCCAAACCCGTCACGCCCGGAAGACTGAGATAGAGAATGGTAACGGTTCGCGCCGAGTCCAAAACCGACCGTCGAATATTTGAGAAAACCTGTTCGAGAACCTGGCCGCTACATGGGCTCCAAAGATAAATCACGGTAACATCCGGCGGGATGCGAAAATCCCTGGCGTCAACGCGGTACAGCTCGATCGCACGACACCGGAGGCGGGGCAGAGTCCGGCGAACGTTTTCCTGCGCAATGCCATGAAGTTTCTCCGTCAGCTCAACCCCGATGACTTTCCGAAATGGATACCTCGCAGCCAGCACGACGACACGCCCCATGCCTGATCCTATGTCTAAAAACACATCGGCGCCCGGACGAATTTCTATGAGCTTCATCATTTGCCAAAAGCGAATATAGCAGGAGGCAATGTAGTGATGGCAGCCCGGCTCCGTCAGGCCAAGCTCGGCAACGGATAGTTCTTTATCCGAAACAATCCCGAACCACCAATCGTAGAACTGCTCGGAGAACCGATAAGCCAGACGATGAATGAGTAGAAAACGTATCTTCTCGAGCAGCGATTTCATGTGTCTTGGTCCACGAATACTATCAGCCACTTGCAATCAATCCAGGTCCCAATTCCTCGACACCGCCTCGAATTTGACGTTGACAATACTCTGCTCTTTAACCCAGCGCGGCGGCGTATTGGCGGGTGAGCGCGGCCAGTTGGGCGCAGGTGGCGGCGTGCTCCGGGGCGCTGGCCAGATTGTTCATTTCCAGCGGATCGGCTTTGGGATCGAACAGCATCGCGCCGTTTTTGCCGTTGGGTCCAAATTCGGCGTAGCGCCATTGTTCGTTGCGCACGGCCACGCCATGGAGGCTGGTGCCATCCTCGCTCCAGACGCTGTAGGCGGGACGGCCCCATTCGGCCGCGGGATTGTTCAGGAGCGGAACCAGGCTTTGGCCTTCCACGCCTTCGGGCGGCGTCAGGCCGCATAGCTCCACCAGGGTGGGATAAATGTCCAGCGACTGGACAATGCGGAAGCAGGTTGCCCCGTTCCCGCGGACTCCGGGAACCGAGAGGATCATCGGCACGCGCGTGCCCATTTCGAAGAGCGAGCCGGCCTTGGACCATTTTCCCTTTTCGCCGAGTTGGTAGCCGTGATCGGCCACGAAAACAACGATGGTGTTCTGGCGCAGGCCCAATTGGTCCAACTCGGCAAGGACGCGCCCCAGGTTCCAGTCCACCCACGAGATCGAGGCGATGTAGGCCCGGATGACTTCCCGCGCTTCGGCCACGCTGGCTGTCCGCCCGATGAACAGGTCGGCGTTGTGCTTGCGGATGGCGGCGTCGGGAAAGCCGGGCGGCACGGTGGGCCGGTCGGCGAAATCCGGGGTCAATTGTATTTTTCCAGGGTCGTATAAATCGAAAAACCGTTTTGGGGCGGTGGGCGGGCTGTGAGGCTTGACGAAGCCGCAGCCGATGAAGAAAGGCCGGTCTTTGTATTTGCGCAGGTAGGCGATGGTGCGGTCGGCGGCGTGATAATCGCCGTGGTCTTCGCCATTGCCATCCAGCACAATGATGCGGTCGGAGTAGGCGGCCTTGCTCAGGTCCTGGGGCAGCGCCGGCAGGGAATTGCTGTCTTTGGGGTTGGCGGGTTGCTCCGGCAGATTGCCGCTCAGGCCGGTGCCATCGCTGCTCGGCGAGTCCCAGGCCTCATTCCAGGCCTTGGGGTCGTCAATGCCGCCATGGTAAATCTTCCCGTTGCGCAAAGAGATGTAGCTGCTTTCCTTGAACAACTGCGGGAGACTGACCCAATCGGGGTGAAGGTTCCGGAACGCTGTCCGGTTGCCCAGAACTCCGGTCTTGGTGGGGCGGCGGCCGGTCAGAAGCGAGGAGCGGGAGGGGTTGCAGAGGGGGAACTGGCAATAGTTTCTGTCGAAGCGAACGCCGGCGCCGGCCAGCGCGTCCAGGTTGGGAGTTCTGGCTTTGAACATGCTCCCGTAACAGCCCAGTTCCACCCGCATGTCGTCGGACATGATGAACAAGACGTTGGGTTTTCGGGCGGCGGGTTGGGGGGCCTGCGCCAGAGCCGCCCCCGGCAGCGACGCGGCCGCCGCCGAACCGGCCACCTGCCCCAAAAAGCGGCGGCGTGTGATCGTTTTCATGTTGCCTGGCTTTGCTTGGAACCAGATTACCAAAATGAAACGCGCCGGCAAAAGAAAAAAAGCGCGAAAACCGGGCGGGTTGGAGGTAAGGTGTGCGGCGCCATGAGTGAAAGGATCCAGACCGGGGCGCGCCGGGGTTTTCATGTGCTGACCAAGCCGATCGGGCCGGTTTGCAATCTGGAGTGCAGTTATTGTTTTTATTTGGAGAAGCGCAACCTCTACCCGGAGGAACGCCAGTGGCGCATGAGCGATGCGGTGCTGGAGCAATACATCCGCCAGTACATCCAGGAGCAGCCCGGTCCGGAGATTCTTTTCGCCTGGCAGGGCGGCGAGCCGACGCTGCTGGGGGTGGAGTTTTTTCAGAAGGCGGTCCAATTGCAGCGAAAACATGCCGGGGACAGGACCATTTCCAACGCTCTGCAAACCAACGGCACGCTGCTGGACGACCGGTGGTGCGAATTCCTGGCCGAACACCACTTTCTGGCCGGCCTGTCGGTGGACGGGCCGCGCGAGCTGCATGACAAGCACCGAGTCGCCAAGGGGGGGAAGCCGACATTCGACGCCGTCATGCGCGGTCTGGGCTTGCTCAAGAAGCACGGGGTTGAATTCAACACGCTGACGGTGGTGCATCGCGCCAATGCCCGCCAGGCGGGGGAAGTCTATCGGTTCCTCAAGGAAATCGGCAGCCGGTATCTTCAGTTCATCCCGCTGGTGGAACGCGCGGTATCAGCCCATTCCGGGACGCCCGGCCTGGACTTTGCCGAGCCGCCTGATCCGGGGCGGCCGGGCGGCCCGGCGGGTCCGGTCACAGGGGAGAGCGTGGAGGCCGAACAGTATGGGCGTTTTCTTTGCGCGATCTTTGACCAGTGGGTCCGCCGGGACGTGGGGCGGGTATTTGTGCAATTGTTTGATGTGGCGCTGGGCAACTGGATGGGCCTGGGATCGTCGCTTTGCGTCTTCGGGGAAAAGTGCGGCGCGGCGCTGGCCATGGAGCATAACGGCGATCTCTATAGTTGCGATCATTACGTCTATCCCAAATACCGCCTGGGCAACCTCCTGAACCAAAGCCTGGGGGCGATGGCCGCCTCGCCGCAGCAGAGGGAATTTGGCGGCGCCAAGTTTGATTCCCTGCCCGCGTATTGCCGCCAATGCCAGGTCCGCTTCGCCTGCAACGGCGAGTGTCCCAAGCATCGTTTCATCCGGACTCCGGATGGCCGGGAGGGGCTGAACTATTTATGCCCGGCCTACAAGCGGTTCTTCAACCACATTGATCCCTGCATGCGTGCGATGGCGCAGTTGCTGCGCAACAACCAGGCGGCGTCGGACATCATGGAGATGATTGCCGAAGCGGAAGCGCGCCCCCAGCCCGCGTCTGCCGTCCGGAATGACCCTTGCCCCTGCGGCAGCGGGCGCAAATACAAGAAATGTTGCTGGTTGAAAACCTCCCCAATCCATACGCAATGAGCGGGATGCGCTCCAGGGGAGACCCGAGATTGACCTCCGGGCCTTTTCTGTTATACATTACAAGTATAAACAAAGAACTTTCAGCAAGGGCAAAGCTCAGGAACGGGCGGGCGGTCGCGCAGCAACACGGTTTTACGCTCATCGAATTATTGGTGGTGATCGCCATCATCGCCATTCTCGCATCCCTGCTTCTGCCCGCCCTGGCCAAGGCTAGACAAAAAGCCATTCAGACCAATTGCCTCAGCAACTTTAAACAACTGGGCTTGGGAATGGTCATGTACACCAGCGACAACCGCGACAACTACCCGTCATCCGCTTCAAACGCCCAGGGTTGGCACGAGGAAGACTGGATTTACTGGACGAGAGAAGGCGGTCCTGATGAGCTTGTTGGCAACAGCCAGATCGCACGGGAAGCGGGAACAGCCAATTCCACCAACCTCTTTATTTGTCCGGGTCAAAAAATATTTCCCGAGGTAAACGGTTATGGATACAGCTACTCCATGAATGGGAGTTCAACCCTCGGCGATGGCATCGCGCTGGAATTTTCCGATGCGGACGCCTCCCCCATCTTGGCATACCCATTCAAGGTCCCCCAGGTTCTCCGTCCTTCGGACAAAATCATGCTCGTCGAAGAACCCGCGGCAGTGAGCGAGTATCCGCCTGGAACATGGACTTCACCATTCATGGACGATGGTCGTTGGGAGCCGGTGGCCGACAGCACGGCGCATGACACAATTTCATGCCGTCATAGCCCGCAGGGCGGCAACTCCGCTTTCGCCGACGGTCATGCCAAGCTCACACCGTGGCAGTGGGTGACTAATGATTTCTACATCACGGCAACCTCTCCTTAAATTCAGCTTCCAGGTTGCAACTTGACCGCTCACGGCGGCGCGTCACGCGCCGTTGGTTCGCCGCTTTGGGGCGCTTGCCTTGGTCGTACCATCTCCCTTCCTTCTATTGTGCCCTCTCGCACCGGCGCGCCCGCCTCGTAGAGTTTGATTTCCTTTTGCAAGGTCGCGGCCAGCGCCTCGTTCTTTTGCTCCGCCGCCAACGCCAAACCGCGTCGGGCGGTGGCGGACGCCAGCCCGTAACTCCCTTCCTCCGCGTAAGCCGCCGCCAAGGTGTGCAGCATCATCGGATTGCCGCCCCCGCTCAACTGGTCGGCCCGGGCGGCCAGCGCGACGGCTTTGGCGCCATCGCGCAGGGAGGCGTCGGGGGTCGTCGCCAGCAACCACGCCAGGTTGTTCAGAACATAGAGTTGGTCGGGCTTGATTTCCAGGGCCTGTTGCCAGGAGTCCATGGCCTGCTTGATTTCCGCTTTCTTGAAGAAAGCCAGGCCGAGATTGGCGTAAGCCTCCGCCGAGCGGGGATTGATTTTGATGGCCTGCTGATAGCACACCATGGCTTCTTCCAAATCCCCCTTTTGCAGCAAGGCGTCGCCAAGGCGGTTCCACCTTGTCAGTGGGTCCGGACTCGGCTCGGCGGATTTTTGGAAGCAGGCCATCGCGCCGTCCAAATCTCCTTTGCGGAGAAGAGCTTTGCCAAGGCTGTAGTGGGCTTCCAGGTCATCAGAATGGATGTCCAGCGCCTTGCGGTATTGGGCGGCGGCCTCATCCAGTTTGCCTTGTTTGAGAAGAGCATTCCAAGGCTGTTCTGTATTGCGCGATGGCTCCTTCCAGATTTCCCTTCTGGAAAAGAGCAATCCCCAAGTTATAGTGGGCATCTTCATAGGCAGGGTTGAACTCGATGACTTTTCGGTATTCTGCGATGGCCCCCTCCAGATCGCCCGTCACAAAAAGAGCGATTCCCATGTTGTTTCGGGACCCCGCGTCATCGGGCTTGATTTCCAGGGCTTTTCGGTATTGCAAGATGCCATCCTCCACCTCGCCCTTCTGGACAAGAGCCGCTGCCAGGTTGTCGCGGGCGACAATGTTTGCGGAGGCGCAGGAGAGAGCATGAGTCCACAGGGATGCGCTGTCTTTCCAATACGTAGTCTGGAGATGGCCGCACACCATCAATGCGCCGATCACCGCCATCATCAAACCGCCCAAAATGACCCGCCGATGCTTCCACTCCGCGCTCCAATCCGCCGCCGCCCAAGTCCCCGCCAGGGCCAAACCGATTCCTGGCAGATACGTATACCGGTCCGCGTGGGCGGCATCTTTGGATATTTGAATGATCCCGATGACCGGAACCAACATTCCCAGATACCAGAGCCAGCCGATCAGCAGGCATGGACGTTTCTTCCGAACCGCGATGACCGCCGCGGAAATTCCGGCCAGTATGACCAAGGCCAATGCGACCTTCCATGGCGGCTTAACGGCTGAAGCGATGGGATATGGGATGGCCAATCCCGCTGGGAAGATCATTTGCCGCAGATACACCACATACGAAACCAGCGCGTTGCCGATGCGGTCAGCGAGAGTGAGTTGGGGGACATCCCTTAGCAACATTCCCGGTAAAAGCGCTGTCATTACGCACGCTCCCGCGGCCAGCACGAAAAGCGGAATCTTCTCCTTCACCAACCCGCAAAACGGAATGCCAGGACTTCTCGGCTCTCCGCTTTCTCCTTTTCCTGTCCTCCAGAGCTTGAGCGAAGGAGGATGCGCTCCTTTCATCCGTCCCAGCGGCCAATAATCCAGCAGCAACAACACAAACGGCAGCGTGGCCACCATGCTCTTGGCCAGCAGGCCCAGGGCAAACCACCACAGGATCCCCACATACCCGGCACGGGATGGCGT
>JBEKOF010000308.1:0-5686 GCA_049522055.1 Verrucomicrobiota bacterium | reverse complement strand
GTGCCCTCGCCACGGTCGTAGGAAACAAGGATTCGTTCACGGAGATCCAAAGAAAGCGTTCGCATGGACAGACCATACCACACTCCTCTAAAATGGCTACACTATTTATTGAAATGCTCTAGCCGTCCTTGCGGGGCGGGAGCAGATGGCGGCCCATGTCTTCGATTCTGGCGGCGGCGCGGCTGACCAGATCGAGGCTGATGGATTCCAAGTCGGCCTGGTCCTCCACAAAGCTGGCCAGGTACTCCGCCGAATGGGTGCGCAAACCGGCCCGGCGGCAGACAATGTGCGTCACGGCTTCGGCCTCGATTTCGGTGACGGCATGAGGAAGATTCAGGCGATAGGGCCACCAGCCATCCTTGTCCGCGCCCAAATGGCCGAGATAAATGTGGGCCAACTCATGGCAGAGCACGGCGTAGGCGGCGGGGGGCGGGAGTTCCTGGCGCAGGGCGATGCGCATTTTCCAGGTTGGATCCCGCACGCGCGCGGTGGCGAAACCGCCGCGCATCGGCCCCATGGTTTTGCGCTCCAGCAGGATGCGGTCGCGCTCGCAGTTTTTGAGGGTGCGATCCAGGATGATCGGATTGAACGGGCCGGAGGCCTGGGTGAAGACCTGCAACTTTCCCGGCAGCGGCGGCCCTTCGGTGTCGTCAATATCATAGACGATCAGGACGGGCGTGCGCGGGGCCAGGATGACAAGGCCGCGGGCCTCGTCCTTGACGGTGCGGCCAAAGGCCCTGTGCCAATGGCTGGCGGTGGCGAAGTAGGTGGCCAGCGGGTTCTGCAGGAAGACAAGCATGTTGTTGAAAGGGGAATAGTCGCGGAACTTGGAGATGAATTCCACCGCCTCGGCAAATTTGGCGGAGCGGCGATATTGCCGGCTGCGCACAAACAACTCATCCAGGGTGGATTGATGCCCGGCATCCGGGCCGGCATCGCCGGCTAGGGCCTCGAGGACCGCGCCGTCGCCCAGGCTGTAAATGAGGAATTTGCGGTCCGCCGGCGGGAGGTCTTTTTGCGCGCGCAAGGCCGCCAGAACCCCCCAGGAGAACATGCCGCGCCGGCCAGCCGACGTGCTCTTCCAGGCCGCGCAGCAATTCGGTGGGGGAACCTTGCCGGTCAACCACCCACCGCCTCACATAGTCGCCGGTTTGCCGCAGGATGGACTCCGGCGAAAGGGCGGCGGCGGTTTCCGGCGGCGGCGCAAGCCCCGGGGCGGGCGTGGGAACGGAAGGCTCGTTTTTCACTTGCGGACAGGCGGGACGCCGGCGCCGGCCGGCGCCGGGGATTCTGTCTGGCGGGCAGGGGATTTGCAGCGATCGAGCATCTGGCGGGCTTTGCGCAAAAACTCCTCCATCGAAAACGGCTTGAACAAATGTTCGACGGGCGGCTCCATTTCGCCCCATTGCGAGAATTCGTGATCGTTGTGGCCGGAAGTGAAAAGGACCGGGATGCCAGGACGGGCGGCCCGGAGAGTTTTGGCCAGGTCCCAGCCATTCATGCCGGGCATGGACATGTCGGTCACCAGCAGATGGATGGGTTTGTCGTGGCGGGCGGCCAGGGCCAGGGCGTCGGCGGCCAGCCTGGCGTCGAGCACGGTATAGCCTTGCTGCCGCAAGATCTCGACCAGCATCAGCCGGATAATCTCTTCGTCCTCGACCAATAGGATGGTTTCGTCGCCCAGGGTCTCGGCGAACGTCTGGCTGGCGGTATCCTCAATCATATTCAGCAGGCGCGCCATTGCGGTAAATGGCGAATGAGGCATGCTCAAGAAACCAACATGAGAAATCAAGAAGGAAAAAGGCGGATGGGCAACGCGCGGTCAGTTTTTTGGCGGGCGCGACGGCGCGCTCAAACCGGCGCGGCGATAGCCTTGCAAATCCAGGGTGACGTGGGCGTAGCCGATTTTTTTCAGGGACTCGGCCACGCGGGTGATAGCGCCATCGGCCAGGAATTTTGGCATTTCCTCGGGGCCGACTTCGATGCGGGCCAGATGCCTCCCCTGCCCCGTCAATTGATGGTGGCGCACGCGCAAATCGTGGAAGCCCAGGTCGCGCAAGACGTATTCGGCCCGCTCGATCATGGAAAGCTTCTCCGGGGAGACCGGTTCGCCGTGGGGCACGCGCGAACTCAGGCAGGCCATCTGGGGCTTGTCGGCGGTGGGCAGGCCGAATTGGGCGGAGAGCGCGCGGATTTCCGGCTTGGTCAGGCCGACTTCCTTGAGCGGGGCGCGCACCTGGAATTCGCCGGCGGCCTGCGCGCCTGGCCGAAAATCCCCCGCGTCGCTGGCATTTTCACCGTAAGCGATGACGGCGAAGTTTTCGGCCTTGGCCAGCGGCGCAAGCCGGGTGAAGAGTTCGTGCTTGCAGAAATAGCAGCGATTCTCCGGGTTGGCCAGATAAGCCGGATTGTCGAATTCCAAGGTGCGGACGACGCGCAAAGGGATGGAGAATTGCGCCGCGACGGCGACGGCTTCGTCCAATTCGCGCCGGGGCAGGCTGGGTGAATCGGCCAGCACCGCGAGCGACTTGTCGCCCAAAACCTGGGAGGAAAGATAGGCCAGCAACACCGAATCCACGCCTCCTGAGTACGCCACTAGGCAGGAACCGAAGGAGCGGAGCAGATGTTGCAGTTGTTCAAGTTTATTAACCGGCACGGCACAAGATGGCACAGGGCAGCGCGAAAGTCGAGTCGGCGATGCGGAGCGATTGATTCATTGATCAGACCAGTTGAAGACCACATCGCTTGCCCGCGTTTCTCAATGCCTCGTCTCGAGAGGCAAGCGACAATTTCCGGCGCAACGCGATTTCGAGATAGGCTGCGTCATACACGGTAAGTCCATTTTGCTCGGCAAGCTCGCTGATTTGATCGAAAGCATTGCGAGTGGCCTCATCGTCCACCTTGAATTCCATCGTGCCAAGTTTCTCCGCAGCGGATTTCCTTTCTGCGACTGTGATTTTATTGCGACGCTGCGCAACCAGGAGCACATTCGCCACCTCTAAAAACCAGAAGGAGGGCACCAAGACGGTAACGCCCGATTCAATCTCATCCAGGAGCTTGGCGGTTTCTGGCGTTGCCTGACCGTGATAGACCCAGGCAAACCCGACGGATGCATCCACCACAAAGCCCGCGCTCAATGCCGCCCTTCCTCAATCCAGGACTTGACTTCGGCGTCCGTGATTCTTGGCTTGCCCTTGTTGTGTGCGGCAATCTGCTTGCTCAACTCTCTAAGTTCCACGACAGCCCGACGCACGGCCTCCAGATTGCACCGGCCTTCCGGCACGATTCGCGCCACGGGCTTTTCGTGCCGGGTAATGATGACCTCTTCGCCACGCGCCACCCTTTCGAGCAGCGCGCCGAAGCGGGTCTTGGCCTCAAATGCGGTTACGCTTTCCATATATGGATCGATTTAAATTGACCAATCACTGGTTAATTTACTTCGCCTCATCCCGATGCGCAACCGCAAGTTGGTCATTCCACATTAGTTTACGACCCCACGCTCACCAGTTCCTCGTTGGTGGCCACGTTGACGATTTTGAATTGCTCGGCGTGGAAGGCGGGTTCGGGACGGAAGGAGAGCTTGCCGAAATAACGCTTCTCCATTTCGATGATGAGCTTCTCGTCCTCGTTGCGCAGGCGCTCCAGGACGGTGGGATGGACGGCGATGCGCAGCTGGAAATCGGATTCGTCGCGGGAGCGCTTTTTGAGGATTTCGTTGAGCTTGCGCTGGATTTCCACGCTCATGGTGATGGAGCTTTTGACCTTGCCGCGGCCCTTGCAGTAAGGGCAGTCGTCATAGACGGCGCTGCGCACGCTTTCGGAATGGCGCTGGCGGGTCATTTCCAGCAGGCCCAACTGCGAGATGGGCAGGACGTGCGTCTTGGCGCGGTCGCGGCGCAAGCCGTCCTTGATGCGCTGGCAAACGGCCTGCTGGTCGCGCCGGGATTTCATGTCAATAAAATCGAGCACGATCAGGCCGCCCATGTTGCGCAGGCGCAGTTGGCGGCAGATTTCGTCGGCGGCCTCCAGGTTGACGCGCAGGATGGTGGATTCCTGGTCGCGGCTGCTCTTGTGCCGTCCGGTATTCACGTCAATGGCCACCAGGGCCTCGGTCTCGTCAATGACCAGGTGGCCGCCGCTCTTCAATTGCACCTGGCGTGAGAAGGCGTTCTCCAGTTGGCGGGTGATGTTAAAGCGGTCGAAGATGGGCTGATGCTCGTTGTAGAAAATGATCTTTTCCAACGCGCCGGTCCGCCGGCCGCCGGCGGAAATGCGCGAGACAATGCCGCACATGCGGTCGTAGGCCTGCTTGTTGTCCACCACCACCCGCTCCACGTCTTCGGTGAGGAAATCGCGCACGCAGCGTTCGATCAGGTCGGGTTCCTGGAACACGCAGGTGGCCGGGGGCTGATTCTTGATCTTTTCCTGGATTTCCGTCCACTGCTCCAGGAGGAGGGCCAGGTCGCTGATGAAATAGGCCTTCCGTTGCCCCTCGCCCGCCGTGCGCATGATGACCCCCATGTCGTCCGGGATATTGATTTCACGGAGGATGCTTTTCAGGCGCTGGCGCTCCTCCGGGTTCTCGATTTTGCGGGAAATGCCGCTCTGCTCGGAGTGCGGCAGGAGCACCAGATAGCGGCCCGGCAACACCAGATTGGTGGTCACGCGCGGTCCCTTGGTGCCGATGGGGCCTTTGGTCACCTGCACGATGATCTCGCTGCCCGGAGGATAATGCCGCGGGATGTCCTGCTGGGTGATGCGCGGGCGCTCGCGCCGCTTGGTCTGCCGCTCGACCACTTCCACCCCGCTGTCAAAGGGAGCGGGGATAATGTCCCAATAATGCAGGAAGGCGTTTTTCTCGAAGCCGATATCCACAAAGGCCGCTTTCATGCTGTTCTCCAAATTGCGGACTTTGCCCTTGAAAATGCTGCCCACCAGCCGCTCCTCCGTCGTGCGCTCAATGGTGAATTCCTCCAGGCGGCCCTCTTCGGTGACGGCGACGCGGGTTTCGAGGGATTCGGCGTTGATGATGAGGTCCTTATTGGTGCGGACCTCCGGCTTGATCAAGCGCTGCACCTTTTTGACGACCTTGTGGACGCGGGCCTTGAGGCTCTCCACCAGGCCCTTGGGGGCCGGTTCGGCCAACTGCACGGGTTCAAACTTCTCCTCCTGGACTTCTTCCGGGGTGTCCAGATGAGGTTTGCGGAAGTCTCCCCTCCCGCCGCCGGGCTGCTCCTGGGGCGGGGATATTTCGGCGGGGCCTTCCGGGGGCAGGCCGGCGGCCACGTTTTCGGCCCGCTCAATTTCCTGCTCATGGCGCGAACGGTCAAAGGGCAGGTCGGGGGCCTTTTGGCCCGTCGCCTCGGCGCGGGCTTCCTGGGCGGAGCGGTCTGGTTTGTTGGCGAAGCCGCCGGCGGGGCGGAAGCGCATGCCGCCGCGGCGGCGCCTGGAAAAGTTTCGATCACTCATAACTAATACGATTTTCGATAGATGTGGACGTTGTGCAAGAGGCCAATGGCGATCAGCGAGCAAACCACCGAAGACCCGCCATAACTGAGCAGCGGCAGTGGAATGCCCGTCACGGGCATCAAGCGTATGTTCATACCAATGTTGATGAAGACGTGGCTGAAGAGAAGCGTCACCACGCCGACGGCCAGCAATTGTCCCAGGCGGTCGCGCGCCTGGC
>JBEKOF010000307.1:0-5723 GCA_049522055.1 Verrucomicrobiota bacterium | reverse complement strand
TCCTTTCTGTTTCGTTGTGGGACAACGCTCAGAAAGGATGCTCATGGGCAGATCTTTTTTCAGCATAGCTCTTCCTCTAACCCCGTTCAGAGAACGGGGCTTCCCTGTTCAGGAGTGAATTGCGAACGGTGGATTGACAATGGGTCATTCAATCCCATTTGGACGTTTCGAGCAATCTTCCTGGCAAATCACGGTGCCCATGCATGGCCCGGCGCTTTACGACTTCCCCCGAGCGAATTTCGTAAAAGAGGACGTGCTTCCTAAACGGGCGGAAGACGAGAAAAAAGCGCCCGTCGCGCAAGCGCGCGTGAGCAAAGCCGGCGAGCGGTCCAAGTCCTGGCTGCATCCCGAGGAGTTGACAAGTTGCCTGGACGGAGTCGAGATAATAATCAGCCACATCCCAGTCCGCATTGGCGACATACCAATCGTATTGCTGTTCAATGTCGGCGATGAAGTCATCCGTTTTGCGGACGTTCATGAGGCTGTGGATTTAAGACGCGCCCGCGCTCGCCGCCGGATCGCCACGAAGTCTCGCGCCGTCAGCGGGGTGAAGGGCTTGTCGGCGGCCTCTAACAACCACGCTTCGAGGTCCGCCGTGACGGCGAAGGGTTTGGCCCGCTGGTCGCGAACGGAGCAGAGGACATCATTGACGAGGTTGCTCGCATCAGCGCAGATTCCGGCCTGAACTTGCTCCTGCAAGAAATCCTCAACGTCTTTGGCCAGTGCAATAGTCATGCGGTCAATATGCTGAGGCGCAAAGCCCGTGTCAAATGTTCAAAAATTGCGGCGCTGTCCATTAATGCCCAACATTTCCCATTAGATGGACACCGCAAAATTGTTCACACGGCCCGCTGCTTTTTCGCCCGGCGGACGGGCTTGTAACTGACTTTCGGGTGGGGCGTCTTTCCGTCGGGATTCTCCCCGCCCAGGCCGCGCTTCAATTCCCGAATCTGATCGCGCAGCAAGGCGGCTTTTTCAAATTGCAGGTTGTTCGCCGCGTCCAGCATCTCTCCCTGCAAATCCAGCACCGTGTGGCCGAGGTCCAGATTGCCGCCGGTTTCGCGCAGCACCATTTCCGCCCGGTGGCGGGTGTCGTGATAGACCGCCAGACTCTCTTCCACGGCCCGGCTCACGCTGCGCGGAGTGATGTGGTGCTCCTGGTTGTAGGCGATTTGCTTTTGGCGGCGGTATTCGGTGACGGCCAGAAACTTCTGGATGCTCTGGGTCATCACATCGGCGTAAAGTATCACCTCGCCGTTGATGTGGCGGGCGGCGCGACCGGCGGTTTGGATGAGGCTGGTGGCGCTGCGCAGGTAGCCCTCCTTGTCGGCGTCCAGGATGGCCACCAGCGAAACCTCCGGCAGGTCCAGCCCTTCGCGCAACAAATTGATTCCGATCAGCACGTCAAACTCCCCGTGGCGCAAGGCGCGCAACACCTCCACGCGCTCGATCGCGTCAATTTCACTGTGCAAATAGCGGACATTGATTGCCAGCTCGCGCAGGTAATCGGTCAACTCCTCCGCCGAACGCTTCGTCAACGTGGTCACCAGGGTCCGCTCCTTCTTCTCCGCGCGTTGGCGGACCTCCTCCATCAAATCGTCAATCTGTCCCTTCAGCGGCTTGACGGTCACCTTGGGATCAATCAATCCGGTCGGGCGCACAATCTGCTCCACCACCCAGCCCTTCGACCACTCCAGTTCCCGTTCCGTCGGGGTGGCGCTGAGGTAGATCGTCTGGTTCTGGAGCGCCTGAAATTCCGGGAACTCCAGCGGGCGGTTGTCCAGCGCGCTGGGCAGGCGGAACCCGTGTTCCACCAGCACCGATTTGCGCGAGCGATCCCCCGCGTGCATGCCGCCGATTTGCGGCACCGTGGCGTGCGACTCGTCCACGACCAGCAAATAGTCGCCCGGCAAAAAATCCAGCAGCGTTCCCGGCCGCGAGCCGGCCGGGCGCCCCGCCAGATGCCGAGAATAATTCTCGATGCCGGAGCAGAAACCCATTTCCTCCATCATTTCCAGGTCGTATTCCGTGCGCATCTTGATCCGCTGCGCCTCGATGAGCTTGCCCCGCGCCTCAAACCACGCGATGCGCTCGCCCATCTCCTCGCGAATGGCCAGCAACGCGCTTTTTATTTTCGCCTCGGTGGTGACAAATTGTTTGGCCGGAAAAATCACCACCCGCGGCGGCGTCTCGGTGACTTCCCCCGTCAGCGGCTCGAAGCGGCTGATCCGCTCGATTTCCTCCCCGAAAAACTCCAGGCGCAAACCGTCCTCCGTCCCGGCCGGGCGCACTTCCACCACGTCGCCGCGCACCCGGAACTGGCCGCGCTCAAAAGCGATGTCGTTGCGCGTGTATTGCAAATCCACCAGGCGGCTCAGCACCAGGTCCCGGGCCATGGCCAGCCCGGTGTGCAGCGGCAGCAGCAGCGCCAGGTAATCCTCCTTGCTGCCGATCCCGTAAATGCACGACACGCTGGCCACCACAATCACGTCGCGCCGTGTGAGCAGCGAACTCATGGTCGAAAGCCGCAGCCGTTCGATTTCCTCGTTGATGCTCGAATCCTTCTCGATGAACGTGTCCGTGCGGGGAATGTAGGCCTCGGGCTGGTAGTAATCGAAATAACTCACAAAATACTCCACCGCGCTGCCGGGAAAAAAGCTCTTGAACTCCGCGTAAAGTTGGGCGGCCAGCGTTTTATTATGCGAGATCACCAGCGTCGGCCGTTGCGCGGCGCGAATCACATTGGCGATGGAAAAAGTCTTCCCCGAGCCGGTGACCCCGACCAAAGTTTGATGCTTGGCGCCGGAGCGCAGGCCCTCCGTCAGCTTGGCGATGGCTTGCGGTTGATCTCCCGCGGGCTGGTAAGGCGCGGCCAATTCGAACATGCGGGCAAGGTAGGGACAGATTGGCCCGCTGTCAAACCGCCCCGGCCGGCGCAGTTGCCTCCCAATTCATTAACGCAAGGACGCCAAGAAAAGTGGATGATGGAAGAAGGACGGAACCCGGCATTATGCGCTTGATCTCAAAAAAATCCCTCCCTATATTCCCCTCCTGTTTATGGAACGAACTCGCGGAGAAATCATCATGTTCGCTGCCGTTGTTTTCGGCGTATGGATTTCCATCTGGGCCGTCATCCTCGTGAGCAAATGGCTCGAAGCCGCCTCCCTGGTCATCTCTCTGGGTGCCCTGGCTGGTTTCGCGTTGCGGGACCAGGACTGATGGAAATTCCCCCGGACGCGGCGGCCCGCTTTTCCCAACGCAAATCGGAATAACGCCGCACCCGCCAATCCTTTTCCATGCGCACTCTTCTCCTCGGCATTGACAGCGGCACCCAATCCACCAAAGTTTTGGTGCTCGACGCCCGCCGCGGCGTGGTCTTGGGCCAAGCGGCCCGCGCTTACGGCCTTGTCCCCGGTTTGCCGGCCGGCGCCAAGGAGCAACATCCCCGCGTCTGGCGCGAGGCCGCCGCCGCCGCCATCAAGCTCGCCCTGCGTCAGGCCGGCGCCGCGCCCTCCCAGGTCGTGGCCATCGGCGTCAGCGCCCAACAGCACGGCTTTGTGCCCTTGGACCGCGCCGGCGCCGTCATCCGCCCCGCCAAACTCTGGTGCGACACCTCCACCGCCGCCGAATGCGACGCCCTGACCCGCAAGCTGGGCGGACCCGACGCCACCATCGCCGAATTGGGCAACGCCATCCTGCCCGGCTTCACCGCCTCGAAAATCCTCTGGCTCAAACGCAAGGAGCCGAAAAACTTCGCCCGCCTGGCCACCGTGCTGCTGCCGCACGATTATTTGAACTTCTGGCTCACCGGCAACCGCGTGATGGAATTCGGCGACGCCAGCGGCACCGCCCTCCTCAACGTGCGGACAAGAGATTGGTCGCAAAAAGCTTTGCGCGCCGTTGATCCCCGGTTGCCCGCCCTGATGCCGCCGTTGCTTCGGAGCGATCAACCGGCCGGCGTCTTGGCGGCCTCCACCGCGCGCCAATTGGGTCTGCGGCCCGAGGTGCTCGTGAGCGCCGGCGGGGGCGACAACATGATGGGGGCCATCGGCACCGGCAACACCCGCGCCGGGGTGGTCACCGCCAGCTTCGGCACCAGCGGAACCATTTACGCCTGCTCGGAAAAACCGGTGATTGATCCCCGCGGCGAAATCGCCGCCTTTTGCGACTCCACCAACCGCTGGCTGCCCTTGCTCTGCACGATGAACGTCACCCTCGCCACTGAGATGGTGCGCCAGGATTTCGGTCTGACACACGCCCAATTCGACGCCCGGGCCGCCCAGGCCCCGCCCGGCTCCGGCGGCCTGTTTCTCCTGCCCTATCTTCAGGGCGAGCGGACTCCCAGCGTCCCGGATGGCACCGGCGTCTGGGTCGGGGCCAATCCCGCCACTTTCACCGCCGCTCATTTTGCGCGGGCGGCCCTGGAAGGGGTGACCCTGGGCATGAACTACGGCTTGCGCCGCCTGCGGCAGTTGGGGGTCAAGCCCCGCCAGATCCGCGCCACCGGCGGGGGGGCCAACTCCAAACTCTGGCGGCAGATCATGGCCGACGTGTTCGAGGCGGAAGTGGTCACCCTCCAAGTGGGCGAAGGAGCTGCTTATGGGGCGGCGTTGCAGGCGCTTTGGTGCTGGCGCCGGGAGCGCGGCGAACGGGTTTCCATCAGCCAGATCACCGATGAATTTGTGCGCTTGAACTGCTCACAAACCGCCGAGCCGGAATGCGCCCGCGCCAGAATCTACCGCGAGCTGCAGGAGATGCAGGACGCCGCCTCGCTGGCGTTGCGCGGCGTCTTTGCCCAGCACCGCCATTTCCTCCGCCCGCGCCCGTCATAATGCCGGCGCCATGGTTGATGTATTGCCGTACACCGGCACGAGATAGGTTTCGTTGAAGTCAAGGCCGGGGAGGTCGAGTTGGACTTGCAGTTCCCAAAAGACCGGCTTGCCGGCGCTGAGGTTTGTCGGCTGGGCCGTCGCGGGCAGTTCGTAACGGAGTTCGACTTTATCCTTGAGTTGAAAATTGCGCGGCTGCTCCAGAAGCCATTTTGCGCTCCAGACTTCTTCGTGAACCAGGATGACACTTCGGTTTTTCCCGCTGCCGTGGCTCTCCATCCATTCCTCGACACACCGGAGCGTGAACGTCCCTTTGTTGACGCGGTTGATTCCGCCGGAGGAGTGCCAGTGGAGAACGACCGGATTGGGCAGGCGGAAAGGAAACGAGGCGAAGTCAATCCGGAAATGTCCGAACTTGAAGGCGCGACCCAGTTGCACCGCGGCCTGACACCACGTTCCCAGGGCGATGAGGTCGAAGAGACCGACGATGCCTTTGAACAGCCACGGCGCGTTGGAGCGGAAGGCAAACCAGTTGAACATGGAGAGAAAAAGCGTCAACCCCAGGGCGATGGCGAGCGCCTTGGCCAGGCGGGTCCATTCCGACACTTCGAATCCATCGGGATGCCAGCGGTAATCGGCCAGCGCCGTTTCGTTCGGGTATTGGCCGGCTGCCATCGCGCGCCGACGATTGGCCGCGGATTGTTTCCAGGCCATGCTCCAAACCCAGAACCCGCCCAGCGCGAAGAACACTCCGGCTGCCTGCAACGGCCAGTTGCGTTCTGATACGGTTTCCAGAGTTATTCATCCGGCGGCGAGGAGAGCCCGTGGAAGCTCCCCGCAGCCGACGGTGAATAACTCTGCCGCGACAAAAAATTTGCGGTCAGGTAAAGTGGA
>JBEKOF010000306.1:0-5823 GCA_049522055.1 Verrucomicrobiota bacterium | reverse complement strand
TGTCCAGCACAGTAAAGTCGAACTTGCCTTCCCGTGGTTCGATCTGGTTCCAGGAAACGCCGGCGAGAACGGTGTTGAGTCCTGTCTGGGCGACGATCTTCGGCCAGACCCGCTTCATGTAATCCACGCCGGTGGCAGAGCTGTTGCTCAATTCTCCCGCCAGCGCCAAGAACGGCCTGCCATCCACGATCAGTTGGGTGGCGGTCCCCTGCTTCCGCAAGTGGGGGATGTCCGAAGCTGAATCGGCTGGGCTGGCGCCGCCTCCAACCCGACCCGCAACAAGGGCGAGAGAGCAAACGAGAGTGGAGCAAAACAAAGTTCGAAGTTTCATGATGATCACCTGTTCTTGCTCAAGGTCTGGCCTCCCAAACCGGATTAGTCAAGCTTTCGCAGATCCAGGCGCGAGTCGCCGATCATTGAAGCGGGAGGAACAACGGTGTGTTGATTTTCAACCAGGGTCATGCGGACAGCAAAATGCCGGATTCGGGGATCGGGGTCAATTTCGCCATGAGCGGCATGGACTGGGAGGCACAGATTATTTGCCCGACTTGAATTAAAAAATCACCACAGCCTATGTCATGGTCGGCGTCCGCAGCACCGGGCAAATTGATATTGGTGGTTATTCCGGCGGTGACGGGAGAGTCCCATATTTATTGCCGGGTCCGCAATTTCATTGGTATTAATAATTCCAGGAAAATGCCCGGAATAATTAAATGGATTTAATTTTAAACGCCTTTCCCACAGCGAGTTTTGAATTAAATGCTAAATTTCCCGGGCAATTAATTCGCTATTTGGAATTAATTCGGGAATTAATTCGGGCATAATATTCAGAGAATAATTTAACAATTTGCAGGGCAATGGTTTATATTTGAATAAACAATTAGATAATCGCCCTGATTTACAGCATTCCCCCTGGAATAGATTCCAAAAAAAAGTGCGAAAAATGACTTGCAAACCTGTGGAGGAGGAAGAGCATCGCAAAAAAGGCCCACGCTGGTCGTGGGCCAGAATCCAAATGGGAAATCCCAGCCAAGATATAGGAACCCGCAAAATGAGTTTATGAGAATCCAGGCATGGCTCGCACTCGCGGCAATAGCCGGAGTGACTGATTGCACGGCGGCGGCGCAAGGGAATGACACGAATGTCTTTCCAGTGTTGTCAATACGCGGGCAGAACCTGACCAATGTCACGATTTCGAGCGTCAATCCCGCCTATGCGATTATTTTCTTTGACCGCGGGGCCAAGCGTGTTCCACTGAGCGATTTGCCGGATTTCTTGCAGAAAAAGTACGGCTATGACCCCGCCAAAGCCGAACAATTCGAGGCGGAGGAGCAGAGAAAGAAGACCGACGCTTTCGCGAAGCGGCAATCCATTCGGATTGAAAGCGAAAAGGCACAGAGGGCAACCGATTGGCCGGAGTGGCGCGGACCGAATCGCAATGGTTCGGGAACTTCCGCCGAGGTTCTGGCCAGTTCGTGGCCACCCGACGGACCCAACAGAATGTGGGTCACCAAGGGGTTGCCATCCGGAGGCAGCAGCAGCCCGGTCGTGGCCAATGGGCGTGTCTATGTCTATATCCACCAAAGGGAGGCAAAATTAGACACGGTTGTTTGTCTGGACGAAAAGACAGGCGCAATAGAATGGCAGAGGGATTTTCCGGTACCCATGGTTACATTGCACGATGCCTCGGGAACGCCATGCATCAGCTGGGGACGTTGTGTTATCATGGGAGCACGATTTTGTTATTGCTTGGACGCAGCCACCGGCGTGGTTATCTGGGAAAAGGACTCGCATCTTCCGTCAAAGGATCCGGGTTTGAACGGGCCGCGTCAGGAAGTTTGTTCGTCTTTTGCGATTGTCGCTGATGTGGCTGTTGTTCTCTGTGGGCCGCCACTCGGTTACGATCTCCAAACCGGCAAGCTTCTATGGCAAGCGGCAGAAGGCGGCGGGTGGTCAGGCGCGAATTCGTCAGTATCCATTTGTCCCGGAGATCGTATCGTCTATACCGGGCAAAATCGACTCTCCTGCCTTGATGCAAAAACTGGCAACAACGTTTGGGATCTGCCGGGCGGAGGAAAACATCTTACCACCTACGGGGTCACCCCTGTCGTGTCGGGTAATATCCTTCTCGCCACCAGCCAGGATGAATTATGGAGTTTTGACCTTTCCGCCGACCCACCCCACCAGTTGTGGCATGTGCCCTGTGGCGATGAATTTTCAACACCGGCAGCGAGTGTCGACCGGTGTTTTATGCTTGAAACTGGATGGAACGCGCGGTCGAACTATACTGCATGGGTGTCCAATTATGCCACATGGCAGCAGCCTTACTCCTTGCGCGGGGGCTACCAGATCGTCTGCCGGAACCTTAAGACCGGTGAAATGGTTTGGCATACGCCCATACCCGACAGTCAATATGCGTCGCCCATTCTGGTAAACGGCAAACTTTTTATTTTGAGTGATAACTCCAAAGAGATCGAAATGCTGGATTCTCAGGATGGCCGATTGCTTGGTTCGACTGCGGTTGGCGCCGTCAAGTGGAGCACTCCGGCGATAACCCATGGCAAGATGTTCCTCCGGGTTGATCATGGCGTCGCATGTTACGATCTTACCGCTTCCGGGCTGGCTCGTTGACCGACCTCTGGCATGGAAACAACTATGGTTGGAGGTTGTTGCCGACACGGAATGCGGGCGGTTTCGCGGCGGAGATCATCCCGCGCGCTCGGATCGCCGCGAATCTCCGGCGGCAAGAACTTCAGCGCCACCGGTTCCCGCAGCCGTTCATCCCGGGCCAGCCAGACCTCGCCCATGCCGCCACGCCCCAGGCGGTTGACAAGAACAAACCGCCCCTGCGCAAGCGTCTGTTCCGGCTGCAATGGCATCGCTTCAGACATCGAAGAACTTCTCCCGGAGCTTGTAACAAACTGTCCAGGTGCGGAGATCAACTCAATGCGAATCCAGGATTTCTTTCACCTTGCGGTCGTAGTCTGCCTTACTGATCAAGCCTTCATCGTAAAGTTGCTTGTCCTGGTTTATGCGGCCGGTCGCGTTTGGCTTGATCTGTGTTGGAGCAGTCGCGGAGGCTGGTGCTGGTGGTGGCGCAAGCACCCCGCCTTGGGACTTGAACAACGCTTGGATTTCATCGGCAGATAGGGCGCGACTGAACATCATCACGTCGTCCATCAGGCCATTAAAGGAAGCGCCAATTTCGCCCAAAGACCCGTCGGGATTGGACCGATTTGCGCCGATGGTCAGATCGTAGGGGGTGTGCGGTATTTCTCCCACCCAGTGCCCTTGTTTGCCAACAAGCCGCCCATCCACATAGATCTTCGCGTCCTTGCCATCAAAGGTGCCGACGACGTGGTGCCACTTTCCATCCGCCACCTGAATTCCGGAAAATGCAGCGGTTTTCCCCGGTTCGATATCCACTTGGCCTCCGTACGACATTCCCTTGTTGTCAGCCTCATTGCCACACATTGACAGAACATAGCCCTTGCCCGTGCCCTTATCAAGAATGCGCCGCCAAACCCGGTCTGTGTACGAGGTTTTGATCCAAGCTGCCAGGGTCAAGCGCGCCGGGTTGAGCTCATCCTTATTCGTCACGGTAATGTAACTGTCGTTCAGGCCGAATTGGAAAGCTCCGCCGCGCCGCCCTTGCGCCGTCCATCGGAGATTCACCACATGTCCGTCATTGCCCGAGCCGCTTTCATCTCGGACCACGGCATTTTTCGGTGGTTCATTGAAGCTGAAATAAAGCACCAAACCACGCCTCCAATCCGCGGACGTGACTGGCCGGCGTTGGGACTCCACGTTTGCCACGGTCTGAACGGAACGGCGAACTCCTTTGCGAATGGTGTTGTTGAACTTGTCGCACACATAGATATTTCCCTGAGTGTCCAGAGCAAGGGCGTCAGGACCATTGAATCGGGCAACCGCACCCGCCCCATCGCTGATTCCTCCGTTCCCGGCAAGCCCGCCAATGGTCGTCACGACACCGGCGCTGGCAATTCTGCGAATTGTGTTGTTTCCAAAATCTGCCACATAGAGATTGCCGCTGCCATCTACCGCAATGCCACGCGGTCCGTTGAATCGCGCGCTGGATGTTGCGCCGTCGGCGCTGCCCGCGACGCCAGGTTTGCCCGCTAAAGTGCTCACCACTCCGCCCGGATTGATTACCCGAATGGTGCAGTTTCCACTTTCCGTCACATAAAGAAAACCCCGCGAGTCCACCGCAAGGCCAAATGGGGCATTAAAGCGAGCACTGGCAGCAGGCCCATCCATGCTTCCGTTGACCCCGGCTTTGCCAGCCAGAGTGCTGACCACCCCTTCAGGAGTGATCTTTCTGATCGTGTTGTTTGCGCGATCTTCCAGGAAAATGTCTCCATCCGGCCCGACTGCAAGGCCTTTAGGGTGATTGAAACGCGCGGCTGTCGGGGGGCCATCGGCGCTGCCGATGTCTCCCGCATTGCCCACAAATGTGGTCACCCATCCCGAAGGGGTGATTCTTCGAATCGTATTATTCGAAAAATCGGCCACGTAAACATTGCCAGCGCGATCCACTGCCATTCCTCCTTGGGTATACCCAAATCTAGCGTTGGCTCCCATACCATCGTTGCTACCTGCGGTTCCGGCTAAACCGGCGAAAGTGCCCACCTCACCGGAAGGTTTGATAAGTCGAATCGTGTAATTGTAAGAGTCGCCCACATATAAATTGTCCTCATGATCCACCGCGATACCCGATGGCAAGTTGAATAGCGCGTCGCTGCCAAACCCATCTCTCGCACCTTTGCTTCCCGCTTTTCCAGCAATGGTTGTGAACGACCATGTTTCATCCTGGCTAAGTCCAGCAGCAGAAAGTGCGGGCGGAGTCTGCACAGTTCGAGCCAATGGTGGCGCTGCATTGGCCGCTCTGGCAGCAGCTTGCGGAGGCGCGGCGACAGGCGGCGCTTGCAACTCGCTCGCAGGCTCGGTTTGAGCGGCAACTTTGGCCGCCACGGGCGAACTGAAATTGTTGCCGCGCTGACTGCCTTTCCGCAGCCAAAAAGCCGCGGCCACCACCAGCGCCACTATCCCAACCGCCGCCAGCTTCCGGCCATAACCCGCCGGCCTGAAGCGGCTCTTTCCTGCTTCCAACATTCCTGGCGGCATAGGCGGCCCCCCATCACCCGCCGTCGTGGAGCGGCTCTCTTCTGCCGGCTCACCCACCACCGACCCAGAACTGGACGGCGCTTTGGGAAAAAACGCCGCCGCCAGACTTTCCGTGGACGGTTTCACGACCAACTCCACCCCGATCCACTCCGCCACCACCCGCGCGCTTTGCGGCCTCTGCCCCGGCTCCTTCGCCAAACACGCCATGATGAGCGCCGCCGCATCCGGCGGGATGTCGTTCCGCATCCCCAACGCCGCCAGCCGGTCCTCCATCGGCTCCGGCGCTTCGTTCAACACTTGGTGGCTGATGTCTCCACTGCAAAAAGGCAACTGGCTCGTCAATAATTCATAAAGCGTCGCTCCCAGCGCATAAATGTCGTCCGCCGCCTGCGGACGCTGGCCCCTCACCTGCTGCGGACTCATGTAGGGCAGCGTCCCGCTGGTCGAGTGCCGCATCGAAATGCGGCTCATCGAGTCGCTAGCCACCGCCGCTATCCCAAAATCCGCCAGCTTCAACCGCCCCCGGCTGTCCACCATCATATTCGCCGGCTTTAGATCCCGGTGGATGACTTTCTCGTTGTGCGCGTACTCCAGAGCGGCGCAGAGTTGCGCGGCCAGGGGCCGCAAATAACCCCAGGAGAGCGCGCGGGAGGGTTGCTGGAGGCGGAAGGCGGCCAG